>CAYOAW010000018.1:3167-28717 GCA_964402095.1 uncultured Eubacteriales bacterium | reverse complement strand
GCTAAAATTCCGGAACTGATAATGACCGTTATGATTGACGCTGTCAATCACGGAGCAGTCGCGATCAGGATGCAAGGGCTATATGTTTTTATGGGTATTTTTACAACACTCGTTGGCGGAGCGGCCGCGCTTTATTTTTCCGTTATTACCCGCGAGCGTGTAATGCAGTCCATTGAACGCCCGAGTATTATGCAGGGCGTAAAGTCGATTATTAATAACAAACCGATTTTATTAATGACACTTTCTGATTTCCTTGGAGCGTTTTCAATCGGCACCGGTCTGTCAAACTATTACATCGATGTGCTGGGCACAGCTTCCATTCAGGTAATTGTCGGAATTCCGGGCGCTCTTATTTCCACCCCGAGTTTTGCATGGGTTCCTTGGGCAAGAAAACATTTTTCAACAAAAGTGCTTTGGCTTGTCGGCAGTTATACCGGCGACTTTTTAATGGCTTTGGTTTTTCTTTTCGGGTCAATCGGCGGAATAAAGAACGGGTTATATAAGCGAAAAGGTCCTATGATTGCAGCGATTATGCTGCAGGAAACATTATTTATGTTTGTTTTCGGCATCAGGCGTGTTATACCGACTGAAATGTATAACGAAGCGATGGATTACTGCGAGTGGAAGAACGGTTACCGTACGGAAGGGATGACCAGCACAGTCAAAGGGCTTGCGTCAAAACTGGTTGCGATTATCGGTTCAACGGTTAGGTCTCTATTAATGAAAGCATTCGGTTATGAACAGGGAGCGGGATTTTTAAAACAGACAGACCGCACGAAGTATTTCTTGTTTGCAATGTCAACGATAATTCCTTTTGTGACCGGTTCTTTGGGGATAATCCCGAAGCTGTTTTATGATTTGACCGGCAAAAAACGTGATAAAATGTATGAAGACCTGGCGTCCCGCCGTTCGCAAGTTTCCAAGGATGCGTCTACAGGCAACAGTGAGGACTTGGCAAGAGCTGCCGAATTCCAAATGAATGTAGATTCACATCAGAAATTATAATTAGCAGAGGGCGGACATAAATTGTCCGCCCTCAAAATATTTTCGTGATATATTAAATGCTTATTTGCGTTTATTATTATGCTGAGCCTTTTACTTTTTATCAAGTATTTTGGCTAAAAAAGGAACTTTAACTTCAATTGCTTTTTGCGGGCACATCTCTTGGCAGCAATAGCATCGTATGCATTTTGCATAATCGTAAACCGGATAGCCGTTTTTTTCCTTATTCATGCTGAGAGCTTTCTTTTCCAAAGGGTAGTTGCTTACGCATATTCCGCATTTTATGCAGTTGCTTTTAATAATATAAGGCCGCCTTGTGGTTAACCTTGAAAACATATTGAGCTTCCCGTATTTTGATTCGCCCCGGTTTACGTTAAAATTCGGATTTCCGTATTTTTCAATAGCTTCTTCAAAACTGATATTTCCTTCGTTTGTGATAATCTCGATATCTTCCCGGTGCCATTTACCGACACCGTAAATTTCACCGTAAATATTGGTGGGTACTAAAGACGGGTCTAAGTTAACAAGAGCGCAGAAAACACTGTCCAACGCCACAGGGTCGGCCGAAAAAAGCAATAAATTCATCGGAACAGGGTCGCCGGAACCCGGACCGTTTCCTTCCATGGCAACAACCGCGTCCATGATATGAAGCCTCGGTTTGATAAGGTTGTTTAAATCGGCAAGCATTTTTGCAAAACTGTCAGGATCGGGATATTTCGCGTGCTCAGCGCCCTTGTTTATACCATAGACACAGCCGAAAGTGTTTTTAACAGCTCCGGTTATTCTTTCAAGCGCATGGGTTTTCATTTTACACAGGTTAATGATCGCATCGGCATCTCTGGCTCCTTTGCATATCATAAAGCTGTTAACGGTTTTACCTTCGGGGAACGCAGTTTTAACGCCGTTTTCAAAATCGGCTTCCTTTATGCCGAAGTCTTCGGCCGCCTGCTTAATACCTGCTGTTTCGGATACTTTTGAATGCGGCGGGCCAACGCCGGGCGAATCTCCCCAACTGAGTTTTGTATATCCGTTTTCTTGGAGCAGCCCTGCGGTAGCTCCGAAAACTGTCGGATGGGTTGTAACCGCTGCTTCCGGTATGGCTTTTTTCAGAAGATTGGGTTTTAACAGTATTTTTTCATTTTTACTGAAAAAGGCGTCAAATCCGCCCAAAAGGTTTATGCCAAGCTTGACAGCTTCATATATATGTCGGCCATTGTATTCATGGCAGGGGATTAGGACAACCTTGCTTTTTTGCTTGCTTTCCATATTGACACCCCTTCTGGTTTTATGCTCTTTAACTGATGACCGGAATATGATATAATCTTACCATATCTGAATATATTGTCAAGAAAAGGAGTTAAACCAAATGAAAGACTTTTTTGAATTGATTGCAAAGCGGGAGAGCTGCCGTGATTACGCCGAAAAGCCGGTAGATAATGAATTGATAAAAAAATGTATTGAAGCCGCGAGGCTTGCGCCGTCCGCGTGCAATTCCCAGCCATGGAGTTTTACCGTCGCAAATAACGGTGATTTGCCGCCCAAAGTTGCAAGGTGCCTGCAGGATTTAGGAATGAATAAATTTACGGATAAATGCCCTGCGTTTGTTGTGGTTACGGAAGAAAATGCCACGCTGTCGGCAAAACTCGGCGGCAAGGTGAAAAATCAGGAATTTGCACCCATAGATATTGGTATCGCGGCGGCGCACTTATGCCTGGCTGCAACAGAACTTGGGCTTTCAACTTGCATTATGGGATGGTTTAACGAATCAAAGCTGAAAGAGCTGCTTGATATCCCGAAAAATAAACGGATACGCCTGGTTATAGGTTTGGGTTATGCCGCGACTGAAAAGCTGCGTATAAAAAACCGAAAAAAAATTGAGGATATAGTCAAATTTATGTGATTTCTATTTGTAAAATGTATCAAGCCCAAACGGCCGGAAACCGTTTGGGCTTGTCTGTTGAATCGGGTTAAGTGAACAATTTAATGATACCGTTGAATGAAAAAATAAACTCGAATATTTTCTTTAAAAATTCCGAAAGCTTTGTGAAGAAATCATTTATATCCTTTATTCCGTCTGTTTTGATTTCTCCGTTTGCTCTGACTTTAAACGTAGAGGTTTCACTCATTAATCCCTTTTCTTTGTCGCCGATGCTGAAACTGTAAGTTTGCCCCGTTTCAAGCCCGCTGATGACAACCGTATGTTTAAGCACTGTTCGCGGTTTGCTCAGTGTCATAAAATTGAAATCAACCACATCAACGGTAATATCTGACTTCTCAACATTCTGTGTTATGATGGCGCCGGCAGGCAGGGGATTGAGATCAATGTCGCTGCTGTTAATTCCCGTTATGGTGTGCCACTCAATTATTACATCGCCTTTATTGGCGCCTTTGGCAATACTGATATCGGCGGGAAGCCTGAAATTATCGGATGTCGGTTTCACAGCAGCTTTGCCTTTGTATTCAAGTGTTGCATTCAAGTCACCGCAAAAGAACGGATTTTCATCTTTTGTAAATGAATCAATTACATCGGCGAATGAATTGGCAGCTTTTAAGCGCCCGCTGTCATTAATGTACATATATCCCGCTGTATATACAAGCGCTTTGACCAAATCTCTGCCGTTGTCAACATGGACGAATGGATTGGTATTCATAATTTTAACGGAAGAATTCAGGATTTTATCCAGTATTCCGCCGACGCTTATATTATCCCCCGCAATTTTATGAAGTTTCTGCATTACATCGCCGGGCAGTATTATATCTAAATCATTCAGATTGATGGATGGAAGAATATCATCAAAGAGAACATCGTTGATGATGATATCAAGCAATTTGTCAACAAGCCTGTCTGCTCCCGCTTGAGTGCGCAGCGCGGCTGCTGCACGCGTTATTTCCGGGTGCTTGCTGGTGTCTTCGTCACCGGAGTTGCTGTATTCCAATGCCAAAAGAGCGATTTTGCCAAATTCGGTGGCGCTGTCGCCCTTTACCAGTTCGAAGTGGGAAAAGTTCTTGACAACCGAACTTAACAGCTCGGCTGTATGCGAGGTGTTAAGGATATATTTGTCATCGATTTTAGATATGACTGCGTTTAAAAACTGCGAAAATGCCTCAGGGGTCAGGTTATACCCTTTAAGAGCTGTTTTTAAAGCCGAAGAATTGCCGGTGAGTTCTTCTCCGATATCTATCCCTTTTTCTTTCAGCAGGCCTGCGATGCCATTTGGCAATGCCCTGTGAAGCGCATCGGTTGCTCTGAAGAGAAATGAATTGTCAAAATATACGCTTGCGTCGCTTCTGATTCCGTTTTCGATAGAACCGCCGTAAAGAATCGGCATACAGTAGTTTTCGCTGAAGGGCTTGTCAATGACACCGTATTTTGCGGAAACTCCGCTGACATCAACATTCGCTGCGGCGTCGCAGTCGACATTGTTAAGCTTGCATGTAACATAACCTTGAATCAAGCCTTTGGAAAATGACGCTTCGCGGTAAGTGTTCGGGAAACTGCTGAGTTCGCAGGTTTCAATATCATAAATTGTTTCGTTGTCGGCAGAAACGATTGATGCAACATCGTTTGCATGCATATGTCCCGAAAAAATGAAATGCATCCCTGCATCGGCAAGCTGATAAGAGATTTCCTCGTAGTTTTTAATTAATGCGTTCTTTGATAAAACTCTTTCCAAATTAAAATGTTCGACAACACTTCCGTGAACCATTCCGATTACTGCTTCTCCGTGTTCGGCCGCTTCTTTGGTTTGTTTAAGAACCCATTGCAGAAGTTCCGGCGTTATATTCATATCGCCTTGTTTGATGTCATTCCCACCTGAGGTTATATCGGCGGAATACTTGCAGGAGTCTATTGCGATTAAGCGGTAGCCGCCGGGCAGGCTGACGGCATAGGAGAGACCGCCTGCTTTCCCTGTTGAAGGGGTATAGCAGCTGTCAGCTTGATTATAACCGAAATCAGCGTAAATTGTTCTGAAGTTTTCCGGTGTTGTCAACAGGAGCCCGGGGTTATCATGCGCGTTTATCTTTTTGCCGTCGGCTGTCGCATAATCAGCTGCGTCATAATTGTTGACATCATGGTTGCCGTTAATGACAAAAATCTGTATGCCTGTATTTCTTTCAAAATCTTTAAAAAGCGATGCAAGCTTAATATGACCGGCTTTTTCACCGTCAAATGTCAAATCACCCGGAATAAGCAGGTAATTCATATTATAAGTACCGTCTGCTTTGCGTGCGGCAATGGTTTTCAGTGTAGCGCGCATAATAGCTTCGGATTCGCCGACAATTTTAGAATCGCAGTATGCGTCGTGCATATATTCTGCGGAATTGAGATTTGTATATTCCTCCGGATAAAAGTGCGGGTCAGATAAAACCCCGAAATTTACAGGAGGGTCATAGCTTTTTGAACTAGACGGCGGCAGCGCTGAGGCTGTGCAGGTCAGCAGTGTAAGAACAAGTACGGCAGCGGTCAATTTCGAAAAAAACTGTTTCATGTTTTGCTCCTTTTTTATAGTAGAATTTAACAGCCTGAATTACGGGAATAAATTTAAAACAGTGTTGAATTTTTTGAAAAAGCTTATAAGTTTCTTGAAAAATTCAATTATTTTGCTGAAGAAGTCATTTTTTCCCTGCTCAATAATTTGCCCGTTTTTATTGATACTGAAGGCAGCGGTTTCCGACATAAGCCCTTTCTCTTTGTCACCGATGCTGTAAGTGTATTGAACACCGGTCTTTAAACCGCTTACAATAATTCTGTGTGAAAGCAGGGAACGTGTTTTATCTAAGCTGATAAATCCTAAATCAAGCAATGCTGTTTTTTTGCCGGCCGGTGAGGATTCACTTGTTATAACTGCGGTTGAGGGCAGGGAATTAAGAATTAAATCGGTCCCGTCAATACCGTAGATAGTGTTCCAATCAATAATAATATCACCGGGGTTTGGCCCTTTGGCAATTGCGATGTCATTTGGAAGCCTGTAATTTTCAACGGAAGGTTCAACAGAAGTCTTTCCCGTGTACTGTAAAACAATCCCGGAATCACTTTTTCCCTCCGGGTTGTTGTCACTGGTCATGTTTGTTATTGCTTCGGCAAACGCGCAAGAAATCTGCAGGCGTGCTTCCGGATTCAGATATTGATAACCAACTGTATAGATAAGATCTTTAAATACATCTCTGCCATTCTTAATTTTAAAGAATTCATTGTTTTTCATTTTTACAGCGGCTGAATCAAAAATCTTTTCAAGTACTGCTCCGGCGTTCAAATTATCACCGGCTATTGAATGAAGTTTTGCCATGACTTGAGCCGGCAGAACATTCTTTAATTCATCAAGGCTGATCGAAGGCAGAATATCATCAAAAAGCAAGTCGTTTATAACAATATTAAGCAATTCATCAATTAACCTGTCTGCTCCGGACTGGGTAGACAACGATTTGGCTGCTATGCTGACTTCGGGATAATTATTCGGATTTTCATCACCCGAAGTCATTGCCGTTATTCCTGTCATAACAATTTTTCCGAGTTTTGTACGGCTGTCGCCCTTTGCCAGTTCAAAATCGGAGAGCTTCTCAATCACCGAATTTACAAGCTCTGTTGTATGGGCTGTGTTTATTATATACTTCTGATCTATCTGCATAATTATTGAATCGATAAGTTGCGCAAAGGAGTCAATCGGAATATTGAAAGCTTTAAGGGTATCAATGACTCCGGCGGGAAGTTTAGCTGTTTGTGATTTAACATCCAAGCCTTTTTCTTTAAGCAACCCGCTTATTCCGTCAGGGAGAGCTTCTCTGATGGCGGATGGGAATTTTGAATCAATAATACTTTTAATAAATACCGCGGTATCATACATGATCCCTTGGTCGATTGACCCGCCGCAAAGCATGGGCATACTGTAATTTGATTTAAAAGGCTTAGCGATAATACCGTATATATCGGATATACCGCTGAGATCAACCAAACTGTCCGCGTCACAATCAACATTGTTAAGTGCGCAGCTTACATCTGTTGCACCGCTGTAATTATTGAAAGTTGCTTCCCGGTAAATGTTCGGATAAGTCGTAAGCCCACATGTTTCGATATCATAAATAATTTCATTGTTGCCGGAAACAATACCGGCAGTATCATTGATGTGGTTATGGCCGGAAAAAATAAAATGCATGCCTGAGTCAGCCAGATCATATGAGATCTTTTCATAATTGCTGACAAGAGAACCGCTTGAAACTGCCGGCTGATAGACATAATGTTCAACAATATTGCCGTGAACCATACCGATAACTGTTTCGCCCCTGCTTACTGCAGCCTTGCTTTCGCCGCAAACCCATTTCAGTAAATCGGGAGTGATTAACATCCGGCTTTCACGGTTAGTTGTGCCTGTTGCGCTGTCAAGGGAATAAATACAGCTGTCAATTGCAATAAGGCGGTATCCCCCGGGTAGGCTGAGTGAATATGACATCATTCCGGCAGTTCCGCTCGGCGGTGTATAAACACTGTCGGCTTGGGCAAAACCAAAGTCGGCATAGATATTTCTGAAATCTTCCGGAGTGGTTAAAAGAAGGTCCGGCCTCTGTTTTGCGGTTATCTTTTTGCCCGGTTTGATTGTATAGCTGCATGCGTTTGTGTTATAAATGTCGTGATTGCCATTAATAATGTAAACTTGAATTCCTGTGCTTGCTTCAAACTCGTGCAATATTTTTGCCATTGCAATATGCGCTGATTTTTCGCCGTTGAACGTTAAATCACCGGGCATTAACAGGTAATCCATTTTATAAGTGCCGTTAGCCTTCCGTGCGGCGATTGTTTTTAGTAAGGCACGCAGGATTGCCTCTGATTCGCCCATCAGTTTCATGTTGTTGTGTGTATTTTCCTGAAAATCGGATGACAGCGGATCTACATGGTCTTCGGGAAATAAATGGGAATCGGTGATTACCCCAAAAAGCTTATTATGGTTTGCGGCCGAATCAGCTGATACAGCAATTCCTGAAAACTGAAAGATTACAATCAAAAAGCAAAGGAAAACGGAGCATAGTTTTGCGGCCGCCTTTTTCATCGGTCAAAATCCTCTCTTCTTATAAGTTTGCCCGGATTAAGTGTAAGGTTCGCGCCGCCGCACGAAAGTGTAATTTCTTCCGCTTTTCTTTCGGTAACGGAATATGCGCTGTCAAAGCGGCGGTAGGATGTATTTGCATCCTGACCGTTGACAACAGCTTTTTGTTTATAAATGACGGTTATTTTATCTCCGCGGGTTTCATAAGAAAGATTTTTGCCTTCGTTTTCAAATTTAACGGGATTTGATTTAACTCTTTTTATAAAATTTTCGAAACTGCCGTCTTCGCTGAGTGAAGACAGCTCGAATATCCAAAACTGTTTGCTGCCGTATTGCCGTAATTCATAAGGCTTTGTCAAGTCATAGTTGCCTAATTCTTTTCCACGCATAGACCCGAATGTTAAGTCACCTGAAGCGATAACGGCAGCATAGGTATCGCCTTTTCGGCAGAAAGCATAGCTTTTATCAATTATGTGCTCATCCATAAATTCTGTAGGGAAATATATGTGTGTAAAGTCCAGGGGCTTTTTTTCTGCAAAATGCTTTTTAATGTCCAGGTTATAAATCATTATTGCTGTATTTTTATGCTGAAAAGCGTGAGGAAGTCTGAAACTGCCAATGAAAAATGAAGGCGAACCGCCATCGGATAGCTTTGACGGCCAAGATGTGAAAAGTGACAAAGATTGGTGTAAAGTCGCGCTGAAAATATGCTGCTGAAAAGCACATGTATCTGTACCGTACTGCTGCGCAGTTGCCATAATATAATCTTTTGTTCTGTAAGCGTAAACATTGGCTCTGTTGAGTGCTACGGTATCAGAAGGTGATTTTAACATTTTAGACATTGGAGCCAGCAGATGAAAAAGCTTGAGGAAAGAGATATTAATAAAACCGAGCGGGTTCATAAACATATTGTTGAACATTTTTGTTTTAACAAGATACTTTTCTGTGTTCGCAATAAGTTCGGGGCTTGTGAATGCTTCTTTGCCAAATTGCATCATGATTTGCTTGTCTTCCTGGCCCAGCAACCCCTCGGCTTTCATTTCATTAACATTAATTCCGTTCGAAGCTAAAATTATCTGCGGATTTTCATCTGTCATAATATTCCGGATCGCTTCGGGCAGTTTATACTCTTTGTTCAAAACAAAATTATTAAGCATTCCGTGGATATTACGGATATCTCCGACGGGATATTCCGGCCAAAGCCATGTGATCGCGTCACGAAGCGAATTGCCTTTATCGCTGCTCATCCTATGCCGCGCATACATACGTCCTGAAGTTGAGACAAATGCGCCCTTTAAACTGTGTGACGCAATATCAAACCAAAACAAATCAATGATCATGTACATTTTATTTTTTTGATTTTGGTCTTTTGTAAATTCGGCCAGATTGCTCATTGCGGCAAGATCTTCCACGTAATATACATTTGAGTACCATTCCGAAAAACCGTATTGAAACCGAAGGCTCATCCAATCTTCAATTCTGGCAGCAGCAAGTTTCATATGCTCTCTGCCGTTTTTGCCGTCATTAGAAAAAATATCGTCGGGGAATGTTTGACCTGCGAGGTATTCTGCAGATGAAAACAGAATTTGATGATTTTCTGACCAGAAACACATGGAATCTTTGCCGGGCTGATCCATCCAGTATTTGAAATTTAAAATCGTTTCACGGATTTGTGCTTTTGTTTCTAAAGGCAGTTTATCTCCAAACTGAAGATAAATTCTAAGAAGCGTATGAAGTTTAAAGTCCGCACAGTCATAGCGGCTGTTTATATAACGGAAAGTATCCTCAAGTTTTTCATCAATATCTTCAATAGGGGCATCCGTGGCGAGTCTCGTCAGTATTTCGCCTTCATGTGTATTGTTATCGGGATTTGGCAGATCCGGTATCTTTTTTCTGAGCAATGCTCTGACGACATCGAATACTATCCATAAAAAAACAGCAGGGATTATTAATAAAAAATATTTCATAAATTACAGTCCTCGTTTTCTTCAGGCTGCCGCCTGTTTATTTAAAACAAATTTGCCTTTATTTGCAGTCATAAACTTTTGCTGAGAATATTTTCAAAAAAGATTTCAGGGGAGGGTACAGGGCGTACAGGTATCCAGACTGTTGAACATTTTAAATCATGGTACTCGATATGTTGTATAATATCAGTAAAATTACCGTTTGCAAGCGGCTTCTGCTTATTGCTTTCTTCGACAATGAAGGAACCTCTTCCGCCGCCGTCTTTTTCTATGTAATCAAGCATTGCGTTTAAGTAAACGTACTGTGCAATGATAAGGTCACGGTTCCGCAAAGCTGCCGGCAGTTGAGCAGGGGATTCAATACAGCTCTTTTTTTCAAAATTAATGATGTCATCAGCACAGCTCTTTATGCATATTTTCAGATCTTCGGCGCTTCTGATAAAAGCGCCGTATTCAGACATTCTTTTTTGAAGAGTTTCTCTATAACAAACAGCAAGGTTGCGGTCTTTCACAAGCCTTTCGCATAAGCTGATAAGCTCGTGCAGTTTATTTGTATCAACCTCCGCGGCTGTTTCGTTTGCGCTTGAGGAACCGATGCTTTTCACAGCCCGTAAAGCGTCGACTTGTGTGCCGTTCAATGCCGTACCTCCCGGACGGTAGATCCCGAAATCTGCTGCCGCTTCACCGATAGCGTACAGCCCTTTAATATTAGTTTGGCAGTCTGCGTTGACGGCAAGGCCTCCGTTATTATGCTGCGCGGCGACACAAATCTCTATTGGTGTCGTTTTGAGGTCATAACCGTTATTTTTATAAACATCATATGCTTTGGAATTCAGTTTTAAAAGCCTTTCAACAGGCGTTTCGGCAAACGCGTTGGCAGCGGACAGATAGTTTCTGCATTCATATGATAAATGTGAAACATCAAATCTGCCATTTAACGGATTTTTTGTAAAATCAAGATAAACCTTTCGGCCGGCTTTAATTTCCGCAAAAACTGCAAGATCGATTTGAGAGGAACCGTTTTGCGCTTTCCCTGCGTCAAAAGGCCATTGATATCCCTTTAAAAATGTAAAATGAAGCAAATCGCTGTCGTTAAAGGAATCGGATAGAAATTCTCTTTCACTGCTGCCGTCGGCAGATGTGGAAAAATACCTTGGAAGAACTTGCTGAAAGCTGCCGGATAAGTTCCAACGGAAGCCTTTGGATGCGATCCCGTACTGCCACTCGGTTAGGTTCGCGCCGATTGCCCCGGCCATAAATGCCATACCGGTACTGCCTGTTTGGGAAAAAGGGTAAACACTGTCACGGTAAATTCCCGCGGGTCCTCCGGTGGCAAGAATGATGTTGCTGCAGATAAATAAAGAAAATGCGTGGCAGATATCATTCAGCTTATCGGTGTTTATAGTTAAAAGCCCTGTTATACTTCCGTTTTTTGTTAACAATTCCACCGCTAAACAGTTGTCAAAAATTATTACATGATTATTTTTCGCTTCCGCTTCCAGGCATTCTGTCATGTAACGGGAGGTCAGCGGACCTGCTGAAACAGCCCTCAGTGTATTGTCATGGTCGGTTTTATATCCGGCATATTCGCCGAATTCATTCGACGGGAAAGGAACCCCCAGGTTAACAAGGTTGAAAAAACATTTGGCGGAAAGAGCTGCATGGCAAAGAGCAGTGTCTCCGTTCATGCATCCGCCTGCGAATAAATCTCTGGCCATTTGCCGGACACTGTCTTTTTCATCACCGGCAACAGATAATTTGTAATAAGTTTGCTTATCCGAGCCTGTATTTCGCGATGTGCCCATATTCACGCCTTCTGTAATGATACAGAAGCTGTTGCTGCCTATCCGGCTGAGTTCATTTGCCGCGGCAAACCCGGCGGCTCCGCTGCCGATTATCAATGTGTTGTATCGTTGGACAGCGACAGAATATTTTCCGTGTTCGATTGTTTCGCACATATAGAAATTTCCTCTTTTTAATATATTATAAACGCTTTATATTCAGGCCGCCGTCCACATTCAGCACTTGCCCGGTGGAATAAGTAAGCTGGCCGCTTGCCAAAACCCAGACAGCATTTGCAACATCTTCGGGCAAACCGAGTCTTTTTATCGGCGTCAAGCCTTCCGCGATACGTTTTTCATATTTGTCTTTTACGGGTGCAATCATGTCCGTTAATATAATTCCGGGCCTGATTTCATAAACCGGTATCCCGTATTCCGCAAGGCGGACGGCAAACAGTTGAGTAGCCATGCTTGTGCCTGCTTTGGATATGCAGTATTCCGCGCGGTTTACGGAGACTGTATCAGCGGAAACAGAACTGATATTAATGATAGCAGGTTTGATGTTTAAATCGTTATTGTTTTGTTTTACCATAATATTCGCAATTGCTTGTGTCAGTAAAAAAGTTCCGATTAAATTGACATTAAGAACTTCATTCAGGCTTTCCGGATTCATTTCCAAAATATCAGCCCTGACTCTTGGCGCCATCGAAGCGTTATTGACAAGCAAATCTATTCTGCCTGATTTAAGTGTTTCGTTAATCAGATTTTGGCGTGCTTTGCTGTCTCCGAGGCTGCCTTGTACATAGATAATATTTGCGCCTGCTTCTTCAATTGTTTTCAGCCCGTTTTCAGCTTTTTCATAGGTGCTGTTACCCATTGTTGCTATATCATATCCTTCTTTTGCAAGCCGGACAGCAATTGCATTCCCGATTCCTTTCGACGCGCCTGTAACTATTGCAAAACGTTTGCTCATCTAAAAAACTCCTTAAATATTAATATATAAACTATACTAATTTATTCAAAACATTTCAACAGGTAATTGCAAGAATCAAGAAAAAGTGATAGTATATTATGAATTTGTTGAATACTGTATATTTTTGGATGGGTGTGATTGCTTGAGCTTTGGTTATCATCAATTGTCGGATTTGGAATCGGAATGTAAATTACATGGCTGCAATATTAATTTCAGCCATGATCTTTCTGTTCTCGGTACTCCTTTTAAAATAGGTGCATTGACGGCGCAAAACCGTTTTTGTGTTCATCCGATGGAAGGAAGCGACTCATTGTCTGACGGTTCGCCGTCTGAATTGACTCGCGAACGCTACAGGCGTTTTGCCCGCGGAGGATCCGGGCTAATATGGTTTGAAGCTGTAAGTGTGCTGCCGGAAGCGAGAGCCAGCGCGAATCAGCTTATCCTGACAGAAGAGAATCTGCCGTTATTCCGGAATCTTGCAGATGAAATTAAAAAAGAAGCTTTTAAGACAAATGGCTTTTCACCTGTTTTAATTATGCAGATTACTCATTCGGGAAGATTTTCAAAGCCTTTCGGCAAACCGCAGCCCATCATTGCTTATCACAGCCCTGAAATTGATATCAGGCACAATATCAGCCCCGACTTGCCGGTTGCCAAGGATGAATATCTTGATGAAATCCCCGGTTATTTTGCAAAGACAGCTTCTTTGGCAAAAAAAGCCGGCTTTGACGGTGTGGATGTAAAATGCTGCCATAGATATTTGCTCAGCGAACTCTTATCGGCTTTTGAAAGGCCGGGCAAATATGGCGGAAGCTTTGAAAACCGTACAAAACTTTATCTGGATTGTATAAATGCTGTGAGAAATGAAGTTGGAGGGAACTTTATTGTAGGCACAAGGTTGAACGGCTTTGATGCTTTGCCTGCCGGTTTTTCCTGTGACAAAAATGATTATATGAAACCCGATTTAACGGAAACGCTTAGCCTTGTAAAAAAATGCAAAGACCGTCATATCGATATTTTTAACATCACCACAGGCTCACCCTACTACAACTCCTTTGTTAACAGGCCGAATGATGTTGAAAAGAACGAGTCCCCGCTTTTTGGGGTTTCAAGAATGTTTTCGGTTGTCGGCGAAATTCAGGATACGGTTAAAGAAATTCCGGTGGTAGGTACGGGATTCACCTATTTAAGAGAATACATTCCGTTCGCTGCAGCAGGTGAAATTCTTACCGGCAGATGTGAATTTGTTGGGCTTGGCCGTATGAGTTTTGCTTATCCTGATTTTCCGAGGGATGTTTTAAACGGTAAATTGCCAAATAAAAACCAATTGTGCACGACTTGCGGGAAGTGCGCGCAGTTATTGAGAGCCGGCGGCCCAAGCTATTGCGCCGTTAGGGATAAAAGATAAGTTGTGAAAGAAGGTATAAATATGAATTTAGGGATTGTCACAGATGAATTATCGGTAAATCTGCCTTTTGCGCTTGGCGCGGCAGCTGCTTTGGGCCTGAAACGGATTGAATTGCGCGGAACCGCAACCGGAAGAGTTCCTTTCATATCCGGGGATGAAAAAGAACTGCTGCAGGATATGATAGATGATTACGGGTTCGTCATAACCGCAATATCGCCGGGAACATTTAAATGCAAGCTTCGTTCGCAGCAATTCAGCGAACAGCTTAAAAATTTTGAAAAGGCTTTAGATTTTGCCGAGGAATTCGAAATCCCTAAAATAATCACTTTTGCCGTTGAACGAAGCGCTGATGACACGGAGGATGATTATCAAACGATTATTGAAGCCGTCGGAGAAGCAGCTTTGCTTGCGAAAAAAAGAGGCATTATTATCGCAGCTGAAAATGAAGCCGGTTGTTGGAATGATACGCCTGAAAGTATTATCCGTATGCAGAACGATCTTAAAGACACAGGTCTTTTGTTAAACTGGGATCCCGGCAATTTTCATGCTTCCTGCGGTCTTGACTATAAATCAGGCTATGAACCGCTGAAGAAATTTATAACGAATGTTCATGTCAAAGACTCTGCCGGCCAGGGGAAGGCACATCGCTGGGTTGCGCTTGGTGAAGGCGAAATAAATTGGCAAAGTCAAATGACGGATATCTTAAATGATATGCCTGATGTGGATATTTCGATAGAAACACATACCTGGCCGCTGCTTGAAAATACAATGACAAATATTAAAATGATAAATGAATATGTAAGGAGCGCTCAAAATGGCTGATAAATTGAAGGTAATTCTTGCCGGTATCGGCGGTTACGGTGCAGGGTATGTAATGACAGCTTTAAATATGGAGGACGAAATTGAAGTTGTCGGTATAATCGACCCGTTTGCTGAAAAAAGTCCCGTTTATGATTCGGTTGAGGATCTTCCGTTATTTAATACCATTGATGAGTATTTCGATGCGGGGAATATTGCTGAAGCTATTGTTATTTCAACGCCGATTCAGCTTCACTGCGAGCATATATGTTCGGCACTGTCACACGGATTGCATGTTTTGTGCGAAAAACCGCTTTGCGGTTCGCCGGAGGATGCCGATAAAATAGTCAAGGCTTGCAAAGAACATCCAGGGCAAAAAGTTCTGATCGGTTTTCAATGGTCATTTTCTCCGGCCATCCTTGAGGCAAAAAAGCAAATCATTGCCGGAATTTGGGGTAAACCGCTGTCAATGCGGGTGATCGTCCGTTGGCCGCGTGCGTTCAGTTACTATGAACGCAACAACTGGGCCGGGAAAATGAAGGACGGCAAAGGGAATTTTATCGGCGACAGCGTTATATCAAATGCTACAGCACATTATCTCCACAATCCTTTGTTTATGCTGGGCACAAGCATAGCCGCATCCGCGGAACCTTCAAAAATCGAGGGGGAATGTTATAAAGCTTTTGATATCGAGACTTTTGATACAGCATTTGCCGGTCTGACTGTTCCAAACGGTAAGGGCGGTGAAACGAAAGTCTTTATCACAGTATCACATTGTTCTGAAGAAAGTGCCGAGCCTGTCATTGAGTATACGTTTGAAAACGGCAGAATCTGGTGCTCGGGTGATGACAGGCTTTATGGCGAGTTAAACGGGGAACCGAAAGAATTTGGCGTTATCGGCTCAAATTTGGAAGGGTACTATAACAAGATGACTTGGCTGTGCGAGTGTGCTCAAAACTCAGCGGAATCTCCCTGCACACCTGAAACAGCATTGCCTGAACTTAAAGTTGCCAACTTCCTTTTAAATAATATACCGGTTAAGCATTTTCAGGAAGACAGTGTCGAAGAATGTACTGCACCGATGAAAGAAAAAAGACTTAAAGTAAAAGGCCTTGATGCGGTGATGAAAGAGTGCTTTGAAAAAATGCAATTGCCTGAAGAACTTGGATATAAACTATAATTATAATCAGAGCTATATGGAAATACTCAATAATTATGCAAAAATATTGCTGTATATACAAAAATACATTGAAATTGCATTGTGCTTTTGCTAAAATATTCTTTGTTTGTCGACAATAAATTGTAAGGGGTATATATTATGATGATTTTTGCACTGGCCCTTTTTCTGCTGACTTATGCTTTACTGCTGGTTTTTCCGAAGTACAGAGCATATATCGCTCTCGGCACAGCGCTGATTTTTGTTTTGACCCGGATGATGTCGGTTGAAAAAATCTTTACGGTGGATTGGATTCCGAACTGGAATGTTCTGATGATGATTCTTGGCACTATGGGGGTCGTAACACTCTTTATCGAATCCAAAATGCCGGCGCTTCTTGCCGACATGATTATTGACAAGATGCCGAATGTAAAATGGGCAACAGTAGCATTGGCGCTTTTTGCCGGTCTTATTTCTGCATTTGTCGATAATGTCGCGACGGTTTTAATGGTTGCTCCCGTTGCTGTTACACTCGCAAAAAAATTGAAAGTATCGCCAGTTAATATAATAATAGCAATTGCCATTTCGTCAAATCTTCAGGGCGCCGCTACCCTTGTGGGTGATACAACTTCGATTTTACTCGGAGCAGAAGCTAAAATGAATTTTGCTCAGTTTTTCTTTTTTCAGCATAAATTCGGGCTGTTTTGGATTTGTCAGGTTGCCGCTATCGTTTCAGCCATTGTTTTGCTGTTCTTGTTCAGAAAAGATAAGCAGCCGATTCATATGGAAGAAAAAACCGAGGTAACGGACTATGTCCCTACTTATCTTCTGCTCGGAACAATCCTTCTTTTAATATTAGCTTCATTTATGCCGTTTTCCGACAACTTTAGGGAAAGCTTTCCGATTAACGGTGTTATTTGCGTCGGGCTTTTTATCATTGGCCTTATAAGAAAAATTATCAAAAAAATGGATATAAAGCCGACTGTAAAGGAACTTGATTTCTTCACTTTGCTTCTTCTTTTCGGCCTGTTTGTAATTATCGGCGGAGTTGAGGAAGTCGGTATTATAAAAAAAATCAGCGAAATAATTAAAGACATCAGCGGCGGCAATATCTTTATCATGTATACGATTTTTGTTTGGATTTCCGTTATGCTTTCGGCTGTTATTGATAACATTCCTTATGTTATGACGATGCTGCCTGTTGTTACTATGATAGCTCATTCGATGGGTATTGCTCCATATGTTTTATATTTTGGGCTTGTGGTCGGTGCGACTCTCGGCGGTAATCTTACTCCGATCGGCGCCTCTGCAAATATTGCCGGTATCGGTATTTTGCGCAAAGAAGGGCATGAAGTGAGTGTTGGGACTTTTATGCATATAAGTGTTCCGTTCACGCTGTCCGCTGTTATATCCGGCTATATTATGACCTGGCTTATTTTCAAACCGGCGGGAATACCGTTTTTTGGATAGTTTCGGATATCATTAAAAACAATAAAGCACTTGAAATTCAGTTAAGCTGATATCAAGTGCTTTATTTTTAACAAATATTTTAATTAAAAATAGAAGTAAATTCGAAATAAATCAAAGTTTTGCTTTTAACCAGCTGCAAACCTCACTGAAACCCTCGCCGGTTTTGGCGGACACTGTAAATATTGGCGCATAGGGGTTGAGTGCTCTTAAGCCTTCCGAAAAATAATCAATATCAAAATCGACTAAAGGAAGAAGATCGGTTTTGTTAAGCAGTATTACAGCGGCTTTTTGAAATGCAAGAGGATATTTATACGGCTTGTCATCGCCTTCGGTAACAGCGGAAATGAGCAGTTTAATATTTTCGCCAATGCTGAACTCGGCGGGGCAGACCAGGTTGCCGATATTCTCGATAAAGAGCAGGCCTTGTTTGTCAAAATTCACTTTTTCAAGGGTGCTTGCAATCAAAGGCCCGTCTAAATGGCACTCGCCGTATGTATTGATTTGAACTGTCTCAATTCCGATTTCTTTTAATTTAACGGTGTCAATGTCTGACTCTATATCACCCTCAATCACATATGATTGGATTTCGGGCAAACCCTTAATTATATTTATCAGGCAGGAAGTTTTGCCTGCGCCGGGTGCGCCCATAACATTGATTGCATAAATCCCTTTTGAGGACAGGCCTTTTTGTATTTCGTCCGCAATTCTGTCATTTTCGTTGTAGATGTTTTCCATAACTTTAATATCTTCGTTTGCCATTTTCGTTTTCCATCCTTTTTTAATATTGATTAAGTATCAAGTTCAATGCTTTCAACATAAAACTCGCTGCCGATGTCTGTGGGGTTGCCAAGTGTGCCGCAGTCAGGGCACGCAAAAGAAAAACGCGGCCGGATAAAATATTTATTGCAGTTCGGGCAAAGCATTTGGGGCTTTATATATTTGATAACCAGTTGTGCGCCTTCTGCAGCAGTCCCAACCGCTATCATATCAAAATAAATCTGGACTGAATCGGGGATAATACCCGAGCTTTCGCCGACAACAAGATGCACTTTATTCACTTTTTTCGCATGGTGGTCGGCAGCGGTGTTGTTGACTATTCTGACAATTTGTTTTGTCAGTGAAAACTCATGCATAATGTGCGCTGTCCTTTCAATAATATTACCTGCATCTCAGAACATTTATAATATAAAATGAAGAGTTTATAACTGTTAATTATAATGCGGAAATACAGGTCCCAGTGCGGATTTCTAAGACATTATAAGCTCTTCAAGCCAGGCTTTCAAGGAATATATTTCCGGTACTTTGCGTCTATTTGATTTATTGTTTAAAGTGTTAAAATTACTGCTGATTGATAAAAAATATTGTCATTTTAAGCGATTTATTTTTTACCCATTGACACAGGCAATATTCGGTTTATAATGAAACAGTTCCAATTAAATATTTGTAGCTGCAAATCAAAATCTCGGATAAATGGTTCGGCGTTTTTTACAGTGCAAGGAAATGAACAATGGTGTTTGGGTCCTTGCGCTTATGCATGTCAAAATTTATTGCAGTTTTCATGTTTCGTGCTGATTCTGTTGTCATTTTACGCAATTCGTGTTTAAATAGTGCTGGGGAGACAAGAAAAATGGATAGTCGGTTGATTTTAATTTTAACGGTGTTTGTTCCTTTGGCAGGGTCATTCCTTATTCCGGCTGCGGGGAAGGTATCGCCGAAGTTTAGGAACTTGCTTGCGCTGGCTTTGGTTGTTGCGCCGTTTTTGCTTCTGATAACGGCTTTGCCGGCGGCAATAACATCAAATCCGCATTATTTTGCATATCAGCTTCCGCTTGGGCTTAGTTTCGGCTTTATGGCGGATGGTCTTGCTGTTTTTATGGCGATGACCTCCTCGTTTATTGGCATTATCATCGTTATTTATTCTTTCGGTTATATGTCGCATAGCAGTCATCAAAATGAATACTATTTGTTTGTAGTCCTTTTTATTGGTTCTATGATGGGTATTGTATTGTCAACAGATTTAATCTTTCTCTATTTGTTTTGGGAAATTTCGGCAATCTGCTGTTGGCGCTTAATCGGATTTTTCAGGAATACCGAATATGTCAGGCGCGCAAACAAAGCTTTTTTGATTACAGGTGCCGGAGCTGTACTGATGCTTGCCGGTTTTATAATGGTATTTACACAATATGGCACGACGAACCTTATGCTTTTAAAAGGCAAACCTGTCGCTGATGCTGCTGTTATACTGATGCTGTTTGGTATATTTTCAAAATCGGCAACACTGCCGGTTCATTCCTGGCTTGCCGATGCGGGCATTGCGCCTTCGCCGGTAACTGCGCTGCTGCACGCGGCGGTGCTTGTCAAAATCGGAGTTTATGTTTTCGCCAGGCTTTTCCTTATTAACTTTACAATAAGCCAGGTATGGCATACCGCAGTACCAGTTATTGCAGCTGTGAGTGCTCTCGTGTCAGCCGGTGCTGCGATAGCTGAATTTGATATGAAACGTATCATTGCTTATTCAACCGTAAGCCAGATCGGGTTTATCTTCCTTGGCTTATCCATAGGCAGCAAACTCGCGGTAGCCGGGGGATTGTTATATATGCTTATGCACGGCTTGTCAAAGGCCGGGCTTTTTCTTTGCGCCGGAATTGTCGAACATAATTGCAAAACAAAGGATATTCGTCAAATGGGGGGACTCGCAAAAACCATGCCTGTTACCGCTGTGTGCTTTTTGCTTTGCGCGTTTTCTGTTATGGGTATACCGCCTTTTGGCGGCTTCTTTAGCAAATATATGGTTATCAACGGTGCTGTCAGCGCCGGGCATCCTTGGATGGGGCTTGTTTTTGTGCTTGGCGCGGTTATGACGGTTATTTATCTATTGAGGGCTTTTACAATTATTTTCCTCGGCAAACAAAAGATTCAAAATGTTCGTGAAGGTTCCAAGAGCATGATATTTTCGGTGGTTTCGCTTTCTGCTTTGTCGCTTGCCGGTGGATTGCTGATTTTCTATCCTGCAGCTTTGGTGAATAAAATTGTTGAGCAAATGGCGGTGATAATAAAATGAGCGGAGTAAATATTTCGAATTTCCTGCCGGCGATAATTGTGCTACCTGCTTTTTTTGCTGTAATGATATTGCTTGTACCGTCGAGGATAAAAGGCGTAAAAGAGGGTATAACTTTAACAGGAGCGTTTGTGAACCTTGCCGCCAACATTTATCTTTACGGCGCAAATGCGGTTTTTGAAAAGCCTTTATGCGGCTATGGTATCAACTTTTCTTTGAAACTATATCAGTTTAACGGATTTATTCTGATAAGCGCTGCTGCATTTTCTTTCCTTGCGGTTTTATTTTCAACAGCCTTTTTAAAAGGGAAACCATATACAAAACAATTTTATTCCTCCGTGCTTTTTACGCTTGCCCTTGCGAACGGAGCAGTTTTGGCAAACAATCTTGCTGTTTTGCTGTTCTTCTGGGAAGGTATTCTTGTTACGATGTTTGCAATGATTATGACAGGCAGCGACAAAGCATATCGAACATCCGTTAAAGCGATTATTATAGTAGGGCTTTCGGATTTCTGCATGATGATCGGAATCGGAATGTATGCATATCTGACAAAATCGCTGTCAATGGAACCTGCGCATTTGCCGCTTTCCTCATGGGGTATATTTGCATTTGTTTTTATGATGATCGGCGCTGTGTCAAAAGCTGGATCAATGCCGTTTCATACATGGATTCCGGATGCTGCAAAAGATGCGCCGTTGCCATTCATGGCTCTTATCCCGGGTTCACTTGAAAAATTGCTTGGTATTTACCTTTTAACACGGATATGCGTAGACCTGTTTAAATTTACACCCGGTTCTTCTATGAGTTGCCTTTTGATGATTCTTGGCTCTGTAACAATTATTTTTGCCGTTATGATGGCTCTTATACAAAAAGATTATAAACGGCTTTTATCTTACCATGCTGTCAGCCAGGTTGGTTATATGATGCTTGGCATCGGCACGGCTTTGCCGATCGGTATTGTCGGCGGTATTTTTCACATGATAAACCATTCTATATATAAAAGCTGTTTGTTTTATTCCGCAGGTTCGGTTGAGCGGCAAGCCGGAACAACGGACCTTGCGAAAATAGGCGGTCTGGGCAAAAGAATGCCGGTTACCTTCGGATGCTTTATTATTGCAGCCGCTTCTATTTCCGGGTTTCCGATGACAAATGGATTTTTCTCAAAAGAAATGATTTTCGACGGCGCGCTCGAAAGCGGAAAAGTGGGCATAATATTTTATCTCATTGCGATTTTGGGGGCATTTTTTACGGCTGTTTCTTTCCTGAAACTTGGCCATACTGCGTTTTTGGGCAAGCAGACCGGCAATATAAAAGAAGTAAAAGAAGCCCCATGGCAAATGCTTGTTCCGATGGTTGCTCTTTCTGCAGGATGTCTTGCGTTTGGTTTCGGCAAATCCTGGATAGTGAAAAATTTACTCCAGCCGGTTCTCGGCAATGCTGTCAAAGCGGGCGAAACGGTTGGCTCGCAAACAAAATGGATTCTGGTTGCTATTTCATCAGCAGTGCTTGCTTTGGCGTTGATTGACCATATTTACGGCGCTAAAAAGACCGGAAGCAGCCTTAAAGCTGCCGATCATATCCATTATGCTCCGGTTTTGCACAAAATATATGATATGGCCGAGAAAAAATATTTTGATCCGTATCATTTGGGTGGTTATGTCATAAGGGGATATGCAGCAGTATCGCTGCATATAAATAATTCTATCAGCTGGTTCTATGATACTTTTCTTGTCCGTTTTGTCCAATGGATTTCCCTGGGGCTGAGGAAGGCCCACAGTGACAGCCCGGCGGCATATTTGTTATGGGCTCTTTCGGGGATTGCGATTATAGCCGCTGTTGTGTTGGGATCATTATAAAATCTGCTGATTAAAATAAATTTTAGGAGGAAATCCCGGTGCCGATTTTGTTTTTGGCAGTTCCGCTTATTGCGGTAGTTATACTGAGTTTGGCAATTCGATTGCTTGAAGAAAAGATTGCGCTTTGGGTCGCGATTATAATTGCTGCAATGCAGGCGATACTTGCCGCTTTTGATATACACATGTGTCTTCATAATGTCCATAATGTTATTAATGATATGAGCTTTACCGAAAAGCTTTCTGTTGATACGCTCAGCGCGGTTGTGCTTTTTACGATCGGCCTGATAGCGTTTGTAGCTTTGATAGTCGCGAAATCAACGGTAAAAGGCAGTATGTTCAACTTCGCGAATATGATTCTTTTGGTTATGCTTGGCATGAATGGGCTAGCTATGGCAACAGATTTGTTCAGTATGTATGTTTTTATCGAAATTACTTCAACGGCATCATTCATACTGATTGGCATAAAGAAAGGTACAAACGGGCTTTCCGGCGCTTTTAAATATTATATGATGTCTGCGGTTGCATCTGTTTTAATGCTGACATCAATTGCGTTTATTTTAATGCAGGCAGGTACCACCGATATCAACGGTGTGGCTGAGTATTTGTCCGGTTTAGGCAATAAATTACCTGTGTTTATCATTATATCGTTTATTCTTTATACAGCCGGGCTTGCTATTAAATCCGGTGTTTTCCCTTTTCATACTTGGGTGCCGAATGCTTATTCTTCTTCGCCGGCACCGGTTTCGGTTTTGCTTGCAGGGATTGTTACAAAAGTATCGGGTGTTTATGTTCTGATGCGGATATTCAGGGATGTATTTTTAAACAATGCTGCTGTAGGCAGGGCTTTGATGGCAATGGGCATTATATCCATACTTGTCGGGGCGTTTGCGGCGATAGGCCATAAAGATATGAAAAGAATGCTTGCTTATTCCAGCATCAGTCAAATCGGTTATATTATTATTGGTATAGCAACCGGTTCTCCTTTAGGTTTTGCCGGTGCTATTCTCCACTTTTTTAACCATGCAACCTTCAAATCTCTGCTTTTTGTCAATTTTACGGCAATTGAACTGAAGACAGGCCAACGGGATATGGATAATATGGGCGGTCTTGCGGAAAAAATGCCGGTAACCGGCATAAGTTCAATAATTGCTTTCCTTTCAACGGCCGGCATTCCTCCTCTTTCAGGTTTTTGGAGCAAGCTTTTAATTATACTTGCGGTTTGGAAGGTCTCGAGTTCTGTTGCGATAGCTGCGTTGGCAGCAAGTATCATTACTCTTTGGTATTTTCTGCAGTTGCAGAAGAAGGTTTATTACGGAGAACCAAGTAAAGAAATTGAAGGCGGGAGAGAAGCCTCTGCGGGTATTTTGGGTGTTGAAGTATTGCTTTCTTCGATTAATGTGGCGGTAGGATTATTGTTTCCTTTAATTTTGCTCTATATCAGCCATGCAGGAATAATATGAATAATATTCCGCCGGATTAATTGATGTTGAAAAGTTTCTGTAGCTTTATCATGATGTTAGAAGGTGAATTTGGCTTGAATATGACAATAATTTTAATATCACTTGCGGGTTTGGTAATATGTGCCATATTATGCGTTGTGGTTGGCAACCTGGTCAAAGCGGGTATAGCAATGGCTGCGACAAGCGCGGTGCTGTCGGTTATTATGTTTTTTCTAAAAGCTCCGCTTGCTGCTGCTTTTGAGCTTTCTGTGTGCGCAGGTTTGATTCCTGTTATATTTATAAGCGCTATCAGTATGACAAAAATAAGGCCGAAGGATGAACTGGCAGAGCTTAAAAAGGAGCGAATTAAGCGCTTTTTGCCTCTCCCGATTCTACTGGTTGTTCTGGCAGCGGCATTGCTGGCATTTCTTTGGCCGCACATTGATTCAAGTATACCTGAAAAAATCGTGTCCTTGGGCGGAGATGTGCAGAATATTCTTTGGAAAAAACGGCAAGTTGACCTGTTGGGACAAATTATTATAATTTTGGCCGGCGTATTTGGCGTTATGGTATTCTTTAAGGAGAGTGACACGGAATGAGTATCTTTTTTGCGGTTTGTATCATTGCTGTTGTTTTAATCTTTACTGTAGGAATATACAGCTTGCTTGTTACGCACAATTTTATGCGGATACTGATTTCAATTGAAATACTGACAAAAGCTGTTACACTTTTACTAATTGCAGTAGGGTATGTTACCGGAAATATGGCGACTGTACAGGCTTATGTTATTACAATTATCGTTATTGAAGTGGTTTTGCTCGCTGTTGCAACAGGTCTTGTGCTTGGTATTTACAGGGCTACCGGATCGCTTGATACGAGAAATCTGAAACGCTGAGAATATTAAGGCTTAATACGATGAAATTGGAGGATTAATATGGCAAAAATGTTACTGGCGCTTCCAATCGCCTTTTTGATATATATAGTTTTAGCGACCGGTATATCTCTAATAGGCAGGACGCTCGCTGCCAAGGGAACTGATTCGTCTAATAAAATGAAATCATATGCCTGCGGTGAAGATATGCCTGAAAACCAGGGCCAGCCGGAGTATACCGAATTTTTTAAATTTGCTTTTTTCTTTACGCTTATGCATGTTGTGGTTTTGACTGTGGCGACTGATCCTTCCGGTATCTCATTAATGTCCGCACTTTATTTGATTGTAACGGTACTTTCGCTGTTTATGCTGTTCAGGAGAGAAAAAGATGGTAGTAGATAAAATTATTAATTGGGCAAGGCTGAAATCACCATGGATAATACACTTCAATTCCGGGGCATGCAACGCTTGTGATATTGAAGTGATGGCAGCGCTGACACCGAGGTACGATGTCGAGCGTTTCGGTATGCAGCTGAAAGGTTCTCCGAGACATGCTGATGTGCTTATTTGTTCCGGCCCCGTAACCTTGCAGCAAAGGGACCGGCTTATTATGATTTATGATCAGATGACGGAACCTAAGTTTGTTGTATCGGTGGGAACATGCGCCTGTTCTGCAGGTGTTTATGAAGGCTGTTACTGTGTTGAAGGCGGTATTGATTCGGCAATCCCCGTGAACG
>CAYOAW010000018.1:0-3067 GCA_964402095.1 uncultured Eubacteriales bacterium | reverse complement strand
GGGATGGATTCGGGAGATTGCTTTGAGTTTGTTTATCACATTTCAGATCATAACGGTATCGTGCTTAATTTGAAACTGAAAGCGCCGAAAGAAAATCCGGTTATCAGTACAGTTCTGCCGATTTTTAATGGTGCAACATTCTATGAACTTGAGCTTGAAGGCCTTTTGGGTGTAAAAGTTAATGGCTTGAAGGCAGGGAGACAATACCCTTTGCCGGACAATTGGCCGAAAGATCAGTACCCGTTGCGTAAAGACTGGGTACCCGGCAATGCTAAAATACCGGAAGGGGGTGCGTGATATGGGTAAAATGGTTATACCTTTGGGCCCTCAGCATCCCGCGCTTGAAGAACCCGAAAGTTTTAGTCTGCTCCTGAAAGGCGAACGTATTGCTGCCGCATCGGTAGCGCTCGGTTACAACCATAGAGGGATGGAAAAAGCCTGCGAAAGCAGAACCTACATTCAAAATCTATATCTGTTGGAGCGTATTTGCGGCATTTGCTCGCATGCGCATTCGACTTGTTATGTGCAAACGGTTGAAGCTCTTGCCGGTCTTGAAGTGCCAAAAAGAGCGTACTATTTGCGTACGTTGATAGGTGAACTGGAAAGGGTACACAGCCATTTGCTTTGGCTCGGAGTAGCCGGGCACGAGATTGGCTTTATGTCGCTGTTCATGTCTTCGTGGAAGGACCGCGAGGTTGTAATGGATATTCTGGAGATGCTTACCGGCAACCGAATTAATTACGGGATGAATACAATCGGCGGTGTCCGCAGGGATATCACCCCGGAACAGGCTCAGGAAGTTCTTAAAAATTTGGATATTCTGGAAGAACGGACAAAATATTATGCGAAACTTGTTACCGAAGAAAGAACCGTTATCGCACGGCTTTCAGGGGTGGGAGTACTGTCAAAAGAAGACGGCTTAAGGTTTGGCGCTGTTGGGCCTGTTTTGAGAGCATCCGGTATTGCAAGCGATATTCGTAAAGAAGACCCTTATTCGGCGTACAGCTATTTGGACTTTAACGTTATCACAGATAATCACGCCGATGTATTTGGAAGAGCGATTGTAAGGGTTTTGGAACTGATTGAAAGCTATAAAATATGCCGTCAGGTTATTAAAGAGATGCCGGACGGCCCGATTGCAGTTAAAGCACCGAACAAAATACCTGCAGGAGAATCATTAATGCGCATAGAAGCCCCAAGGGGGGAAGATATACATTATACAAGGTCCAACGGTACAGACAAACCTGACAGGGTTAAAGTGCGCGCACCAACTCTTGCCAATCTTGCCGCAATATCTCATATGATTGAGGGGGGCTATTTAGCCGATGTCCCCATTATTATTGCCGCAATTGATCCTTGCTTTTCCTGTACAGACAGGATGGTCAAGGTTAAAAACGCATCAAGCGGCGAGGAAAATATGTTTAATTGGGAAGGCCTTCGCAAATACAGTATGGAATGGTACCGCAACAAAGGAATTGATTTTAATGATTCAAAAGTATTCAGGAAGGAAGATATTTAAACATGGGTCTTACTCTGTTTTACATTCTTGTTTTTCCGGGTTTTCTGTTCCTGAGCACAATTTCTATGATTTTTGAGTATATAGACCGGAAGCTTTATGCCCGGCTGCAAAATCGCATAGGCCCGCCCTGGTATCAGCCTGTTGCTGATTTTATTAAATTGCTGACAAAAGAAACAATAGTTCCGAAAGAATCCGGCGCTCATATTTTATTTAAAGCTATTCCTATTCTTGCTCTTGCCGCAACGGCAACGGCGTTTTTGTGTATTCCGGTATGGGGGAAGGAAGCAGTATACAGCTTTAGCAGCGACCTTATTGTTGTGCTGTATTTTCTGACGATTCCGACACTGACTTTTTTTCTTGCCGGTTGGTTTTCCTCTTCGCTTTATGCCGAGTTGGGTGCAATTAGAGTAATGACGCAGTTTTTTGCATATGAAGTGCCTCTTTATATGTCTGTTCTCGGCCCGGCATTGCTTGCCGGAACATGGTCAGTCAGCGGTGTTGCTGAATTTTATCATGCCAATCCGCTGTTGGCACTCATCAATTTACCTGGGCTTATAGTCGCCCTTTTTGCCACTCAGGGGAAACTTGAGCGAGTGCCGTTCGATATTCCTGATGCGGAAACCGAAATAGTCGGCGGAACATTTACGGAGTACAGCGGAAGATTTTTGGGTATTTTCAGGCTTTCAATTGATTTTGAGCTGGTTGTCATGTCTGCATTGATTGCTGCGGTATTTTTTCCGTTTTTTATTCCGTCAAATCCAATCTTCGGATTTCTGCTGTTCATAGTAAAAATTTTATTTGTTTTGTTTTTGCTCACGCTGATGCGCGCCGCGCTGGCAAGGCTCAGAATTGATCAGATGATCAGCTTTTGCTGGAAAATTCTGGCGCCGTTCTCGCTTTTTCAGGTTTTGATTGATTTGATTGCGAAAGGGGTTTTAAAACCATGAAATCCGCCGGAAGAATGGTGCCCTATTTATTGAGTATGCTTGGCAAAAAGCCGAATACCATTAAATATCCGTTTGTGGATGCTGTTGTGGCGGAAGGTTTTAGGGGAGCATTGAAATTTGATAAAGAAAAGTGCATCGGCTGCAAATTGTGTATGCGCGTTTGCCCTTCAAAAGCAATTGAGATTGAAAAGATTGCCGATAAACAGTTCAAAGCGATTGTGCAAATGGACCGCTGTGTTTATTGCGGCCAGTGCGTTGATACTTGCCCAAGAGATGCGCTTGCCAATACAAAAGAGTTTGAACTCGCTAGTTTGGATAAGGATACTTTGAGGGTGGAAATATAATTGGTTTCTTTATATGACTTTTTACTTGAAAAGCTGCAGGGCGTGAAAAGGCTTTCAATCCTCGGCGCAGGATCGTTCATGAGGGCTGATGATGCTGCGGGCGTTATGATTACGGAAAATCTTTCATCTTTCTATGGCGATGAAAAATGCAAAAACATTCAACTTTGTACGGGCGAAACTGCGCCCGAGAATTTCAGCGGAAAAATAAAAAAATTTTCACCGACGCATCTTTTGATTATTGATGCGGCCGATTTGGG
>CAYOAW010000017.1:0-29697 GCA_964402095.1 uncultured Eubacteriales bacterium | reverse complement strand
AGCGATCGTACACAGATCGCGCTGTTTGCGATTAAGAATAGGCTGGTGTAAAGAATTTTTGAAAATGCGGTGTTTGAAAATATTCACGGGTGAAAGTGGTTATGCTGATGGAATAATTCGAGATACAGCAAATGCAAAAAACGGGGGCGGATAAAATCCGCCCCCGTTAAACTATTGTTGGAGTCAACCGTGAAGCAAGTCAGGCAATTCCGCCGGCTCGTCGATGATGCTGCCTGCTCCGTGCGCTTTCAGGAACTCTTTATCCCTGAATCCCCAGCCGACACTGATGCAGGGGATACCCGCGTTTTTGGCTGTTGCAATATCAACATCGGAATCGCCTACATAGACAGCGCTGTTTATATCGGCGCCCAGTTCATCCAAAGCCTTAAAAACGGTATCGGGTGCGGGTTTCCGCGCGATTGATTTCGATTCTCCGATGGCAACGTGAATAAAACCCCCGAAATATTTTTTTACAAGGACCTTTACTGCGCCGTCGAACTTATTGGAAACAACAGCCATGCGGTATCCTTTATGGCCCAGTAGGTTCAGCAAATCAAGAATCCCGGGGTATGGCACGGTCAGTATCTCCATGTTTTTCTCATAATGAGCAGAGAATTCCTGCAGGCAACTGTTGAAAAGAGATTCCTCGAAAGCGCTTCCCAAAGCCGACTTCATCAG
Source organism: uncultured Eubacteriales bacterium (assembly GCA_964402095.1). Classification (GTDB taxonomy): domain Bacteria; phylum Bacillota; class Clostridia; order Oscillospirales; family Acutalibacteraceae; genus UBA1447. The sequence goes on along the minus strand of CAYOAW010000017.1, from coordinate 29,019 downwards.
GTTGCCGACACCGTTCCCGACAAACCGCCGGGTGTCGTCAATGCTTATTTTGGGCAACGCGTGCCTTTCCAAAACGAAATTAACGCTGTTTGAAAGGTCACCGAGGGTATTAAGCAAGGTCCCGTCCAAATCAAATATAATTGTGTCAATATGATTCATCTTGTTCACCTATAAACAGAATTTCAGGCAGGAAATATCAAGCCGTTTTGTGCGATTTTTTATTCATTTTTTTGAGTTTTGCTTCCCGTTTTTCGCTTTCGTCCTCCGTTAAAACAAAGGCCAGCCCCCAAATAATGATGGCTGCAAAAATGAATGCCATAATCATCGGCGCGGAAGTGAGCCGTAAAACAGTAACTTTTGCGGCCGCATTGACAAGGAAGCCCAGCACACCCATGTTCAAAAAATCGGCGATTGTAATCGAACCGTCGAGCAACGGAGCCGCAACTCTCCCGAACGAAATATAAGCGGCAATGATGCAAAGCAATCCGCCGCCGCCAAGGCACGTTATAACCAGCCTTTTATTGCTGAAAACGGCGAAAAAGAAGATAACAAGCGAAAGGATGATTGCCAGCGCGAAGAAAGCTAAAAAACAAATACCGGCCGGCATAAGCGCCTTTACTGAGGCGTTTGAAAAAAAATCACCCTTGCCGCTGAAAAGTCCGTTCAGAGTCCCCCCTTGGGAGAAAAGGCTGTACATTCTGCTGATACTCACATCATCCTGAACAGCTTTATCTATCAGAGAAATGCTTATTCTTACCCTGAGCATATCAAGAAAATAAGCGGCAGGTATAACGCTGATGGCTAAAAGCGCCGCGACAATACGATAAACAATTTTCATAATGAGAACCTGCCTTTAATCAGATTGAAACTTTAAAACCGGTTTATTGCCAGGAAGAATTGAGCGCAACTGTGCGGTTAAACACAGGTTTTTCCGGCGTGCTGTCTTTATCGGCGCAAAAGTAGCCTTGGCGCATAAACTGAAAAACATCGCCGGGTTTTGCTTTGCGAAGGCTTCCCTCCAGCAAACAGTTTTCAAGCACCGTGAGGGAGTCGGGGTTTAGTTTGCTTATCAAATCGCCGTCACTGTCGTCACCGGGATTCTCGACATTGAAGAGGCGGTCGTAAAGCCTTACCTCCGCTTTGAAGTGATCGGCCGCGCTAACCCAATGGAGTGTCCCTCTGACCTTTCTGCCGTCCGCGGTGGTGCCGCCTTTGCTGTCCGGGTCATAATCGCAGTGCAGGCAAGAAATCTCGCCGCTGCTGTCCGTTTCGAAACTTTTACAGGTGATATAATAAGAACCTTTTAAACGAACTTCGCCGCCCGGGAACAGGCGGAAATATTTTTTAACCGGCTCTTTCATAAAATCTTCTTCTTCAACAAAAATCTCACGTGAAAAGACGACTGTTTCGGTTCCGAGTTCGGGCCTGTTCGGGTTCAGCTCAACTTCAATTTCTTCTGTTTTACCTTCCGGATAATTGTCAATGATTACTTTTAACGGCCTGAGCACCGCCATTTTACGCGGCGCGTTCAAGTTGAGATTGTCGCGGACGCATGCTTCCAAAAGTCCGAAATCAACAACGCTGTATGCTTTTGCCACGCCGACCCGTTCGACAAAATCTTTAACAGCCTCAGGCGGATATCCTCTGCGGCGCATACCGCAAAGGGTTACCATCCTTGGGTCGTCCCAGCCGCTGACGCTGCCGCTTTCCACCAAAGCAAGGCATTTGCGTTTGCTGGTTACGCAGTAGTTCAGGTTGAGACGCGCAAATTCAATCTGGCGGGGAGGCTCCTTGAATCCGATTTCCTCAATAAACCAGTTGTACAGCGGACGGTGGTTTTCAAATTCCAGGGAGCAGAGCGAATAAGTTACCTTTTCGGCGGCATCCGAAAGCGGGTGCGCAAAGTCATACATCGGGTAAACACACCACTTATCGCCGGTTTGGTGGTGAGAAACATGGGCGATTCTGTAAATAACAGGGTCACGCATATTAAGGTTTGGGGAAGCCATGTCGATTTTCGCTCTGAGAACCCTTGCTCCGTTTTCAAATTCCCCGGCGGTCATACGGCTGAAAAGGTCGAGGTTTTCTTCTATCGAGCGGTCGCGGTAGGGGCTGTTTTTGCCGGGTTCCGTCAGGGTGCCTCTGTATTCCCTGATTTCATCAGCGGTCAGGTCACATACATAGGCATGGCCTTTTTTTATTAATTCAACAGCGCATTCATAGATAAAATCGAAATAACCGGAAGCGTAATAAAGGTTTTTCCATTGAAAACCGAGCCATTTGATATCTTCCATGATGGAGTCCACATATTCCACATCTTCTTTGGACGGATTGGTGTCATCAAGGCGCAAGTTGCAGATGCCGCCGTATTTTTCTGCTGTGGTAAAGTTGATGCATACTGCTTTGGCATGCCCGATATGCAGATATCCGTTGGGTTCCGGAGGGAAGCGCGTTTGTACCCTTGTGTTGATGCCGGCAGCCAGTTCTTCGTCGATAAAATCATGTATGAAATTAGAAGGTTTCAGTGCGTTTTCTTCCATTATATATCACCTCAATAGTTTATGTTTCATGTGCGCTGTAAAAAATCAATTGCGTTTTGTATTCGCTGCTTAGTCCGGACGCCGCCGATAAGCTGAATAATCGCATGTAAATCCGGCGTGTTGTGCCTTGATGTAACAGCAAGCCTGATTACGGTTGAAACATCGCCGACATGGCCCTTGAAATCCCCGGGGGCTTGTTTATATTCCTTAACACTCGGCGTATAGCCCAGCTCTGCGCACATATCTTTTATCCGATTAAACCAGGTGTCTTTATCATCGTCAATATTCAAGATTTTTAAATATGTTTTCAGTATTTCCGCCGCATCGGCAGGGGTGATGTTGCCGGGCAGGGAATAATCCGGAACATACAACTCGTCATAAAAATATTCAATATATCCTTTGATTTCGGACCATTTGGCGATATCCTTGCGGGGTTTTGCGGTTCCTCTGTCAATCCGTAGAATATTTTTCGCGTAAGAGGGGTCTTTAAAAAGCAATGAGTGAAGGCCTTTATCGTATTCAGCAGCCCATTGGCAGGTTTTTTCATAAACTTCTTCGGCTGTCATGACGGAAATAACATTTTTGCTGACATCTGTCAGCTTGACCAGATCAAACAGCGCTCCGCTCGGGCTCATTTTTTTAAGATTAAAGGGGAATGCGCTCTGAGGAACTTCGGGGTTCGCTTTGCGCCAGTCTTCAAAGTTTGAATTGATCAGCGTCAGCAGATATTCCAACACACTTTCCTTGGGATAACCGTTTTCAATAAAATATGAAACGGCTGCTTCCGGGTCTTTGCGTTTGGACAATTTGCGCTTTCCGCCCCCGTCCTCTTTCATCAGCGGCGAAATATGCGCATATTTCGGCAATTTGAATCCGCAGGCTTTAAAAAGAGCGATATGCACCGGTACGGAGGCAATCCATTCATCGCCGCGGATCACATGGGTGGTGCGCATTAAATGGTCGTCAACCGCGTGGGCAAAGTGATAGGTGGGGATACCGTCCGTTTTCAGCAGCACGATATCCATGTTATTTTCGGGCATTTCTATTTTACCCTTAATCAAATCCTCAAAAACGATGCGGTGATTCTCATCGCCGTTCGAGCGAAGACGAAGCACATATGGTTTGCTTTGGGCTATCGCCGCAGCCTGTTCCTCAAAAGACAGGTCTCTGCAAACGGCCCATGGGCCATAATAGCCTTTATTGACATTCTGTGATTCCTGCTCATCGCGCAGGGTATTCAAAGCCTCCTCGCTGCAAAAACACGGGTAGGCAAGGCCGTTCTTGACAAGCTCCTTGGCATAGCATTGATATATTTTACGCCGTTTGCTCTGCTGATAAGGCCCGTACGCGCCCTGCTCGAAATTGAAACCCAAAACGCCTTCGTCGGGTTCCAGCCCGAAAGCGCGAAGCCCGTTGAGAATAGCGGAAACACCGTCCTCCACCTCGCGTTTTTTGTCCGTGTCCTCTATTCTTACATAAAACACACCGCCGGAGGACTGTGCTATAAGCTTGTCTACAAATGCGGGGAACATATTGCCCATATGCATAAAACCGGTTGGACTCGGCGCAAAGCGGGTGACCCTTGCGCCTTCCGGGAGCGGCCGGGCAGGATATTTTTCCTCATATTGTGCCGGAGTCTCCGTTATATCCGGAAATAAAAGCTCCGCAAGTTTTTCACAGTCGTTCAAGGCAAACGCTCCTTTTATATATGGCTTAATATAATATCTCATTATGGCAGAAAAGTGTTGCAGTATCAAGAATATTTTGCAAATTAACGCTTTTATTTATATTTTAACTTGTACAACACAACTATTTTTGATATATTTATAACACTAAAAAGAAAATGGGCGGGTATTTTTATGCAGGAGTTTTTAAACCGGACTTTAGGCGAGCAAATAGCGGAAATGGCGCGGAAGTATCCCGATGACAACATGATAAACTATACGGACAGGGATTATTCCCGCACATGGAAAGAATTTGACGAGGAATGCGAAATCATCGCGCGCGGTTTTATGGCACTCGGCCTTAAAAAGGGCGAAAAAATCTCGATTTGGGCAACCAATGTACCTGCATGGCTGCTGACTTTTTTTGGCAGCGCCAAAATGGGCGGTATTTTGGTAACCGTCAACACCAGTTACAAGCTGTTTGAACTGGATTATCAGCTTAAACAGTCCGATACCAGGGCACTTGTTTTAATCGACGGGTTCAAAGGCACAAGTTACATTGATATTATCAATCAGCTTTGCCCGCAATTGGCCGGCAGCGAACCGGGTAAACTTAACTGCCCGAATTTCCCGGAACTAAAAGCTGTTATTTACGCCGGAGATGAAGAATGCCCCGCGGGAATGGTGGACTGGAAAGATTTGTACAAGCTTGCCGAAACGGTGCCGGTTGATGAATTCATTGCATTGAGAGATTCCTGCAATTGCCATGAGGTAATCAACTTTCAGTACACTTCCGGAACAACCGGCTTCCCGAAAGGTGTTATGCTTACCCATTATAATATTTTAAATAACGGTTTGACCATCGGCGACGGCATGAAGCTGACACATAAGGACAAATTTTGTATATGTGTTCCGTTCTTCCATTGCTTTGGAATGGTTTTATCAATTTTAGCTTGTGTTTCACACGGGACACCTTTTGTGCCTGTTGACGCTTTTAACCCCAAAAAAGTGATGGATGCGCTTGTAGGCGAAAAATGCACAGCCGTCAACGGGGTTCCTACTATGTTTATCGCGATGCTTGAACACCCGGATTTCGGGAAATACGATTTCAGCCTTATGCGAACGGGCATTATGGCAGGTTCGCCCTGCCCTGTCAAGACAATGCAGGATGTCAACGAAAAAATGCATATGAATGAAATTACAATAGTGTTTGGGCAAACCGAATCCTCGCCCGGTGTTACAATGACGCTTGCCAACGAATCCATCGAACGCCGCTGCACCACTGTCGGGCGCGCGTTTCCGGGTGTCGAATGCAAGATTGTTGATATAAACACCGGAGCAACGCTGCCTGCCGGCGAAATCGGTGAATTCTGCGCGCGGGGCTACAATATTATGAAGGGTTACTACAAGATGCCGGAAGCGACAGCCCAGGCAATTGACACGGACGGATGGCTGCATTTCGGGGACCTTGCGGTTTGTGACGAAGAAGGCTATTACAAGGTTACCGGGCGCCTGAAAGATATGATTATACGCGGGGGAGAAAATATCTACCCCAAGGAGATTGAGGAATGCCTTTATCATTTTGATAAAGTAAAGGATGTTCAGGTGATCGGTGTGCCGAGTAAAAAATACGGCGAGGAAATTTGCGCCTGTATTGTTGTCAAAAACGGCGTTGAGCTTACCGAAGAAGACGTGAAAGAATATTGCAAACAGCATATTGCTTTTTTCAAAATTCCGCGTTATGTTTGGTTTATGGATGATTTTCCGATGACTGCCAGCGGAAAAATTCAAAAGGTTGTATTGCGGGAAAGAGCCGTTGAGAAATATTCTTTGCAGGATGCCGATTCAATCGAAACCGCCTGACAATACTGAAAATTAAGGAGCATGATAAGAATGAAACTGTCCTTTTCAACTTTGGGCTGCCCGCGATGGTCCTGGAAAGACGTGATATCCACCGCAAAAGATTTGGGGTTTGACGGCATAGAAATAAGGGGTTTGGGAGACGAGATGTACGCCCCGAAAATCATTGAGTTTTCACCCGGCAGGCTTGAGAGTACAAAGGCGGATTTGAAGGCAATGAAACTTGAAATTCCGATGCTGACTTCCGGCGCTGTTCTTGCGGAAAAAAGCAAAGCGCAGGATTCCTTTGTCGAAGCCTGCGCGTATATTGACCTGGCAAGCGCGATGGGTGTGCCTTATGTGCGTGTTATGGGCACCGGCGAGCCGAACATAACCTTAGGCGATTTGAAACTTGCGGCCGGGCTTTACAGCCAGCTTTGCGAATATGCCGAGCCTTTAGGCGTCGTTCCGCTTATTGAGACCAACGGCGATCTTTCATCTTCGGCGGCGATGCGTTCGCTCATTAAAAGAGCCGGCACAAAAAACAGCGGGGTGCTTTGGGATGTTCACCATACTGTCCGTTTCGGCGGCGAAAGTCCTGTGGAAACCATTGCGAACATCGGCAACTTCATCAGGCATGTGCATGTGAAGGATTCCGTCATGGCGGGCTCCAAACTTGAATACCGGATGATGGGCTACGGGGATATACCGATAGCCGATACGCTTATAATGCTCAAGGCCCTTCGTTATGACGGCTTTATTTCATTGGAGTGGGTAAAACGCTGGAATCCGGATTTGCAGGAACCGGGTATCGTTTTCGCGCACTATAAGTCCTATATGGACACACTGCTGAATAACGCGCTGTAGCCTGCCGAATCAAATTTCCGGAGCGCACTTGCTTGCCTGACGGCCATTCAGCGTTATACAAATCCCAATTATAACTTCTTAATAATCAAGCGAATAAATTTGATATGAAACAGCAAAAACGGCCGGGTTTTCACCCGGCCGCCTGTTTTTTGATTTGCCGATTATTCGATTATTTCTCCGCAATAGCCGGGGGTCAGATTCGCCGCGTTGGATTCATCGGTGTCAATATGCATAGCCCAACTGAAATTTTCATGAACCCTTACAACAACATCGCCGAAAATAAGTGACCGTTCGTCTCCGCACGCTTTGACTTGGACAATCTGCTTGTCTTCCAAACCGTATTTTTCGGCATCCGCAGGTGTCGCGTGTATGTGGCGTTTGGCGATGATGACCCCTTTATCCAGGCTGACTTCGCCGGAAGGGCCGACCAGCCTGCAGGCCGAGCTGCCGTCGATATCTCCGCTTTCGCGTATAGGAGCGGTGATGCCGATTGAACGGGCGTCACTCGCGGAAAGCTCAATCTGGGTGTTCTTGCGGATCGGCCCGAGAATAGAAACCGCCGGGAAGCTGCCCTTTGGGCCGATCACCTGAATCCGTTCTTCGCTGGCAAATTGGCCGGGTTGGGAAAGCCACTTCTTTGGTGTCAGCTCATATCCTTTGCCAAAAAGAATATCCAGAGCCTCACGGCTTACATGGACATGCCGCGCCGATGTTTCGATTAATACTGTTTTTTCCATTGTGTGATTGCCTCCAATGATTTAAGAATTAAATTATATTTACCACTTGATTGTAAAATCTTTCTCAACGCTGAAACCGACCGAAGCGTCGACACCGAGCGCCCTTAAGCTGAGCAGCAGGGGTAAATAATAATTAGCGTGGGTTACATGGCCGGTGGCGGCATCAACTTTTGCAATAACCCTGCAGTCATGATGCTGAATCTTAATGCTGTCATTGTTGATAAATATTTTTGCGCCGCCTTCATTGTCAACAATACTTTTCTTTGTCACTACGGAGAAAGCATTGCCTGCAAAGCCGCCGCCTGCCGTAGGGTTGACAGTTGTATCTTTTTTGATCGTTATTGTAATGATGTATACTCCGCCGGTTTTTTTGCAGACAGCGGAAGTCACCATGCCCGGGGTTAATTTGCTCGACCAGCTTTGGCCTTCAACGGGGAAATTTGTATTTTTTTGGCTTAAAGTTTTGCTGGTCACATTGGTTTTTGCCTTTACTTCACCCATATTGGCGCTCATAAGGCTGGTGGCCCATTTGCTGAGGGTTTTATTGGTGCCGACATTAACGCCGCCGACAGCCTTATTTCTCTCGTAATTCTGAATGATGGCTTTTGCTTTCGGTTTTACTCTGTTTATGGTCATGTTGAAATAATTGATAATTTCGGCTTTACCGGCAGGGTCCGCAATGGTTGCTTTGCATATTGCTTTTTTGCCGCTGCCGTCTTTCGCCGTGCAGGTTATTGTGGCCGAACCGGCGCGCAGCGCAGTTACCTTGCCGGTGCTGCTGACAACCGCGACGGCTGTATTGCTTGATTTCCAGCTTACGGATTTGACGGTTGCGTTTGCCGGCGAAACAGCTGCTTTTATTGTATAAGCACTCCCGGCTGCCAGTTTTAAGCTTGCGGGAGTAAGCTTGACGGATGATACCGCGATTTTTGCAGCCGCGGAAGCGATGATTTGTGTTCCTGCCATGCCGGAAGGCAACAAACCGAGCTGAATAACAAAACACAGCGCGAAAAGAAAGGAAAGTGCTTTTTTCATAAAATAACCCTCACATTTAAAATATTGAGCAGGCTATGCAAGTGCCCGGTTGTTAGCCATACAAAAAAATTATATAGTAAACAAAACCTGATTGCAACGATTAAATCGAAATATATCACAATTCAGGGCACAGGGTTATTGTAAAACCGGCAGCAAGCGTGTTAAAATTATAAAAAGGAGTGATCAGGGATGATTTATGATTTCACAAGGCTTTCAATATCCGCAGACGGTGATGTGTGCAAAAAAGCCGCGGCGCTTTTTGCCGAGGAAATGGAGATGCGCACGGGGTCGCTGCCGGCGGTTTCAGATAAAACCGGCGGACCTTGCGTGCAATTTGAAATCTGCGAAGGCAATAACCTGCCGGGCAGGGATTCATACAAGCTTGAGCTTGCCTGGCCGCTGCTGAAAATTACGGCTGTCGCACTCAGAGGTTTAATTTTCGGTTTTTCATATTTCCTTCGGAAAATAACCTGCGAGAACGGAAAAATCCTGCTCATTAAAGATATTAGCGGGCAATATGCGCCTGCGATGAAGATGCGCGGCCACCAGCTCGGTTACCGCACAACGCCAAACACATATGATGCATGGACCCCCGAAAACTATTACCGTTATTACAGGGATATGATGTTTTTCGGCTGCAATACGGTTGAGCATATGCCGGTGGAAGGCTTTCAACAGAAAAAAAACAGGCTGATGAAATATGATATTGAAGAGATGCTGGTGGAAGGCTCGTGCCTTGCGGATCAGCTTGACCTGGATGTCTCCGTTTGGTATCCGAATGATAATGAAAGCATTGCGGACGCAGTGGCCCGCCGCAGAAGAGTTTTTGAGCTTATGCCCCGGCTTGATGTCGTTTTTCCGCCGGGAGGCGATCCCGGAGAATTTGAAGCCGATGAATTTTTAGACCGCTGTGTTGCCATCTCCAAAGCACTTAAGGAAGTCCATCCCAATGCGGAAATGTGGCCTTCCGCGCAAAAGCCGCATTCCATACCCGAATGGGGACAGGATTTCATCGAATACATGGAAAAACTGCCCGATGGAATCGACGGTGTTATAACAGGACCGAACAGGGCTTTTCCGCTTGATGAACTCAGACGCAGGCTGCCCATGAAATATCCTATCCGGTTATATCCGGACATTACACATAATGTCCGCTGCGAATACCCTGTGCATTTCAACCGTGACGACTGGCATTATTCCTTAACGACCGCTTTAAGCAGGGAATGCATTAATCCCCGGCCGGCGGAATATCGGCTTATCCATCGTTTGACACGCCGTTACATCGTCGGCAGTGTCAGCTATTCGGAAGGCGTCAGCGACGACATCAATAAGATGGTTTGGAGCGATATGGATTTCTTCCCGGATGTTCCGCTTTATGAAACATTATGCGATTATTCCCGCGTTTTCTTCTTCGGCGTGCCGGCGGAACGGGTTGCTGACGGTATTCTCGGCCTTGAAATGAACTGGCAGGGGGACCCTGCCGAAAATCCGCATATCGAAAGCACTTTGAGAATATGGGTTGATTTGCTTAAAGAATATCCGGCTCTGATTGAAAACTGGCGTTTTGCGCAATGCCTTTTCCGCGCCGAGTGCGACGCGCTTGTCAGGCGACGCCGCCTGTTTGAATCGGAGCTGCTTGAACAGGCTAAGTTTGAAGCGGCCGGAGGCAGGGTTGATCTTGCGGTTCAGATACTTTTATCCGGTTTTGATGATGATTATGAAGCACTGCACCGGGATATATTCAGCCTTGCGGACAGGCTTTTTCACCAGATTGGCCTGCAGCTTGATGTAGAGCATTATTGCGCCGATTCACCCGAAAGGGGCGCGACGCTTGAAACGATAGACCTCCCCGTTACAGACCGCCTTTGGCTGCTCAATAAGCTGAAAAAAGCCCAAACACTGCCGGAAAAGGAAAGAGCCGGGTTTGTTGATGCGGTGTTGAACAGGAATAAAGTTGAAAAGGATGAATTCTATTTTTCGCTGGCCGAACATGGCTTTGATGTGCTTGGCGTGCCGCAGCAGGGTGAATTTTATATTAATTACCAGGGCGACAGGCCAAATGTCAACAACGGCAATATTCCGATGTCTATGCTTAAGCTTTATGACCATTATTCTTTCCGCTGCAGGCTGGGAGGCTTTACACCCGGTACGGATTATAAACTGAGGGTTACGTTCAGCTCTAAAAAAATCCCCGTACTCATTCACCACCATGTTGTTGCAAACGGCGTGACGGTTTATGACGGCCCGCAGTTCGGCGGCGAAAAGGATGAGGGCTTTGACGCCGAATTGCTTGCCCCCGGGTTTGAAACGGCAACCTATACATTGCCGGCATCTGTTTTTGTCAACGGCTGCATCGATTTGGAAATCGGCGAACCTTTAGCGGGTGTTATGCTCAGCGAATTTTGGATTATCAAAAAGTGAAAATTACCGTTTGCTGTTAACAAGGAAGCGCCTCAGGATTTAATCTGCTTGAGGCGCTTCATTTATTCGTTTTCGGCCGATCCGGCAATCAGCTGACTGTTTTCAGCTCAAATATTTCGTCAGCGATTTTAGTTTCCTGTATATCATGGGTGACAAGCAAAACAAGCGCGTTCCTGGCAAATTCGGTGATATAAGGTATGATTCGATTTTTCAGTTCGCTGTCGAAGCCCTTAAACGGTTCATCAAGCAGCAGTATATCGCCGCCGAAAGCGAGCGCGCGCGCAAGAGCGACTCTGCGGCACATGCCGCCGCTTAATTCCCGGGGCTTTTTGCCGGCGGCATCGGTCAAGCCGAACCTTTCAAGCCAGAGCATGGCGGCTTGACGGGAACTGACGATCTCGATATTTTCCAACGCGGTGCTGTCGGGCAGAAGCCTGTCGTTTTGAAAAACCATGGATATTTTTTTACCCTCAATCCCCGTGATACTGCCGCTGTCCGGAGTTTCAAGCCCGGCAATAAGACGGAGCAGCGTTGTCTTGCCGGCACCCGAAGCGCCGAGCAGGCAAAAGACTCCTTTCTCCGGCAATTCAAGGGAAAGGTCTTTTATCACTTCTTTATCCGTGTATCTTTTCGAAACATTTGTCAGCTTAATCAGCAAAAATATCACCTCAGTCAAACAGCCGGATAAACACGAGGCCGGCACCGAAAAATCAATTACCACGTTTCACAAAGAACATTTTCAACGAAAATTTTTGCGATATCCGGGTCGAACTGGGTGCCGCAGCACCTCTTCAGTTCGCAAACAGCTTCCTGAACGCTCATTTTTTTTCTGTAACTTCTGTCCGATGTCATGGCATCATACGCATCCGCCAGTGAAATAATCTTTGCCTGAACGGAAATTTTATCGCCGGTTAATCCCTTGGGGTAGCCTTTTCCGTCAACCCTTTCATGATGTTCCAACACATAATCGGCTATTCTCGAGAATTCGCTGACCGAACCCAGTATCCGATAACCGATTTCGGAATGGCGTTTTAATTCGGCCCATTCGTTGTCATGCAGCCCGCCCGGTTTGTTAAGCGTTTCTTCGCTGATGCCTATTTTGCCGATGTCATGCATCATTCCGGCGATATTCATCTGGCTGATGTCATCTTTTGAAAAATCCATAGCTTTGGCGATAGATTCACAGAAATTTCCGACTCGATGGGAGTGAAGCATTTCTCTGTTGTTCTTTTCATAAAATGAATTCAAAATTAAATCAATTGTCTTGCTGCGGATGCTTGAACTTTCTGAAAGCTTGTTCCTGTACATATCATCCTCAGCCTGTTTGAAGATATCGTTCATAGAATCCAAACTGTTTCTTTTAACAGCAAAGCCAATGGAAACAGAAAGCATCAGATGATCAAAGTGCTCTTTTGACACTGCGGAATTCAGGCGTTTAATAATGGCTTTTGCCTGATTTGCGTCGGTGTTCGGCAATAAAACAACAAATTCGTCTCCGCCGATTCTGGCTGTAATGTCTTGCGCGCGGCATTCTTTTGTCAAAATGGAAGAGATTTTTCGCAAAAGCAAATCTCCTGCGTCATGGCCGAAAGCGTCGTTGATCAATTTGAGCCCGTTGACATCCGCCATGACAAGGGTTATCGGGTAATAATCGCTGTTGTCAATTCTTAATATCTCGGCCTCGTAGAATCTGCGGTTGTATAAGCCTGTAAGATGGTCGTGAAAACTTAAAAATTCAATTTGCTCACTGCTTTGATGACGTTGAATCGCCATAACGAGCGAGTCGGCAAATACGCTGAGAATGCTTTCATCAAGCGGTGTCCATTGCCTTTCGTTTCTGCATTCATGAACGCCGAAAAATCCCCAAAAAGTCTCATTGATAAAAACGGGAACGGCTAAAACCGTTTTAATTCCCCGCTGGGAGAATGATGCTTTGAAAAACCCTTCTTCCATATCCCTGACTGAAAAAGCTAAAGTTTGCCCTTTTGTCAAAGGTGAAAAAAATTCCGTGGAAATGTGCCCGCCGAATTTTTGCCAATCGCTGTCTCCGGGGTTCAGCCTGTCCGGGAAACACCATTCCGCAACCGACTGGACAGCAGAGATAAAACCGGCTTTGTCTAATTCGGTTTTAAACAGAAATACACTGCTGACATCAAAGGTTTTGCCAAAAAGAGCGAATGCGTTGGGTATCGGCTCCATAAAATTTTCAGCCCTTAAAAAATCCTGTGTTACCGAAGTTAACATTTTAAGCAAATTGTCTTTCTTATAATTTTCGGTGATATCGATCATTATTGTCAGCAGGGTGGTGGTATTGCCGGTTGTAATAAATCCGCCGGAGAAAAGCCCCTTGAAGATTTCACCGTTTTTCGCTTTGATGTCGGCTTCAATATTCGAAAACTCACCATCCCGTAAAAGCAGCATTTTTGCCTGTGTGCGCTGGTCTTTATTGACAAATATATCCATCACAGACGCGGATTGCCCGATAAGCTCTTCTTTCCCGTAACCCAATTTACAGATGAAGGCGTCATTCACATCAAGATAAGCACCGGTATTTACATCCGAAATCGCCATTATTGCAGGATTTTTATAAAAGGATTTTTCAAACTTGTTTTCCGCTTCCTTAAACAATGAAATATCTTTTGACATACAGAAAATCACCGGTTCGCCGTTCCAGTTATCAATCCAAATGCGTGTTTCAACCGGAATGGTAAGGCCGTCTTTTGCCTGTAATGGCAAGTTGTAATTTTTATCAAGGCTGGCAAAGACCCGGTCATAAAATATTTCGGCTTCTTTTCTCATATCTGCAGGATGAAAGTCAGCAATACGCATTTTTTTTATTTCTTCATCAATGTATCCGAGTTTGCTTTTAACCTCACGGTTGACAAACAGCAAAGCGCCTGTTCTTGTTGATATAAAAATAAAATCACTGATGGCGTCGAAAAACAGTTCCGCCATCAAAGATGCGTGCTTCTCATCGGAAACATCAACGAGCAAATAGTTGATCAGCGTACCTTTTGTGTTGATAATACTTTTTTTTACATCCACCCACTTTGGCTTGTCATCAACACGGAAAAGAACCGGGTTCCTGTTTTTCTCGCCGTCATCCAGGGCGGGTATAATATCCTCAAAAGTTTTATTCAGCTCACCGATAAATTCTTTGGCAGCGGTGTTTGAACTGACCACAGCGCCATCGGCGTCAACCAGAATGGCGGGGTTTTGAATACCGGCATAGTTTTTATCCCATCTGATAAGGTTGCGCTCGAACATATCGTTATAAACAGCATTTCCGGAAAACATGCCGCATATAATCATAATAGTCAGCGGTGTCGGATCAACATATTTATCGAAACCGGACAGGATAAAAATTACGGTCAGCCATGATATTTGAAAAGTGTAAAATAAAAACCTAAACCGGTTTCTGCTGTTTTTTGTTTTTGCCGTTTGAACAGCTTTAAATAAAATAACGCTCGATATTACCAAAATCACCGTAAAGTACAGCAACAGCAGGTAATATCCGATATTTTTAACGGTTAAGATTTCACCGCCGTATCTGCCGACAGAAAATCTGATGCTTTTGTAAAATAAACCGGTAACAGGGTTTGTTGCATAAAGCAGCCAGATGGCAAAAGATACCGAAAAAAGCGCCGCGGTTAATTTTGCTTTAATATGAAATGCTTTTGTGGTCTGAACAATAAATAAAATGAAAAAAGGCGGAACAAATGAAGTGCCCAGATATTCAAAATTTCTCAGGAAAAAAGCGGAATCGGGAGACTTGGAATTGATTTCCAAAAAATATCCGAAGGAATACAGCGCAAAGGCGAACATCAGCAGCGAGAAATAGCTGATGCTTTTTGCCGGTTTAAGCCTCCAGTAATAAATCCCGACAATCACATACACAACGGGTGTGATTGCAAAGAGAGAAATTGTTAAATTGACAACAGTGTCCAGAAAATTCATCCGCAATTACCAACTTAAGTTATATATTTTACGAATATCAAAGACCGGCGCTATTTTAATAAAATATCATATTTATATATATACAGTCAACAGCCGAAAAGCACAAAGAAATAATCATGTAATACAATGAAGTAACGGCCGCAAAGTCAGCCGAAGCCATGTTTGCAGCCGTTCAAGTCAAATCCGGGCGGTTAAACGTTTTTTATTTTGTTCAAAGCAAACACAAGCAGCTTTTCCAGGATAATGCTCATGAGAATGACCGCCGATGTCCAGGCGAACAAATCGGTTGTTTCAATATAAATTTTGGCATAATACAGTTCCGAACCGATCGAATATTTCGGAAGGCTTAAAATTTCGGCAGCAATACCTGCCTTCCACGCAAAGCCAAGCCCTGTTGTGCATCCCGCAAAAAAATAGGGAAGAACACTTGGAATATAGATCTTTGATATCAGCTTCTTTTTTGAAAAGCGAAAAATTTTCGCCGTTTCAAGAAGATCTTTGTCCGTTTGGCGGATGCCTTCGCTTACATTGGCCCAAATGACTGGCAGGACCATTAAAAAAGCGATAAAAACAGGAACGCCGGGTTTCTTTATCCATACCAGCGCGAGAATAATAAAGGAAGCTACCGGTGTTGCTTTAATCACACTGATGGCAGGGTGAAAAAAATCATACAACACTGAAAAACTTGCGGTCAGCGCACCGAGGAGCGCTCCTGCGGCAACGCCGAAAACGAACCCCTCCACAATTCTGAGCAGTGACATAAACGCCGAAACCCAGAAATCGCCTGTCCGGCTTAATTCTATAAGCTTTGCCGCCGTTTGAACAGGCGACGGCAATAACAGCTCCTGCCGGACAAGCAGATAAGCGGCTTGCCAGACAGCTATCCACAAAGCCGCCACCAGTAATTTCCGAATTAAAGGGGCGGTGCGCAGCTTATGCTCCGTAATAGAAATCATCTTTTGGCTCAGCTCCTCCGATTGACGACGGGTTGGCACCGAAAAGGACATTCAGGTTTTGCTGAGTAACAGCCTTCATTTTGCTGCCGGCCATATAAACGATATTGCAGTTGGGGATGGCTTTAGCGGCAAGCGCAGCTTCCGGGATTATACCGAATTTTTCGACAAGCAGCGATGCGGCAGGAACATTGCCGTTGACATAATCAACCGAAGCCTTATATTCGGCAAGGAATGATGCGACAGCAGCCGGATTTTTTTCGGCAAAATCTTTTCGGACGATTAAGCAGCCCATGGCAAGCGTGCTGTCCGTTCCGGTTTTCTCACATGCTTTTTCCCATTCTTTCGTCAAATCCAGCGCTATACGGAGTTTTGTGTTTTTGCTCATGACGGTTGTTACAAAAGGCTCCGGCAGAACACTGATGACAACTTTTCCGGAAGCGGCAAGCGCGGCAAGCTCGCTGTGTTCGGCTTTGTATTCCACCGTAATATCATTTTTAGGGTCAATTCCGTTGGCGGAAAGGACAAAATTTAAAATATACTCCGGAGATGCGCCTTGCCCGCTTGAATAGACTGTTTTGCCTTTCAGGTCGGCAACCGAATGAATGGTGCTGCCCTGCTCCAGGATATAAAGCACGCCGAGTGTGTTGACCGCAATAATCTGAACCCCGCCGTTGGTTTTATTGTATAAGGTGGACGCGACATTCAGCGGGCAGGCGGCTATATCCGCCGCACCGGTTGAAATAAGCGGAACAATATCCGTAGGCGCGGCTTCAAGCGTAAAGCTGTAGTCGTTCGCGGCAGTGCCTTTCGCACTGTCATCCATAAGCTTAACCAAACCGATGCCGGTCGGGCCTTTAAGGCCGGCGACTTTAATGGCCGTTTTTGCTGTTAGGGTTGTTGCTGCCGATGAGGAGGTTTCTTCTTTTTTTTGCGTGTTTTGGCATCCGGCGGCAGTGAAAAACATGGCCGCAGCGAGCAGAGTTGCCGTAATCTTTCCAAAAGTTTTCATTGACTGTTACCCCTATCTGTATTTTATTTATTACCGGTTGCGTGAATAAGCTTTTTTTCATCGGTGAGGATTACTTTTTTTCCCTCGCGCGAGACAGCGCCCTCATTCTCAAAAAAATCAAATGCCCTGTAAAGGGATGCTCGGCCAATGTTGAGAACACGGGCAAGATGGCTCAGATTGTCGACCTGGACAAAAGAACAGCCTTCTTTGCTTTTTTGCGCGTTGCTTAAAAAATAACCGGCGAGCCGGCTTTCCGCGCTGCCGGCTGTAAACTCTTCGATCTTGCCTGTCAAAAAATAAATTCTTTGCGAAAGGTATGCGATATAACTTTCGGCGACAGCGCTGTTTTCAGCCATCAGCGTGCATACAAGGCTCCGGGATAAAAAAAGTATTTCGCATTTCGCCGCAGCCGTGATTTCGGTCGCGTAGAAACTGTTTCCGCTGAAAAGGGTGACAGCCCCGAACAGGCTGCCCGGCAGAAGGGTATTGATAACAGCCCTGCCTTTTTTGACATTGGCTTTTCCGGTGAGCAGCAGGCCGATAACCGGCCTGTAGCTTTTGTCGGAAAATATAATATCTCCGCGGCTGAAAGCCGCAGTCTCGCCTTCCGATGCAATGCGGTGCAAAAGCGTTTCCGCATCGGCACAACGGAATATTTCTGTTTTTTTTAGCAGAATAATTGCCTTTTCAAGTGAATTAGGTTTCATAATGTCTCCAAATGTGTATCATATGATACAGTTTATTATATAATAACGCGTAATTGCCATATTGTCAAGCTTCAAAATTTCATAAAAATCAGAATGACCGGCCAAGGTTTTTATTGCGCCGTTATGCCGCCTATGTTATAATAATAATCTGAAAATTAAAGGAGGCTGCTTTTATTTGGAAGCTGTTTCGTTAGCGGCCTGCGGGCAAAAAAAAACGGGTGAAAACTCGGTCTGCATCTATTTGCTTCGTATTTCCGCGATTTTTGCGATTATCGTTATGAACACGGCAAAGTATGATATTGCCGGCTGCGATGTGCCGTCTTTCAATTGGCAGGTTCTTAATCTATTCGGCAGCCTTGCGCGCTGGGCGGTTCCTGTTTTTGTTATGATAGCAGGCGCTGTTTTTCTCGATCCGGAAAAAGAGATGACAGTTAAAACTATTTTTAAAACGCATTTATTTAAAATGCTTTGTATCTATGTTTTCTGGTCTTTTATTTACGCGGTTATTCAGAATATGATGAAAAACGGTATTGCAAATACCGGGTTCCTCAAAAATGTTATGATGGAAACGGTAAAAGGCCCGGTTCATTTTTGGTATATTCCGATGCTCAGCGGCCTGTATCTCATTACGCCTTTTTTGAGGGTTCTGGTTAAGAATTCAAGCAAATTGCTCCTGCAATATTTTTTGGCGCTTTGCTTCATTTTCGGCTGTCTGTTTTATCTGCTTCAAGTGTTGGCTCCGTTTTCCGCGATATGCGAAGCGGCCGGGAAACTGAAAGTGAATTTCGTTGCAGGCTATACCGGATATTTCGTTTTGGGCTACTACCTTTGCAGGTATCCTTTGCAAAAAAATATGCGGCGGCTGCTTTATGCCGCCGGTGCGGCGGGCCTTGGAATTACGGTTATAGGCACCTATCTGCTTTCATTAAAAAAAGGCGGGCTGGACGAAACCCTGTACAGCAATCTTTCGCCTAATTATGCTGTTATCGGCGCTGCGGTTTTTGTGTTTTATGAAGAGAATGTTAAAAAGAGCAATTTTCTGAACAAAAACATCAAACTTATCCGGACTGTTTCGCTTTGCTCGTTCGGCGTATATATTATTCATTATTTCAGCTATATGATCTTTTCCCGCACAGGGTTCGGCATAACGGCAATCAACCCCCTTTTATCGGTTCCTCTGGTGTCATTGGGAATCTATCTGTTATGTCTTTCCGTTTCCTTTCTGCTTTCAAAGGTTCGATTTTTCAATAAGTACCTGGTATAAGCTTAATTCTTCACAAAAAGGAGCCGCAAATGATGGACAACATCAATGAACTTTTTGAGCTGTGGCTTGAAAAAACAAAAAATGATGAGGAACTTCAAACCGAACTTCAGGCAATCAAGGGAAAAGACGGGGAAATTGCTGACCGTTTTTACCGTTATTTGGAGTTCGGCACAGCAGGGCTGAGGGGTGTTTTGGGTGCCGGGACAAACCGCATGAATATTTATACCGTCAATCAGGTTACGCAGGGCTTGGCGGATTTTCTCAACCATACTTACACAGAACCTGCGGTTGCGATTGCTTATGATTCAAGAATCAATTCCGAGCTTTTCGCGCGCGAGTCCGCAGGGGTGCTTGCGGCTAACGGCATTACTGTTTATATTTTCCCCGAGCTTGTTCCGACGCCGATGCTGTCTTTTGCCGTGCGCAGGCTCAAGTGCCGGTCCGGTATTATTATTACGGCAAGCCATAACCCTTCAAAGTATAACGGATATAAGTGCTATGACCCCGAAGGCTATCAGATGACCGATGAGGCGGCAAGAAGAACATATGAATATGTGCAGACAGTCGATCCTTTTGAAGGCGTCCGCCGGGTAAGTTTTGAGGAAGGAACAGCGCTCGGAAAAATACGGTTCATAGAACCATGGCTTAACGAAGAATATTACGAAAAGATATTGGAACAAAGAGTCAATCCGGATGTCTGCGGCAGAAGCAGCCTTAAAATGATATACACTCCTTTAAACGGAACGGGCAATAAGCCGGTCAGAGAGATTTTCAGGCGAATGGGCCAGAAAGCTGTAACAGTTGTACCTGAACAGGAGAATCCGGACGGGCAATTCCCGACCTGCCCCTTTCCCAACCCTGAAATCAGGCAGGTTTTCGAACTTGCGCTGAAAATGGCCGAAACCGGCAAAGTCGACCTGCTGCTTGCCACGGATCCCGATTGCGACCGGGTAGGCATAGCGGTTTTTGACAGCGGCGAGTATAAGCTGCTTACCGGCAACGAGGTCGGAGCTCTGCTGGCGGAATATATTCTTTCCGGCAGGAACGCGAAGGGCAGTCTGCCCGAAAAGCCTGTTGTTATCAAATCCTTTGTTACCACCGATTTGGTCGCGGCGATCGCCGCGAAATACGGCTGTGAGACAGTCGACCTGCTGACCGGGTTCAAATATATCGGTGAATATATAACCAACCTTGAGAAAAAGGGCGAACAGGACCGTTTTATTATCGCTATGGAGGAAAGCTACGGTTACCTTGTCGGCATACACGCAAGGGATAAAGACGCGGTTGTTGCCTCCATGCTTATTTGCGAAATGGCGGCTTATTATAAGGAACAGGGCAAAACCCTGATTCAAGTTTTGGAAGCGTTGTACAGGGAACACGGAATGTACCTGAATACGGTGCTGAATTTTGCTTTCGAGGGTGAAAGCGGCATGAAAAAGATGCAGCAGCTTATGGACGGATTGAGAGCGGACGCTCCTGCGGAAATAGCGGGGATGCCGGTTCTTAAATTATCCGATTATGAAACAAGCGAAGCGGTTGACACGGCAACGGGCAGGAAAACAGCCATCAGCCTTCCGCGGTCAAATGTTCTGGCCTATAAACTGCCCGCCGGCAGCGGCGTTATTGTCAGGCCTTCGGGAACCGAACCGAAAATCAAGGTATATATTACGGCGAGAGCGGCCGACAGGGATTCGGCCGGGCAGCTTGCCGGCAGTATCGGTTCGGATATGAAACGGATTTTAAAAATTGAGGAGATATAAATTATGAAACAAAGAAAATTAATCGTTAGAATTATTGCGCTGGTGATGGCTTTGCTGATGTGCATAAGTGTATTCGCAATCATATTGCAGATATTTGCGAGAGCCGCAGATACAACAACCATGGCTGCCATTGCAGCCACGGGCGGTCAGACGAGCAAATTGCCTGTTTTTTTGGGCCTTGCCGCCGTTTTGGTTGTTATTGTTTGTATTGTCGTACCGAAACTGATAAAGAAAAAATAAGATTCATTCAATTGAATTGAAAATCGGGCTGTATCTATCCACCGGTCATCCGGTGTCAAGATACAGCCCTTGGCATTTATTTATCCTGTTTTCTAAATTTCATTAAAGACGCGTTTCACTGCCATTTCCGCGCTGCCTGCGGTGATTTCCCCGATGCCGAGAAACCGGTTTTCATCCGAATAAACCCGAAAAAATCCGAGTGTATTCTGCGGCTTTATCCGTGCCAAATCGAGCGCGCCGCCGTTTTTAAACCGGACGGACTGCGCGGTGGTTACCTGAACAGCGGGGTAGCATGACAAAACCTTGTCAACACCGCTTACCAGACTGTCGAGAATACCGGCATTTGCCGCTTCTTCCAACTGCCCGATTGTGATGCAGTCCGCAAGGCTGAAATTGTTTGCCAGCGTGCGCCGTAAACCGCTCAGCACCGCTCCGCACCCCAAAAGGGTTCCTATGTCCGATGCGAGCGAGCGGATGTATGTGCCGGCTGAGCATTGAACATCAATTTCAAATTCGTTTTTTTCCTTGTCAAACGCGGTGATGCAGCCGGAATAGATCTCAATTTTACGGGTTTCGCGTTCAATATCCAGACCTTTGCGGGCGAGCTCGTAAAGACGAACGCCATCTTTCGAAAGCGCCGAAAACATCGGCGGCAGCTGTTGAGTTTTGCCCAGAAAGCCGGCGAATGCTTTTTCTATATCCGCTTCGGAAACCTTGACTTCCCTGCTGGAAAGAACTTTGCCGGTGATGTCGAGCGTGTCGGTGGTAATGCCGAGCAGAATTTTGGCGCGGTAGCCTTTATCGCGGGACGGCAGCAGCTCCGAAAAACGGGTTGCCCCGCCGAGCATAACCGGCAGAACACCGGTTGCCATCGGGTCCAATGTGCCGGTATGCCCGGCTTTTTTTTCGCCGGTAATACGCCTGACGCGCGCGACTGCGGAAAACGAAGTGATGTTTTCGGGTTTGTCAATGGCAATAAAACCTGTCATCTATACCTCCGGAACAGGAGCGCCTGATTCGGCGCATCCCGGGAATTGAATTATAAGTTAAAAATCAGGGCGCCGGAAAGGCGCCCTTAACGGTTGATATTCTCAGATGATCTCTTCGGCAACATTTTTCAGCAATTCCTCAAGGGCACTGCTCAGCGGTCCGTCCAAACGGCAGCCTGCCGCTTTCGGATGGCCGCCGCCGCCCATTTTTGAAGCAATCAAAGCGGCGTCTACCGGGCCGTTTGTCCGGATGGATACTTTAAAGCTGCCGTCTTTGGTTTCGCGAAGCGTTACGCCGACTTTAACACCCTCAATCTGGCGGGGGAGCGCCGATATCCGGTCACAGTCGCTGTCGGTCGCGCCGCTTATGCGGAACATTTCCTGTGTGATGGTCATGACTGCGCACATATCGTTAAAATACATTTTAAGGCTGTCGAGCGCAAGCCTTTCCAGCGCCGCATACACCCTGGATTTTGTCTCAAAAAAGGTCTGGTTGATCTCGCTTGTTCTGGCGCCGGCTTTAATCAGCACGGAAGCCAGACTGTGGGAACGGGCGGTTGTGTTTGAATAGCGGAAACATCCCGTGTCGGTGGAGAGACCGGTATAGATGCAGTCTGCAACAGCGGCATCAATCTTTATGTTCATGGCGCAAAGCACATCATAGATGATTTCGGCCACTGCAGCAGCTTCACTTTGCAGCAGGATATATTTCGCCTCAAGGTTGTTGGAACCGTGATGGTCTATGCTGAGGTCAATAATTTCTTTGTATGTTTCTTCAAAATCGCGGCCTAAAAGAACCGCATCGGCTATATCAACGGCAACAATGAAATTCGGCTCGAAATCCTGTGCCGGGAGGCCTTGCCACATAAAGGCATAGCTCTCGGGGATTCTGTCACCGCATTTTACGGCGGCTTTTTTGCCGAGTGAGCACAAGCCCCTGCACAAAGCGAAGCCGCTGCCCAGCGTATCTCCGTCGGGATGGTCATGGGTCAGTATCAGGATGTTGTCTGTTTTGAGCAGCAGCGCGGCAACTTGTTCTACACTAACTTTCATTCTTATCAGCCTTCAAGTCGTCAAGTTTTTTTACAATGCCCATGCCGTGTTCGATGGAGTCGTCCGCAACAAACTTAAGCTCCGGTGTTATCCTGAGGTGCAGCCTTTGCCCCACCTCGCGGCGGATACGGCCGGTTGCGCTTGTCAAACCTTCCACGGCGAGTTTTGCCGTTTCGATTCCTTCAAGCGCGCTTACATATACCTTCGCATAGGAGGCATCGTGGCTGACATCCACCTGTACAATGGTGAGCATACCCTTAATCCGGGGATCTTTCAGCTCCCTTGTTATGGCGATGATTTCCCTTTTGATATCTTCGGATATTCTGTCTTTACGGTAACCGGGCATAGTCACACCTCGCCTTACAACTCCGCTTAATCGCGGTATTCTTCAATGACGAAGGCTTCGAAAATGTCGCCTTCCTTAATATCGTTAAACTTATTGAGCGCAATGCCGCATTCGTAACCCTGCGCAACCTCTTTGACATCATCTTTAAAGCGTTTCAGTGAGGAAATTTCGCTTTCCGTAACAACAATGCCGTCACGCACAACACGTATTTTTGCATTGCGGACCACTTTGCCGGTAAGAACATAGCACCCGGCTACATTGCCCACCGATGTAATTTTTACGACCTGGCGGACTTCAATCCGGCCAAGCATGACCTCGCGGAATTTCGGAGCGAGCATACCCTTAATGGCTGACTCGATTTCCTCAATACAGTCATAGATTACGCGGTAAAGACGTATGTCCACACTGTCGCGTTCCGCCATTTGTTCCGCAACAGGGTCCGGCCTGACATTAAACCCGATAATAATCGCGTTCGAGGCGTTTGCGAGCATGACATCCGACTCGCTGACAGCACCGACGCCGTTGTGAATAACCCTGACTTTTACTTCCTCATTTGAAAGCTTTTCAAGGTTTTGTTTAACCGCCTCGGCGGAGCCCTGAACATCGGCTTTAACAATAAGGTTTAAATCTTTGAGCGCGCCTGCCTGAAGCGAATCAAACAGATTGTCAAGCGTGACCTTTTCAAAGGATTTGAACTGCTCTTCTTTCGCCTCATGCTTGCGCTGCTCAACGAGCTCACGGGCAAGGCGTTCGTCGGAAACCGCGTTAAACAGGTCGCCCGCCTGCGGAACTTCGGAGAGGCCGGTTATTTCGACCGGGACGGAAGGCCCTGCGGTTTCAACCGTATTGCCTTTGTCATCGGTCATGACGCGGACATGCCCGACAGCCGAGCCGGCAACAATAATATCCCCGGCTTTCAGGGTGCCGTTTTGCACAAGCAGCGTCGAAATCGGGCCGCGGCCTTTGTCAAGGCGGGCTTCAATCACAATACCTTTTGCGGCTCTGTTCGGGTTGGCGCGCAGCTCCTTCATCTCTGCTACAAGCAGTATGGATTCAAGCAGTTTATCCAAGTTCATTTTGGTTACTGCGGAAACGGGGACGCAAATCGTGTCACCGCCCCATTCTTCGGGAACCAGTGAATACTCGGTAAGCTGCTGCATGATTTTATCCGGAGAAACCCCCGGCTTGTCCATCTTATTGATGGCAACAATGATCTGCACATCGGCGGCTTTTGCATGGTTGATGGCTTCTATGGTTTGCGGCATAATTCCGTCGTCGGCCGCAACAACAAGGATAGCGATATCCGTTGCCATGGCGCCTCTGGCGCGCATGGAGGTAAACGCCGCGTGTCCGGGCGTATCGAGGAAGGTGATACGCTTCCCGCCGACATCCACTCTGTATGCGCCTATGTGCTGGGTAATGCCGCCCGCCTCGGTTTCGGTAACGGCGGTATGGCGTATGGCGTCAAGCAGCGAGGTTTTTCCGTGGTCGACATGGCCCATTACAACGACGACGGGGTCGCGGTGTTCCAAATTCTCTTCTTCGTCGCTGCTGTCGTCGATTATTCTGTCTTCGATGGTGACGATGACCTCTTTTTCAACCTTGACGCCAAGCTCGTTCGCAACGATTTCCGCGGTGTCAAAGTCGATGGTTTCATTGACGGTCGCCATCATACCCAGCGAAAAGAGCTTTTTGACAACTTCGGCCCCTGTCATTTTCATCATTAGCGCAAGGTCGCTGACGGTAATTTCCTCTGGAACGGTAATAACCATTTGAGGTTTTTTGGCGCGTTCGGCGGCAATTCTGTTGAGCCTTTCGGTCTCGGTCTCCTTGCGGGAGGAACGCATGCCGCCCTTCTTCCGGTATTGAAGGCTTTTTTGTTTAAGTTTTTGTTTGTTTAAAGTGTTGTCGCCCTGCGGAGCTTTATTTGCGGGCGCTATCTGTTCATAACGCTCATTGTATTTTTCAAGTTCAACATTGCCGGCCCTTGTGTCAATGGTATGGACATCGCCTTTTGTCCTGGACTGGGTAGGCTTCTGTACGTTCGTCTTTGCCGGAGGCTGTTTTCTGCTCTGGAAAGGCTGCGGCGGTTTTTGCTGGGTGCCGGCGGGCGCGTGGGACGGCTGTGCTCCGCCTGCCGGTTTGGCGGCTTGCGGTGCGGGGGCAGCTTTACCCGGCGCAGCGGCTTTTTCCGCAACCGGTGCGGACTCCTCTTTTGCGGGAACGGCCGGTGTTTCGGGTTCCGCCCTTTTCTTTTCGGGCTTCGGCTGCTCGGCGGTAGCAAAATAGGCATCAAGGCTTTCCACGGCGTGCTCGGTTGTAAATGTTTCGAATATTACATCGAGTTCATCCTCTTCAAGCGCCGTCATGTGCTTCTTTTCGCCGGTGAAGTATTTTGAAAGCAGGTCTACTATAACCGGGCTTTTTATATCAAAATCTTTTGCCACCTCGTGTACTCTGTACTTATTAATCATATATGCTGTTCCTCCCCCGTATTACTGTTCGCCAGCCGTAAAAATGACCGTGCAAAACCTTCGTCGTTTATTGTAAGAACTCCGGCGCTGTGCCCTGTTGCCGCCCGGATATCATCCATTGAAAATTCAAGCTGTATGAGCGGCACATCCCTGCCGTCATAAACTGCCGCGCGTGAAAACTCGGTTTTCAGCCGCTCGGACGCATCTGCGCAAAGCAGGCAGGCTTTTGCCTTTTTGTTTGCGATTGCCGCAATGGATGAGTCATGACCCATGCTCAGTTTATCCGCTTTTCTGCATAACCCAAGCAGAGAGAGCTGCTTATTGTTCATCTTCCTTCAGCTCCTTTTCCATGAGGTCATATACATCTTCGGGTATCTGGCACTCGAAAATCCGTTCAAAGCGTTTTGCTTTGCGCGCATTGGCAAGGCAGCCCATATCATGGCAGACATAGGCGCCTCTGCCGGGGCTTCGGCCCTTTAAATCGAGGGATATTTCGCCCTCGGGGCTTTTCACGACCCTGACGAGTTCCTTTTTTGGTTTCATCTCATTGCACCCCATACATTTGCGCAGGGGGACTTTGCGTTTTGGCATGAATTCAACTCCGTTTTATAATCTGCCCGTAAACGGCGGCATGTACTTGCTTTGATTTACAGGTCAAAGTGAAGAACTTCTTCTTCCTGCGTGCCGCTTTCGGGCTTGATGTCGATTTTCCAGCCTGTCAGTTTCGCGGCAAGGCGGACATTTTGGCCTTTGTTGCCGATAGCGAGTGAAAGCTGGCCGTCGGGAACGACAACTTTGCAGGATTTTTCTCCCCGGTCATCAACCGTAACACTGATGACATCCGCGGGCGCGAGTGCCGAAGCGATAAATTCTTCCGGCGATTCGCTGTATTTTACGATATCGATTTTTTCCCCGCCGAGCTGGTCGACGATTTTACCGACCCTTGCCCCTCTTGTGCCGATGCAGGCGCCGACGGGATCAACATCCTCCGCTTTGCTGTGGACGGCCATTTTTGTGCGGGAGCCGGCTTCGCGGGAGATTGCTTTTATTTCAACGGTTCCGTCAAAAATTTCGGGAACTTCTGTTTCGAAAAGCCTTTTGACAAGGCCGGGATGTGTGCGCGAAATGGTGGCCTTCAGCATTTTTTTGCTTGAATCCTTGACATCAACAACATAAACCTTGATCAGCTCGCCTTCCCGGAAGGTTTCGTTCGGAATCTGCTCGCTTTTGAGCAAGGTTTCTTCAATTCCGTCAAATTCAACCGTTAAGTTGCCGGAGTTGGGGTCAACCCTCTGCACCTTGGCGGAAACAATTTCCTGATTGCGGCTTTGAAGTTTTTCGCTCTTATTATTGTTTTCAGCCTCGCGGATGCCCTGCCTGAGCAGGTGCTTGCCTTTGTCTGCGGCTATGCGGCTGACTTCCTTGGGGTCAAGGTCGATTTCTATCGTGTCGCCCGGCAGAGCGCTCAGCGAATACTTTTGCGCCTGTTCGGGTAAAAGCTCCGTATCCGGGTCCGTTATTTCCTCAACAACCGTTTTGCGGACATATACTCTCATTTTTTGTTCAACGGGGTCAATGTCGCAAAAAACGATATCTTTATTGTTGTAATCCCGTTTTGCCGCTGTTACGATTGCTTTTTGAATACCGTCGCAAAGCGCTTCCATGGAAATGCCTTTTTCCTTCACAAGGAGTTTCAGCGCGTCAAAAAAATCGCCGTTCATTTTTAAATTCCTCCAAAATCATCAAAGTCGTCGAGCTTTATGCGGCTCGCTTCTTTTTTATCAATACAAAGCCCTGAGCCGTCCTCAAGCCTTAATGTAAGCAGTCCGTTTTCATAACTTTCCAGTATCCCGTTAAAATCCCGTTTATTGTCCTTCGGCCGAATCAGGCGGAGCTTTACTTTTTGGCCTATAACGGTTTCAAAATGCGCGTCTTTCACCAAATCCCGTTCAAGCCCGGGGGAGGATACCTCCATGTAATAACTTTGCTCAATCGGGTCCGCTTCGTCAAGAGGGCCGTCAATAGCATGGCTGAAATCCACACAGTCATCCAATGTAACACCGCCGTCTTTATCGATAAAAAAACGAAGGTACCAGGATGCGCCTTCTTTGACAAACCGTATATCCCAAATCCGCAGCCCGAGGCTTTTTGCGATAGGCTCGGCAATCGGCCAGACAGCCGCGACGGTCGAACCGCCTTTTCCCGCTATGGGCAAAACAAATCACCTATTTTCTAATTATGAAATATAAAATTAGCACAAAGTAAAGAGCGGGTTGCCCCACTCTCAAATCAACTTCTTCCGACAAAAGGAAGTTTAACACAAAGCCGTATAGAATGTCAAGGTTTTAAAAAATATTTATCCGTAATATAAAATAACAAAATAATATTAATATTTGACCCCCGTGTTCGGCAGCCGGATTATTGCTCTTTAGAATTCAATATGATATACTTCATAGCATAAATGAATTCGGGGGAAATATTTTGAAATTTGTTAAAAACGATAAAATACCGCTTAAAATTACCGCTGTCACCATGGACGGCAGCGGTGTGGGACATTATGAAGGCATGGCAGTTTTCGTGCCCAATACCACCACAGGGGATGAAATAACCGCGCATATCGTTAAAGTGAAAAGCAACTGCGCCTTCGCAAGGCTGGATGAGCTGCTTATTCCCTCACTGGAGAGGATTGAGCCTGACTGCCCCGTATTTTTGCAGTGCGGCGGCTGCGCCTTCCGGCATATCACATATGAAGCGGAACTGAAAATAAAAGAAAACCATGTTCGGGACGCACTCAAACGCATCGGGCATATTGACACGGAGCCGGAACCCGTTATCGGGGCAGCGTCGCCTGACCGTTACCGCAACAAGGCGCAGTATCCGTTGGAAAAAAGCGGGGATACCCTCAAAATCGGTTTTTACGCCCCGCGCAGCCACAGGGTTATCGACTGCCGCGCTTGTCTGCTCCAGCCCAAAGAGTTTGAGGGCATTTTAAAAGTGTTCAGCGATTGGATATTAAAATACAACATCCCCGTATATGAGGAAGCAAAACATACCGGCCTGCTACGGCATATCTATATCCGGCAGGCGCAAAAAACCGGGGAGATCATGGTTTGCGCCGTGGCCAACGGCAGGCAGCTGCCGTATACACCGGAACTGATAAA
>CAYOAW010000016.1:11165-30379 GCA_964402095.1 uncultured Eubacteriales bacterium | reverse complement strand
CTCACCCGCATAGCGGGCGGTTATTAAAAGTCGCTCCTGCCGGTGCGACTTTTTTTGCTAAAGCTGAAAATTAAAACGGATCCTGCTGTTTTCCAGCAAGGTCCGTTTTTGGAGTTACCATTTTGTTTCAGTAAACTGCTTTATTCGAAAATCCCCTTGATCCAACTGATGAGCCTTTGCCAAATAGAAGACTTTGCTTCGTTATTCGTTGACTTAGTTTCCGTTTCAGCCTGTGCGGTACTTACCGGTTCGTTGACCTTTATGATGAATTTAAGGGAATTTTCCGAATTCTCCGGCGAACCGGTATATGAATCATAGGCATCCGCCTGTTCAATCATGGCATCCTTAACAGCTAAAGCAGTTTTCACCGTATCTGTATTGACAGAACCCCCGATTGTACCGAGCAGTTTGCTTGAGAATTCGGCAAATCCGTTTTTCAGCTGCAAGCCGCCGTCGGCAAGTTTAGTGCTGCCCGCATACAGCTGAGCGGAACCGTCCTTCAACTGTGCCGCGCCGTCTATCAACTGCCCTGCGCCGTCATCAAGCTTATCAACACCGGCTGACAAAGCAAGGATTGCCGTTGCCAGCGAAGTCGGATTGCTGATATCGTCCTTCGGATTGTAAAGCGAGGTAATCAGGGTATCCATACCGCCAAGCATACCGGAAGCGCTTGTCTGCAGGTTCTGCAATTTTGATATCAGCTGAATTATTTTTTTCGCATTCAGCGAAGCCATAAAGTCAACAATTTTGCTGTTTGCGTCCAGTTTGACTTTTGCCCTTGCCGATAATATTTTTGCCTTTTGCGCTGCTGTCAGCTGGCTGTAGCTTTTCCCTGTCAGCGCTTTGACGGTCGCGTCGGAGGAGGCGTTGCAGACATCGCTGATCATGGAAGTCAGTTCCGGCTGAACATCCGCCATTTCCGGTATATTGATGTCTTTGTAGAGCTGCTGCACAGCTTCCAGCTGATCGGACAATTCCTGTTTTGTATTTTTTGCTTCGGTGATACCGGGAATCAGCTCGTTGTTTATTTTATCCTTCAGAAGTGTCGTTGCGTCATCCAGTTGCCCGATACCGTCATGGAGCTGAGTAATCCCGTCAGCAGCCTTCATAATACCGTCATTGAATTCTCCCATTTTGCTGTTGTAAAGCGCCAAGCCGTCCGACAGCGTTTTGGTTCCGTTCCCCAGCAGGTCAATGGCATTAAAAAGCTTTGTGATGCCGTCAATCAGTCCGGTGGTATCCGATAAACCGCTGATATTTTTCAAATCGGAAAACTTTGTGGCAGCGCCTCCCATTATCATCGGGAACTCGAAATGATCGGCTTTCGCGGTAATGGTGATTTCGCCCGATATCTTGCCTTTGATGCTGTTAAGCTGTTCATCAAACAGTCCTTTAAAGTTATCCGCCAGCCCGGGCATCGCAAGCATTGCAATCACCTGGTTTGTGCCTTCGGTCATCATCATTGTATTGGGCGCGCTGACATTGGAGAAAACGGCGGTCGGCATGTCAACCACCAATCCGGCAAAAAGCGGTGTGTAAACCGTTCTTTTTTCGCCGTCAATGTTTAATAATTTTTTAAGATTGTTTCTCATGCTGATGCTGATAGCAATATTGCCGCTCTTGCCGATCAGGTCTTTCGCGGCTATTGCCTTGCCGTTAAGCGTATAAGCAATCTTAATGCCGAGAGGCGGCACGGCAGTGCAGGTGCCTTTATAATAGACATCGGTATCCGCAGTTGCCCATCTGACAGATGTGCCTGAAATTTTCGGTGTGATATCGCTTTTGATGCTTTGTATATTTTTGAGATTGCTGACGTCCGTCACATTTTTAAGGCCGTCCGGGCTATGGAGCCAAACACTCACGATTTGTTCATTAACCGTTCCGTTATCGTTCAGAATCAGATAAACGCTCTCATCTTTTTTAACCGGTGCCTTGTCTGCCGCCAGCACAGCTGCCGGGCTTGAGGCGGCGATTACTGCGCAAAGCGCCGCTGCGGCCAGTTTTTTAAATGCTTTCATTGTTTTCCCTCCAAAAACCTGTATGAAGTTTTTTCAATTATTTTTGAGAATATGATCATAATAGCGGGTACCACCAGAATAATTACAACCATGCTTATCAGAGCCCCGGTGCCTATCATCAGGCATATACTTCTGATCATGTCCATGTCGGAAATCATCGCCACACCGATTGTCGCCCCGAAAAACGAAAGTCCGCTTGTCATAATAGGCTTTGAGCACTTTTCGATGGAAATCTGCGCTGATTTTTTTGCATCAGAGCCTTTCCGCCGTTCTTCCCTGTAGCGTGTGGTCATGAGGATCGCGTAATTTATCGTAGCCCCGAGCTGTATTGTGCCGAGAACAATGGACGCAATAAACGGAATCGTCGTGCCTGTCAGGAAAGGAATGCCCATATTAATCATAATGGCCGACTCTATGGACGCAACAAGGATCAGCGGGATTGAAACCGACCGGAATGTTAAAAGAATGATAGCGAAGATGGCGATGAGCGACGCGATATTTACGTTTTTAAAGTCGGTATCGGCAATCCTTATTAAATCTTTTGACATAGGTGATTCGCCGGTAAACAAAGCGTTTTTATCATATTTCTTCGCTTCCTTGATAATTGAAGCAACCTGTTCATTCTCCGGGTCCGATGCCGGTTTATAGGCGGAGCTGATAATCAGGAGCCGTTTGCCTCCGGCGTGAAAAATCCCGGTTATCGCTTCCGGAAGCAGTTTTTCCGGAATACCGTCCCCTAACAGCGTTTGCATACATAAAACATTCTGAACGCCGTCAATCCGTTCTATATTTCCTGCCATTTCGGCAATCTTATTGTTGGATACGGAATCATCAATCAGCAGATAATCGGTGCTCGGCCTTTTAAAGGTATCGTTGATTTTTTTAGCCCCTTGAATGGAACTGAGGCTGGCCGGCATGGAACTGACAAGATTGTAATAAACCTTCGTTTTTGATTGAAAAACAGAAAAAGGAATGACAATCACGATAAATACAATCAGTATCGATTTATAATGTTTAACAACAAAGAATGATGTCTTTTTCAGCTCCGGGATAACGGTCCTGTGTTTGTATTTTTGCACCGGTTTGTCGAAGATCAGCAGCATTGCGGGCAAAACCGTCAACGAGCAAATTACGCCAAACAGAACTCCCTTTGCCATAACAAGGCCTAAATCTTTGCCGAGTGTGAGCGTCATAATACACAAGGCGAGGAAACCGGCGATTGCGGTTAATGAACTGCTTGCGATTGCAGTGGCAGTAAATTTGATGGCCGACATCATCGCTTCGTTGTGATCTTCCGTTTTCAGCCGTTCCTCATTATACCTGTGCAGCAGGAATATAGAGAAATCCATCGTAACACCCAGCTGCAGAACAGCCGCAAGCGCTTTTGTAATATAGCTGATTTCACCTAATAATATGTTGCTCCCGAAATTGTACAATATTGCCAGCCCGAGACTCGCGAGAAAGATGAACGGAACAACTGTTGATTCCACACCGAGGAAAAGCACCACAAGGACGAGAAGAACAGCAACACCCAGATAAATAGGCGTTTCTCCGTTGATAAGGTTGCGGATGTCGTTGCCGATAGCCGATATGCCGCTGATAAAGCAGTCTTTTTTCAAAATATGTTCAATGCTGTTTATCGCCTTTGTCGTCAATTCGGAAGAACTGTTTTCCTGGAAGGTAACAAGAATTATGGTTGTGTTGCCGCTGAAAAAGAAGTCCTTTATCTGCGAAGGCAATGCTTCGGGCGGCACCGTGACGCTGACAAGGTCGTCCGCCCAAATAACATGGCTGACTCCGTCAATAGCCTTAATGTCCTTTTTCAGCGCAATGATGTCGGCGGTTGACATATTGTCCACTGTTACCATGGCAGTACTGGCAAGGTTGAAAACATCCTCAAGGCAGGTTTCCCCGACCATGGAATCAAGGTCCTTGGGCAAATAGCTGAGTATACTGTAATTAATTTTGGTCGCGGCAAATCCAATAATGGACGGCACAATCAGCGCTATGGCTATAATTACGATCAGCCACTTCTTTTTTACAATAAAACGGGTAAAAATATCCAAAAAATCAGCTCCTTAAAGCTACGAAAATTACTTAATTGACATTCGTCGTTTTTGAGTATATACTTGAAATATCAAATGGTCAACAGACAATTAACGCACATTTTGTAATTATGCGACCATTTATAAAAAACAGTCGACGAAAGGATGTTCATCATGGAAAAAAATGAGGATATGAGAGTGCGCAGAACGCACAAGCTGCTTGTCGAAGCGATGTTCAGCCTGCTTGAAAAGAAGAGATTTGACGATATCTCCGTACGCGAGCTCTGCGACCAAGCCATGGTTCACAAGGCAACCTTTTACAAACATTTTGAAGATAAATACCACTTTTTTGAATTCTGCATTGAAACAGAACTTGAAAAACTGGTTCCTTCCCTCGAGGGTGACATCAACTCGTTAAACCGGAAGGAATACTTCATGAGTATCATCAACAAAGTGCTGGACTTCCTTGACGCCAACCGCAAAATGGTGAAGCTGACAATCGAGGCCACAAACTCAAATACCCTGACAGACGCTATACACAAAGCAATCTCGGCTGAAATATACGGAAAACTCGCCGAAAGCGAAAGAGCGGGAATATCATACCGTGTTCCGGTAAAGATGCTTGGCGAATATTACGCAGGCGCTTTGATAGCCCTGGCAAAATGGTGGATTATGAGCAGCACCAAGATATCCAAAGAAGAGGTTGCCGGTTATGTGGATATACTTGTTGAAGACAGTATTTATTCAAAAACCGTTTAAACGCATTGCTTCTTCATCGTAAAGCGTTGAAAGCCTGCCGCTTTTGGCGCTTTTTTGCTGTCCTGTACATTAACTGTTCCGGCCGGAACGGGTTCCATTATTTATGCCGGAGCCATAAAAAAGCCATCACCAGCGGCCACCACAAAACACCGAAAGCCGGATAGACAAACCAAATGTTGTTTTTTGTGTAATAGAGGTTGATAAACAGCATCAGCCCGATAATCAAAGCACTGCCTCCGACAGAAAACCAAAGCAAAAGCGCGTATTTGTTGTATTTGCGCGGTTTGTCCGCTTGAATGTCTTTGCAAAGCTCCTGTTTAATATCGTCGATTTCTCCGAATTCTATAATAGTCTTGTTTTCGGCATCTTCCCCGGTCTTTCCCTGTTCGATAAGGTCAAGAACTTTTTCGTTGAGATTTTCGATTATCTCCGCTTTAAGCTGTTCTTTTCTTTCGCTGTCGGGGATATCCGCAAAGCACTTCTCAACATATTCTTCAATTCTGTTCATTATCTTCAGCCCTTTCCGATTTACTTTCATCCATAAATAAATCAATGATTGCTTTTACGCTTTTCCATTCTTCAATTTCTTCTTTCAAAAAGGCTTTGCCGAGCTTTGTTATCCGGTAGTAACGCCTTTTCCCTCCGAGCGAAATTTCGCCTGAATAGGATTCAATAAGTTCTTTTTTCTCAAGCCGCTGAAACACAGCATAAAGGGTTGCCTCCTTGATTTGGAACTGCTCATCGGTACGGACCGATATCTCTTTGGATATTTCATATCCGTACCGGTCTTTTTCGCAGATAAGCCTTAGAATGATGGCATCAAGATGCCCGCGGATAATATCGCTGCTTATCATACCGGCCCTCCTTTCAATTACTCTTCCTGGTAGTACTCTGCCTGATGTGGTAATATTATCACACTGTGCTTCCTATGTCAACATATTTTATTCGGTTGATATATTTTCGCTGTTTGGTTGATTTTTCGAAAAAAAGCAGCCTCCCGAAAGGAAGGCTGCCGAAAGTCCTGCAACTATTTTATCCCTATTTCTCCGAACGGGATATTGACAAATCCCGGCAAATCATCAAAAGCCTTCGCATCGTCTTTAAACGCGAAATTATCCTTGCATAAAGAGACGAAGCCCGGATTTTGTACGCGGTAAATCTTATTTTCGCCGACTGTGCTGTATGTATAAACCGAGTCCGCAATATTGCCGAGTTCTTTACCGCTTGAATAAAGAACATTATTGGCAATAATGCTGTGGGAAGGATTGCAGGCGAACTCGATATCATCCGGCTTTGACCTGTCAGTTGATATTTTTGCAAGCGAAGGATACTTCGTTCTCCATATTTTGCTTTTATATGGCATGGCGGCGAGATTAGCCCACATCGTGCTGTTTTCCGGAACCACCATATGAGCGAACCATCCGTTGTTCACAAAGCCGTCTCTCGCCCTGTCATCATAGCTTACCGGTGTGCCGACATCAATAAAGACATTGTTCGCTATCGCCAAATCACGCCCGCCGCCTGCGAGAATGCCGATACCCTTAATATTATTGAATACATTGCCGTATGCGGTCTGCCCCGAAAGCGCGTCGTCAAAGTAAAGTGCGACGGGATCTCCGATTTCGGCATTGATTTCATTGAAATAGTTATACCGCACAACACAGCCCTGCATTGTCCAGTTCCTGCCGGCGTAAACCGCGCCGCCGTCAATCGTTTCCTTGCAGACATCATGGATTTTATTGTATTCGATAACGATATCATTGCCGCCGTACAGCACGGCAAGGTGCGGCGCGTCATACATTTCGTTATGGCATATTGTAATGCCTGTCCCGCCCGCGCCTATTGCCGACCGGTATGTTTTGACAACCTCCGACCAGTTGCGGACAAGGTTGTTTGAAGCAGTGCTGTTGCTCGGTGTCAGAGTCTTTCTGTCCCCGCCGGACATTTCAATACCTGACGCCCCGACATGAAAAACCGTATTCCTGTCTGCAAGGTTATTATTCCCCTGCATGGTAATTCCGTTCCCCGCAACATCTGTAACCGTACAGCCGATGACCGAGTCGTTGCTGCCGCACATGACAATCCCGCTGCCTCTTGTGCCCTTAACCGTAATCCCTTGAAAAGTTATATAATCCGCGCTGCAGCTGATAATATTTTTGACGGTCAGTGTTATCTGAATATCGGCTTTTTTAATGTTATCCGGCGGATAGACATACAGCATACCCGTTGTTCTGTCAAGATACCATTCGCCTTTGGCGTCAAGTTCCTCCAGAGAGTTGTAAATATAATACCGCGCACCCTTGTTAAAGCCGTAACAGCTTGCGTATTTTGTGGTCAGTTTTTTGGCTTTCAGGTCAACGGAAGCAATCGGAGTGGCGGAGTCAGCCCAGTCATATTTGAAAAATCCAAAAAGCCAGACATCGTCGGTTGTTTCCCAATTCTTGATTTTATTTTTCAGTATGCAGTTAATGCCGAAAGTACCGCCGCGCGGATTCCGCATATTATTCCAGCCGGGATTTTGCGTTGTGCCGTTCCCATATGTTTCGGATGTGTCGCCGTTGTCGTAAATCTTCCCCGTTTCAAGGTAATCGTTTCCGTTCGGATACCTCGCCAGCGTCATCCTTTCACCGTTCCAGAAAAGTTCGCTGTATGTCGGACCTGTTGTGTCGCCATCGTATTTTGACGCGGTGTTATAGGAACCGAACGCATACAGTTTACCGTAATCGGCCGCTGTGATGCCTAAAGCTTTCAGGTCACATTCCTTCACATACATCGCCGCGATGCCGGGAAGACGGTCTTTCGCGTCGCCGCTGACCTTCCTGAAACAGCCGTTGTCCAGCGTGACTCCGCCGTTAAGACTGACCTCTCCGTTGCCGTAAGCGCAGTAAGTTACAGGGCAGACGGCTGTACCCGAATTAGCCTTGCCGAAATTCAAGCCGTCCCGAACGGCATATTCGCCTGCCATAATGGCTACTTTCAGGCCGCCTTTCGGCAGTTTGCCTTTTTGTTTAAGGATTGCCACGGCATTTCTTGCCTTTTGAATAGTTGCAAACGGCGAGCCAAAAGAACCGCTGTTGTTGTCACTGCCGTTAGGCGACACATAAAATTGCGCGTCCTGAACAAGCTCCCCGCCGGCACGGCAAGGAACCGCACCGAAACTTAATGAAACAAGGATAACCGCCGCGGCTAAAACAGCAGCGGTTTTTCTGACAGGAGAAAAATCAATTTTCATGAGGATTATTCCTTTCACAGAAAGATTGAAGTATTTATCGTTTGTGCTTTTCCGCGGCATGCGAATAATTTCACAAGCTAATTTTATTCTGTCACATTAAAATTGTCAAGAGTGCCTTCTTTTTAAGCCGTTCCTTTTGCCTTTATATCGAATCGAAGTCCGAAGCTTATATTCTGTAAACGGCAAACTTTCTTATAACCGGCTCATCCGTACTCTTTAGAATTTTCAGCCTGATCCGCGTCGCTTGAACATCTTCGAATTGTTCTATTCTTTTATGCCCGACCGAAAATCCTTTGCATATTGTTTTATTGATACCATTTATTTCAGCTTCTACGGCATATTCTCTTACGCGTTCGCCCGCGGATATGTCTTCCATCAGAATGACATGATTGACTGCCGCAGGCGCGTCAAACTTTATTTCAAATTCGCAGCCTGTTCCTGCCGTTTCCGCCGCAGGATGATCAAACCGGTTTTTAATCATATCGCCGAATTTTTTAAACTGCTCCGCATCCGCGTCCGGAACAAGGCCTCTGTCATCAATCACCATACCGATAAGCAGGTTGGTGTTGCAGCCGACGGAGGTATAATAACGCTCCAGCAGTTCCCCGGGTTCAAACAGCATATCATCCTCGCCTGCCCGCCAGAACCAGCCGCCGCCGTTGGAAAGCAGATAGCGGTTTGGCATATCGGTTTCGGCCGGGGCCCAAACCCTGCCCTCCGGGTCCCCGATGCCGATTTCTGGAACAGCCTCGGTCCCGCTTAAATCGCCGTCGGCAACATTCGTGGTGCTCCAACACGGATTCGGCGCCAGACCCGACTCGTTGCCCACCCACCGTAAAATGGATGGGAACTGTTCGGGGCCCTGGAAGCACACGGCGTTCGGCTGATATTTCAGCAGCAGTGAGAGCACATCGGGCCCGCCTTTTTCCGGCGGCAGCGCGCCGCCGTCAAACCAGATTTCAAACAGGTCTCCGTATTGTGTCCACAGTTCCGTCACCTGCTTAACCACCATTTCGTTATATGCTTTCTGCTCGTTTTCATTGCCCGAAAGAACTTTCCCGGGGTTGTCAACGCAGAAATATCCGTTGCAGGCAACGCTGTAATAAAGCCCCGGCTTAATACCGAACTTTTTGCAGGACTTGATAAAATCGCCGACAATGTCCCCTGTACCGTTTTTCCACGGCGAACTTTTCAAACTGTATCCATGCGCCTGAGTCGGCCAAAGAGAGAAGCCCGAGCAATGCTTTGCAACCAGCACGGCGTATTTTGCGCCGGCAGCTGCAGCGGTGCTCAGCCACTGATCGGTATCCAGCTGCGCGGGATTGAACAGCGAAACATCCAAGGGATTGCCCCAGTTTTCCCTGAACTCAAAACCCGGGCTGAACACAGGGATATCGTAGTGTATAAGCACACCCAGCTCCATATCCGCCCATTCCATCTGTGCTTTGGTTGGGATCGGCCTGTTATTGTCCGGTCCGGACATGGCAGTTACCTCTTTCCGTTATTCAAAATTCAGAATCTTCGCTTACCGCAGTCGCTTCCAGTTCCATATTGAGCCCGAACGGCAGCTGATTGACCGGAACAATGCTGCGCGCGCACTTATGCTCACCCAGCAATTCAGCATACATGCTGTTCACCTGACCCCAGCTGCCCATGTCATGCACATAAATCGTCACCCTGAGCAGCTTGTCAATATCGCTTTCGCCTGCCTTTAAAATTGCTTTAAGGTTTGCGAAAATCTGCTTTGCCTCCTCAACCATTCCTCCGCTGACAGCTTCACCCGCGGGCGTGATGCCCAGAATGCCCGAAAGATAAAGAATTCCGTTATGCCTGACCGCCTGATGGTAGTGCCCTTTGGGCGGGCACGCTTTTTCGGTGAAAATAATATCCATTTTCAGACCCCCAACATTTAATAAGATCCGGCCAAGGCAGTCGCCTGCCCCGCTGTCATATCGTCACATAAGCCGTTTCGCTTTGTCCGCCCTCGCCGAGGGCTTCTTTGATAAAATTAAAATCGGAGCCGATTGCCTTAACAAATCGGCTTAAATCCGAATTCCATACAACAATACCCATACCCTTTTTTGCCCACTGTATCTGCTTTTCTATATTGCCCGAATAATGGTTGCCCACGCCGATTTTATGCTCCCTGCAAGCGTTGATGATTTTTTCGGTATACATCTCAAATTCCGGGTTGTCATATTCCTCCGGAATGCCCATATTGATCGATAAATCATGCGGTCCGATAAACACCGCATCCACCCCCGGTTTGGCAATGAGTTCATCAATATGGTCTGCCGCAAAGCGGCTTTCGATATTCAGTATTAAAAGATGCCCGTCATTGTATTTTTTCAGATAATCCTTTTCTTTTGGAGAGAGTATAACCTCACCGGAAAGAACCTGCTGCAGGCGTTTCCCCTTCAGCGGGCGGTACTTAACCGCACCGATTAGAATATCGATTTCCTGCGTTGTTTCAAGGTAAGGCGAAACGATCCCAACCGCGCCATCCTCAATGGCAGCAAAAGCTTCATACGCGCTGCAAAACGGTATGCGCACAACAGGCGCTATATTCATCGCTTTATAACATTCGCACATCCATCCGCGTACCGAGCGGTCAAGCGGCATATGCTCGGAGTCGATAAAAACAAAATCGACACCCGTTTTACCGATTTGCGCCGCCCACTTGGATGAAGGCGAAGCAATCATCGTACCGCAAACGCGCTTATTCTCTATAAATGCTTTTTTCAGTTCATATTGGTTCATATGCAATCCCCCGTCATTTGCGCCGGTGTAATTAACCGCCGGTTTTGCCGGCCCGCTTGCGCCGCAACCGATGTCTCCGCATCGGTACTGCGGAAAGCGTCATCCGCCGCTTTATATCCTGTTTTTTTTAAATATATATTTAATACATCTAAAAGTCAATGATATCGTTGACAAATTGCATTTGCATGATGATAATGAATAGGAACATAATATTTGAAAACTTATGAAAGGACATGAAGCTGAGATGAAACCCAAACATACCGATTTTTCGAAAGCGGTCATTTTTGCCGATAAAAATGCCTCCGCAGCCGAACGAAAAGCGGTCATGGTTTTGGCCGATGAAATCTTTAAAAGAACAGGGATTAAACTTAAAACAGAGGTAAAGTATCCGCATTCCGCCGAAGCTGTTATTGCCGTAGGCGGCAACTGGCTGCCCTGCATCCCGGCGGTCGCGCTGGTGAACGGTTTGCCGAAACCCGGCAGCGAAGGCTACCGCCTGGCCACAAGCAATCAGGACAAACCGTTTTGCGCCGTCATCGGCGAAGACGAAAGGGGTGTGCTCTACGGGGTTGGCAAACTGCTGCGGATAATGGACTGGGGCGCCGGCAGGTTTACGCTGCCGCTTGATTTTTCGGTTTCAACCGCTCCGCGTTTCCCAATCAGGGGCCACCAGCTTGCCTACCGCCCGAAGACCAACGCTTATGACGCGTGGACACCGGAAATCTTCGATCAATATATCCGCGAACTGGCGCTGTTCGGCGCAAACACCATCGACATTTTGCCGCCCGGCACCGACGACGCCGATAAAAACTGCCTGATGAAATATGATCCGCTCGAAATGACGCGAAACCTTTCGGAAATCATCCATTCCTACGGACTTGAATGCGGCATGTGGTACCCGAATATGTTCGGCGAGGATATCAGCGAGCAGGACTTTATAAAGGAGCAAAAGAAGCGCGACGATGTTTTCGCCCTTGTTCCTTATCTGGACCACCTGTTTATTCCGGGCGGCGACCCTGGCAGGCTCTTCCCGCGGAAATTGTTTGAAGTGTCCGAAAAATTCGCCGCTGCCGCAAAAAAGCACCACAGCAACATCAAAATTTGGATTTCGCCCCAAACTTTCTGCCCGAGCGAAGCATGGGCGGAAGAATTCTACGCGGAACTGGCCAAAAAGCCCGAATGGCTTTACGGAGTAACATTCGCCCCGTGGGAGCGCGACAATATTGATGTGCTCCGCAAAAGAACACCCAAGCGTTACCCGATAAGGAACTATGCGGATATATGCCACACCCTTCGCTGCCAATATCCGATACCGAAGTGGGATTTAACCCTTGCCCTGACACTCGGGCGGGAATTTATCAATCCGCGCCCGAACGGTGAAAAGCTTATTCATAACCTTTACTGCAAGTATATGGCAGGTTCCGTCTGCTATTCCGAAGGCATAAACGATGATGTCAATAAATTCATCTGGCTCGCCCAGGAGTGGAACCCCAAAACCTCCGTGGCGGAAACCTTAACCGATTACGCAGGGCTTTTTATCGACAGCTCCATGGCGGAAGAAATCGCGGATGGCCTGTTATCGCTCGAAAAAAATCTGGCGGGCGAATTTGCGGTTAATTCGGAAATCGAGAGAACCTATGAAAAATGGACCGGTATGGAAACCAGGCTGAATGAAACCGGAAAAAGTTCTTACCGTTTTGAGATGCATCTTCTGCGGGCATGCTTCGACTATTACCAAAAAAACCGGTATCACTACGAAAAAAGCCTTGAAGCGGAAGCGTTGAAAACCCTTTGCACCTGCGGCAAGGACGGAACCGTTGACTGTATCAAAAGAGCAAAGCTCATTTTAAACAAAGCAAAAACAGAAAAAATAATGCCAGAAATCCGTAAAAAAATCAACACGCTTGCCGACCTTCTTTTCAAAGAAATCGGTGCCCAGCTGACGGTAATACGCCACTTTGCCTCGGATTGGGACAGGGGCGCTTTTGTCGAATGCCTCGATATTCCGCTGAATG
The DNA here is from genome assembly GCA_964402095.1 of uncultured Eubacteriales bacterium. GTDB lineage: Bacteria > Bacillota > Clostridia > Oscillospirales > Acutalibacteraceae > UBA1447. The sequence continues at coordinate 17,550 of CAYOAW010000016.1, read as the reverse complement.
ACCGCCGGTACATTACAGCTCAGCTTGATAATGCCGAAAAATTAGAAACAAAGAAAGAAAGGCAAGAGGCTATTTTCCGTATTCTGAACAGGACAAACCCCGGCGAAGGCGGATTTTATGACAACTTCGGCGCCAAAGACAGCTGGAAGCGCCTTGAAGGCCATGACAATTACGCCAAAGACCCGGGCTTTTTCAAAACCCCTCTGCTTTCCTTTTTGATGCCGCCGCCGCATGATGAGGATGACGGGCTGAATGTTCCGCTCGCCTGGCGTCAAAATGTATGCACGCTTTACCAAACACCGCTTATTATCAATTACAGCGGGCTGGAAAAAGACGCGGAGTATACGATACGCACGGTTTACGGAAAGTATCATCCGATACACATAACCCTTTGGGGCGGCGAAAACGGCGACATAAAGATTCACAGCGAAATCTTTGTGAACGAACCTTTTGTCGAAACGGAAAATCTACTGCCGAAGTCCGTCTTCAGGGACGGAAAGCTGAAACTGAAATTAACGGTGCGCGACGGTGAAAGAGGCCCGAATATTTCGGAAATTATGATTAAAAAACTGTAAATTATCTTTATCTTTCAGCGCGGGGAATATGTTTTCCGCTGTTCGCGTACAAAAACCGCATTGATTTTTATCAGATGCGTATTATATTATATAAATAAAAAAACGGAGGCGTAATGATGAAAAAATTTCTGTCTGCCGCACTTGCTTTCTGTATGCTTTTGCCTGTTTTCGTCCTGTCCGTTTCGGCGCAGAGCGCCGCCCCGGCGCTTTTGGGGATTTACGGCAGCAATATGCTGTTTGCCTGCAACAAACCGATTAAAATCGCCGGTACCGCCGCACCGGGAACCGAAATTTCGGTGATGATTCTCCGCGGCGGCGACGCGGTTATGCGCCAAGGCCTGGCAACCGCCGCTTCGGACGGGACTTTTGAAGCTGTCATGGACGGCATCGAAGGCGGATATGCCGGCTATGAAATAAAAGTATATGCAGACGGCACGCTTTTTGCGGACCTTACGGATGTTTTGTTCGGCGCGCTTTGGCTGGCAAGCGGCCAGTCCAATATGCAGTACGGCCTTGCCCAAACCTATGAGGGCTTCGAGATATCCAAAAACGGAGGCACCGAAGAATATATAAGGGCTTTGGATGTTCCAGTTTTTCCGGAATACAACGGTTCGGGGGATAATTTGCCGTATGAGGCGCAAAGTGATATTAAAAACGCCTTTTGGTGCAAAGGCACAGAAACGGGCAAGATTCTCAACATCAGCGCGGTCGCCTATTTCTTCGCCTGCAAGCTTCGCGCCGAGCTTGATATGCCGGTAGGCATTCTCAACGCTTCCTTGGGCGGATCTTCTATTTACACCTGGCTTTCCAGGCAGGCAATCGACAGCAGCTCCGCTGTGAAAGATTATCTGGCTTCAACCGGAAGGTACATCACTTCGGACCAATGGGGCAGCGTGAAACACAGCGCCTTTGTTGATATGACGGCAAATTACAACAAAAAGATAGAACCTTTGCGTCACTTCCAACCGGACGGCATGATATGGTACCAGGGCGAAAGCAACATAACCGAACCGCACGGCGCCTATACCGACGCGATGAACCTGATGCAAAAAAGCTACAGCAGGCTTTTCGGCTACGAAGGCAGCAGCATGCCTTTTGTATACACACAAATCGCCTCCTATCTTTACGGTGACAATGTTGACTCCTATAACCTCGTGGGCAACTTCAACATTCAGCTTGCTGAAATTCAGGCTCAAAATCCGTCCGCGGCGGCAATGACCACTATTTATGATGTTCCGCTTGAGTGGGACACGAAGAAGATTGACAAAGATATGGGCGCAGTGGGCGCTATCCATCCGATGATAAAAAAACCTGTCGGTGAAAAAATGGCCTTTGCCGCTTTAGGGCTGGTATACGGCAAACGGCAGAGTTATTCCGCCCCCGTAATGGACACGGCCGCTGTCAGCGGCGGCAGCATTACGGTGAAATTCAAGAACACCGGCGACGGGCTTGCCGTAAAACCTCAAACATTCGGCACCTATACCGCCTCTCCAGGCGATACTCCGCTTTACGGATTTTCAATCGCAGGCACGAACGGCATTTATGTGGAAGCAAAAGCCGAAATCACCTCGCCGGACACTGTTAGAATATGGAGCGACTCCGTTGCCGAGCCGGTAAGCGCCGCGTACGCTTTCTCCCAGGTTAACAACTATTCCAATCTGTTTGCTACGGAGAACGGCCAATTTACACTGGCTGCCTCGGCTTTTATCACCAGGCGGATGGACAACGCGAAGTATGTGCAGGATAAATATTGGACCACCTGCGACATCGACAGCATCTGGCGTGAAACCGGCGAGCCGTATTTTGCGCCGGCTTTCGGGTCGAACTCCGGCAACGCCTGCGTTTCATTCACTTCAGCGGAAAAAGCAAGCGGTACAGCCGCGCTGAAGATTGATTACACTGTTAAAAACGGCCTTAACAAAAAATTCTCGTTTGGCCCCGTTTTGTCGTACAAGAAAAATAAAATCAGCCCGACCGTTTTCCCCGCTGTCAACACAGATTATTCGGTAAACGGTACAGTCAGCTTTAAAATTAAAAATACCTCCGGCAGAAGCATTAAACTCGACGAAATGCGGTTTTACACCTCCGCTTTTGCCTGGTATTCGCCTTTGGTTAAAGGCACACCTTTAACCTCCGCCGAAATACCTGCCGACGGACAATGGCACACCGTTACGCTTGACCTTACCAGGCTCTTTCTTTACGGCAACACAAACGGCATCGGCAAAAACGGCGACGCGCTGAAGAAAGTGATTGATATAGAGCTGAAATTAAACGACGATACAGCAAAACGCGGCGATAAGGGCACTGTATTTGTCGATGATTTTCAGTTTACCGCAAAGACCGAGCCGGACGGGGTATTTGTTTACTTCAACTTCGCGTCCGTCTTCACACTGCTGTTTAAAGCGTTTGCGGCTTTGGGGCACTATTTTGCCGCCTGATTGAACGGCGGGCAGTCTGAGTGTCCCGTTTAAAAGCCATTGATATATCAGCGGATCATAAGAGGTTGCCGGGAGCCGGAATGCGCCGGTTCTCGGCAGCCCTGCCTTTACAAAGGGCAAAAGGAGAGCATACATGAAACAAGATAAAAACGGTTATTTCTGTTTTGACCCGATGCAGTCGGCGGCAGCCGTCTGCGGCCTTGTCCCCGGCGCTTACTGCCGTGTGCCGAAATCAGTGTTCGCGTTAATGAGCGAAGGGCTGAAAGGCCTTTCCATTCAAACCAGCGGCGGAAGAATCCGCTTCAATACAGACAGCGAAAACCTGGTTGTCCTGTTAGAGGTGCTCGATGAGCCGGGTATGGCGCACATGCCGTCCAGCGGTTCCTCGGGCCTGGATTTTTTCGAAGGCACCGGCAAAGAAATGAAATATACCGCCACCCGGCAGCCGGCCTGCGGGCAAAAAAAGCTGGAAGCCGAAGTGGCGCTTTCAAGCGGCGAGAAGACGGTCACTATCTATCTCCCGCTCTACAACGGCGTCCGTTCGCTTAAAATCGGGCTGGAAAACGGCGCTTCCGTCACTGCTCCCCCGCCCTATACAAATGAAAAGCCGATTGTTTTTTACGGTTCCTCCATCACCCAGGGCGGCTGCGCTTCCCGCACATCGAACAGCTACTGCGCCATGCTCGCCCGCCAATTTGACAGCGATTTTATCAACCTTGGTTTTTCAGGGAGCGCAAAAGGCGAAACCTATATGGCGGAATACATCGCCGGGCTCAGCATGAGCTGCTTTGTGATGGATTATGACCACAACGCGCCCGACCCGGAGCATCTTTTAAAAACACATCTGCCTTTTTTACAAACCATCCTGGCAAAACAGCCGGAGTTGCCGGTTATTATGCTCTCCAAACCGGACACAAACTTTACAACCGACCTGGTACGGCGCGATATTGTCAAAGCAAGCTATGAGAAATTGCTCGCGGAGCATTACAATGTTCAGTTTGCGGACGGCGGCGAACTGTTCGGCACAGATTTCCGTGACAGCTGCACTGTGGACGGATGCCACCCGAACGACTTGGGCTTTTACCGCATGGCGCAGACGGTTATGCCGGCGCTGGAGAAGGCGCTAAACCGATAGCGGTCAGTGGCCGGTGGTTAATGGGCAGCGGCAGAGGGCGCGTATAGCGCATCCGTAGGTTCTGCCTCTGCATCACGCGGGTGTATACCATCTCCTGATGCAGGCGAGGCAAAAAAGACATCTGCCGCTTTTACCCCCTCTTGGATGAGAGGCCGAAATATTTTAAAAGGGCTGTAAAAACGAGATTTCGTTTTTACAGCCCTTTGATTTAAGTCTTTATAAAGAGTTCACATCTTCCACTTATTCGGATTTAGGACAAAGAAAACCTTGTCCTTTTCGTTGAGTGTCCTGCCCTGGCAGATATAGTTCACGCCCATGCGCTGCATATCGTCATACAGCTTTTCGCCCTCGTCCCAAATGTTCGCAAAAGAGTTCAGGTAACTGAACTCGCCGAGGTGCATCGTAGCTTTATAGTAGCGCAGCTGTATGCGCGAGCGCTGTATGCACGCGAGCTGGCCGTCATTCTGCGCCGCGGCTTCCGCTGCATCCCACCAGACATCGCACTGCGCGGCCTGCCTGCTGTTGAGTGTGAGCATTTTGTCCGGATCGCAGATAATATCAAAGCTGTCCGCCGCATTCTCCTCGGTCAGTTTGATATAAGCGGCTATATTCTTGTACCCGGGACCGTAGTATGCCCGCAGGAATTCATTTTTGATTGCCTCAATATCACATGCCGGGTTCCACAGCAGTTTCGCGGTGATATACGCGCGCAGCTCGCCGAACTCCCCGCTGTTGCCGTAGGCGTTCCCCTGCATAAAGTAGCCGCGTATATTATTCGCGTACATCAGGCGGATATTTCCGTCCATATTGTCAATATTCGGGCATGGCGCGCAGTAGTTGGTGAAATTAATGTTGTAATCCCAAACGCTGATTTTGCACCCGACTGTCGACCAGTTTTTGATAAATTCACAGAATTTAGGTGAAGCCTGATCATACGGTTTTGCCATATTGCAGCTGATGGCGCACAGCTGAACGGCTACGTTCGGCGCGGGTTTTGTTATTGCAGGCGGTGTCAGGCCGCTTTCCCAAATCAGCGTCTGGAATGTCGCGTCAGGCCGGATTTTATAAACATCCGCCGCGATGGTGTTGACCACGCGCATCAGCGTGCCCACGCAGGTTCCCTCCGCGCCGTTAACCGCCGCACAGTCCGGGCAGTTGCAGACCTCGTCGCTGTCGTTAGTGAAAAGCGTGAATATATCGCAGTCCGGCCGGGCAGCAACCTGGGCGCAGACATACTCATCGAGCAGCCTGATTACAACCGGGTTGGTCAGGCAAAGCTGGCCGGGGTTGCGGTTCCCTGTTTTATCCACAAAAAAGTATTCCGGGTGCTCCGCGAAATAATCGCTGCCGTTGATAATCCCCTCAAATGAAAAACCCGCGGATTTGATCACATCGATATACGGCGCCATCGGTTTGACGGGGGAATCAAAATGGATTCCGTTGATTTTCGCTTTTGCGCGGAATACACTGTCCTGTGTGCAGTCCCAGTAAATGTCCCGAAAGGTGAATGCCGGCGTCTGGGTCACATCGGTTGACAGCTTCACGGTTACTTTACTGACTGCCGGCACCAGTTCAAAATCCTTTGAATACCAGCGGCAGCCGAGGAAGTCTTCCAAAAAAGTATAAACGCCGTACAGCGTGCCCCGTTTTTCCCCGCCGGCAATCACAAGCTTCTGCCCGGCGACTTTTATATTGAAGCCGTCATCCCCAAGGGCGGCGCGGTCAACGGTGAATGTACCGGAGCCCTCGCGGTTGGTTTTGCCGACAACGATTTCCTTCGCTGTTTCTGAACGCTCATCGGTGTAAACCGATAAACGCGCGCCGCTGATTTTGAAAAGATAATCGGAAAGTTCCTGCGCTGCCGTCTTTTCGGCAAAAACCGCGTCTCTGCCGTAAATAATCACATAACCGCTCGCGCCGCCGTCGGCGATAGTGATGCGCGGGGCGGACGGGTCTGTGTCGGCAGGCACAGTGCTGAAAGCCGATATCTCCGCAGGCAAAGGGGTATATGTTTTTTTCAGGAGCCCCGGCACCATCGCGGTAAAAAACGTTATAACGGAAAGGAAGAATGAAATCACGCGAATCAGCAGTTTTATCGGTTTTACATACGGTTCCAGTTGTTTAATGTCCATTTCACAGCCTCCGGATAAATTATAATTTAATATTGAAAAGAACGTTTAACCCGTCCCATGCTGTTTATTCTCCGGCTTTTCGCCTGTCATTTTCATAGTATTCGC
>CAYOAW010000016.1:3317-11065 GCA_964402095.1 uncultured Eubacteriales bacterium | reverse complement strand
CCGTCCCATGCTGTTTATTCTCCGGCTTTTCGCCTGTCATTTTCATAGTATTCGCCGAAAACAGCGAGCATATCCGGTGTATAACCGCCGTCTTCGTTTTGCAGCAGCAGCTGCGGTTCAATTTTCATCCCCGCCCTGCCGCCCTTTCTTCCTTCAACCAGAACGAGCCATGGCGCTTTGCCGGCAGTTTGGGCAACGGTTTTCATTCGTTTCGGTTCAATCCCCGCGCTTCGCATTGCAAAAAAAATATCGCACAGCCTCTCCGGCCGATGGCAAAGGCAGAATCGGCCACCGTATTTCAACAAACCCGATGCAGCCGCTGCCACTTCTTCCAGAGAACACATCACCTCATGCCGCGCAATCAAGTCCGCTTCACTGAAGCTTTTTATGCCGGCGTCAGACGCTTTATACGGAGGATTCATGGTCACCAAATCCCATGCGCCCATTGTCAAAATACCTTTAAGCCCGCGCAAGTCGGCATTGAATATTTCAAGCTTTTCTTGCAGTGAATTCAGCTCAATCGCCATCTTCACCTGCTCGCAGGCTTCGGGCTGAATTTCGACCGCGGCGACTTTTTCTTTTCTTTCCGACCTGCACCAAAGCAGCGGAATGATGCCGCAGCCGGTGCCGAAATCACAGGCTTTTTCTTTTTTTTTCGGAGCGGCAAAAGATGCCAGCAGCAGCGCATCCGTTCCGAACCTGTGGGATTTGGTAATAACGGCGGAAATACCGGAGCCTAAATATTCGAGTTGAGTTCCCTGCATGGCTTTACTCCCCGATAAAAACACGATTTTCTGAATTCAAACTGTTTTCCTCCGCTTTAATTTTTCTGCGAAAGACGCTTAATATCACTGCAAAAAATGAAAATGATCCGGCAGTTATCATAACCGCCCTGAATCCCTTCAGGAAAACAGCCGAGTCAAAAACATGCGACGACATATTGCTGATGCCAACCTTTGTCACAAACATAAAAAGCATCACCGCCAAAGTGGTGCCCGATACCATACCGAAATTCCTGAAAAAGGCATTGATGCTGCCTGCCACGCCAAGTTTATCCCTTGATACCGACCCCATGATAGCGCTCGTGTTCGGTGACTGAAAAACCGCGCTGCCGAACCCGAGAAGCATAATCAGCGGTATAATCCGCGCAACGGATGATGAGGCATTCAAAACAGAAAGTAAACCGAACGCAACCGTGTTAATACAAAGGCCGATAAGCGTTAACGGAATATTGCTCTTTTTGTCTGAAATCCAGCCGCTCAGCGGTGCGATAACTCCTGTGGTCAGCGGATAAACGGACATTATAAAACCCGCGGTCATAATGTCATAATTTAATACGTATTGAAGATAAAACGGCATAAGGAATATATAAGCAAACATAGAAAGATAGGAAATATAGGCTGTAACCAGGCTTATCGAAAATTTGATGTTTTTAAAGAGCCTTATATCCAGCAGCGGATCAGCCAATTTTTTTTCATACATAATAAAAGCAATAAAAAGCATCAGCGAAACCGCAAGCATCAACAGCATGGCAACCGGCGATATTACCCCGTCCTGCAGCAAAAGAAGGCCTATGAATAAAAGAGAAATCGAAAATACAAAAACAACGGACCCTCTCATATCGAATGATTTATTCCCGGCTTTCACCTCAGCTTTCGGCATAAGAATCAGCGCAAGTATAACGCCTGCCGTGCCGAAAGGAATGTTAATAAAGAATATTGAGCGCCATCCGGCCGCATGCACCAGTATTCCGCCGAGCCCGGGGCCAACCAGACTGCCAATGGCGACGACGGTCCCGACAATACCAAGCGCCTTTCCCCTTTCGGTCGGCGGAAAAATCAAAGTAACAATGCCTTGAACCAGCGCCATGGTAACAGATGCGCCGATTGCCTGCAAAACGCGGGAAACGATGAGCATTGACAAACTGTTTGAAACACCGCAAAGCACCGAGCCAACCGTAAAAACAGCAAGGCCGGCAGCAAACAGGTACTTTTTGCCGTAATTGTCGGAAATTTTTCCCCATATCAAAAGAACCGATGATATTGCCAGCAAATAAGCCGACACAATCCATTGTACCGAATTGATGCTGACCGAAAAATATGTTGAAATAACCGGCAGCGTAATGTTTACAATACTGCCGTCCAGTGTTGCCATGAATGTTGAGATGCAGGCTGTGAAAAGGATAAGGTTCCGCTTTGTTTTTGTAATCTCGTATGTCATGATTTGTTACCGGTATATCCGAGTATATCGCGCGCCATGAATTGACCTCCGATTATAATATAAAAATCCGTACCGCTGTAGGGAATCACGCACACTGTCCGGCAGGCTGTACCAATCACATAAGTATTATATATGATACTCGATTACGGTGCAAACCTTTTTATATAATAAAAAGACGCCCAAGCAATCATTTGAGCGTCGTTTTATATTGCCGCCTGCTTTCAGAAATCAATAACTGTAACAGCGTGAATATCAACTAATCAGTCAGAATAATTTCACCGGCTGCGGTTTCCGCTTGCAGCAGAACCGGCGCTTCAAATACCGCCGCCCCGTTTTCAGCCTTAAAATTCACCTGTTCACCGCACACAAAAACGCTTTTGGGCACAATAAAGGGAAGATGCAAACGGGCGATTTTCAGTTCACCGTACAGTATTCTGACCGTAACGGTTTTCCCGTTTCTTTCAAACACGCCCCATCCGGAATCCAGCGACCAGAAACATTTGAAATCGCCTTCAACAATCGGGTTAAATCCGATTGTCAGTTTCGGCATATCAAACACGAAGCCGGAATAAGCCAAAAGCGCGGCATAACTTGCCATCGAGCGCGCATAATTGCTGCCGCATTCAAATTCGTTCCAAGGGTTTCTTCTGCATCCGTCATAACGCTGCCTTATTGCCGTTATCAGTTCGACGCCCTGTTCAACCATACCCTCCTGCAGCATATGAACCGCTGCCTGGTACTCAAAACCGTGCATGGTTTCCTCGGAATACGGTACGGGTATAACCGGCTTTTTTGCGGGGTCCGGCCAGTCACACATCACTGTCCCCCGCTCGTCATTCAGGCAGTAAATCCGGCAGGGGTTGAAGTGATTGCGCATGTCTGTTTTGTAATTGTATCTATAAATGGCTGCAAGCGCTTTTTTTACACGGCCTTTGTCATAAATTTCACCTAACCCGCAAATATTCGCATGCCACTGCGCAAGCACCTGGTCAATCCCGGAGCCTTCGCCGATTTGGTATTTGATTTCTTTGGCCTCAAAGTTCCAATAGTTAATCACATTTTCATAAGGTTCAAGGATGGACTCGTCCCTGACATCGATTTTATGGTAATAGAACTCGCCGTTAAACAGGTTTTCTTCCACCCAGGCCTTGCCCTTGCCGAACAGCGCGGCATATTCTTCCGCAGCCTGCGTGTCGCCGAGGTAATTGCCCATTTCCGCCGCCGCCTTCAGCGCGGCAAGGTAGAAACCGGTCAGCCAGGAATTCGGCCCGAAAAGCTCCATATCAAGGGTATGATGCTGCCTGCCGTGCAGGACGCCTGTTTTTTCCGGATCCCATCTGTCATAATTCCCTGCAGACCAGGCGTATTCAAGGTTTTTCTTCACACCGGGCCACATGTTTTTCAGCCACTCCCGGTCACCGCATATTTTCCATTCACGGTAAACCTTGACAATACCGCCGAACTGGCCGTCCGCGCAGGGCCGGAAACTGCTCCGTTCCCTGCCCAAAGGCAGCAGCAGCCTGAAAGACATACCGCCGAATTCATCCATATTGTAGGTATAATCAAGCTCCCGCATCGAGCGTTCCAGTGAAGGGAACAAAAACGGGAGCGCATAAGCATAATTCCAGACATGGGTACAGGAGCCTTCACAGCAACCGCTGTCGCAGTGGCAGCCTTCAAAACCGTAAAAGGAACCGTCCTGGAGTCTCAGGCAAGTCGGCGTTTTTAAAATCGAAATGTTGGCGGTGACAGCATCCAGCACACTGCGCGGCAATGTTGAGGAAAACAATGCTTCCCGAAACAGCTCCGTTTGGCTTTTCAGCCTTTCATAGTTTTGAAAGGCATATAAAGCGCATTGCGCCGAATTTTCAAATAAAGAGGCATAATAGTTTTTCCAGCTTGACGGCTCACAGGTTCCGCCGCACAAGCATTTTTCGGTATTCCAGTAGTTGACGCAATTCGGATAATACCAGGAGACAATAAATCTTATTGTGCCTGTTGCATTCGGCGCCAACCGAATCCGGGCAGCCAGTGTGGCTGTGTCCTGTTTATCGGCTTTATCCGTATATTCCCGGGCGGAGAGAGTGCCTTTTTTTGAAAAATCCCGCCAATAAACACCGAGCGCATCAAACCATTCCCCCCGGAACCAGTAATTTTGAACAGCGGCGCTCATACAGTCGGTCGAAACACACATATTGCCGTATTCCGGCTTTTCCGCCATATCCCTTTCGTTGTCCAAGCTTATAAAACTGACTGCCCCGTCTTTGCCGGCAAGGTTGGTATTTTTGCTTTTCGCAGGGTTTGTTAAGCTGAAAGCGGCAGTATAAGTCAGCTCTTTGCCGGTATTGTTAAAAAACTCAATTTCAAAAAAAGCGGCAGGCAAACTGGAGTCTTTATCATTCAGCGGGATAAAAGGATTGAATGCCGTCAATGTTACTTCCCCCGGAAAATGTTCATCGGTGAATTCAAGCCCGGCAAACGGGAAAGCGCCGGTAAAAACCGAATTTTCAAAATGGGGCAAACCGGCCAGCGTGGAACGGCTGACACCAAAACCGTAACCGCCGAAACTGCCGCCGTTGAGTTCCCCCGAAAAGGACGGCTGAAGGTCGCCGTTCAAAACACGGGTATCCAACACCTTTTCCGTATCCTCGGCCTTTACCGCAATGTGGCTGAAACCGTTAAAACTGTTTTTGTTCGGTTTGTTGAATATTTCAAAATCAATAAGCCTGCCGTTGCCGCCAAGTCCTATGCATCCTGCGCCGATCCCCCCCAATGGGAACGATATTTCCTTTGTGTTTCGCCCCCGATAAACAAATCCGCCGGTAAATTTCATTGCAATCCCTCCCGCAAAATTTATTATATGATGAAAATAGCGCTTGAGAAACCTCAAGCGCTATTGGGCCCTGTCACATTATTATTCAGCAGGGTTTGGAGCGGATACCGGGCAATTCTCTGCGCAATTGCCGCAATCTGTGCACTTCTCGGGGTCGATAACATACTTGCCGTCGCCTTCGGAAATAGCCTCGACGGGGCAATCAGATTCACATAAACCGCAAGAAATGCAGTCGTCATTAATAAAATATGCCATTACTTTAACCTCCTTATTAAATTATAGAAGTAATTTTAACACAAACATAAAAAAAAGCAAGCATAATTTTCAGCCATGCGCGAGTATAAATCCATAATGCTTACTCAATGTTTTTCAGCGCCGCCAATTCTTCCGGAGCCACTCGGATCGGAACATCTTTGACAATTTTCACCTCATCGCGCTGAAAAATCTGCGCGGGCGCGTCCGGATTGCGGTGAAGGCGGACCTTCAGCCGGCCGGTCAGCAAATTATTTTCGACAACAACGCCCTTCCCTTCGGAAGTTTCCACAATCGCGCCCTGTTTCGGCGTGATTTTCAGCAGATGCTCATAAGCGTTCTGCTCATATTTCAAACAGCACATCAGCCTGCCGCAAGTGCCGCTGATTTTAACCGGATTCAGGGACAGCCCCTGCTCCTTGGCCATTTTAATTGAAACGGGCTGAAAATCCCCGAGGAATGTGCTGCAGCAAAACGGCCTGCCGCAAAGCCCGAGTCCGCCGATCATCTTTGACTCATCCCGCACACCTATCTGCCTGAGTTCGATGCGGGTGCGGAAAACACTTGCCAAATCCTTCACAAGATCCCTGAAATCGATTCTGCCGTCCGCGGTAAAATAAAACAGTATTTTACTGCCGTCAAAGGTGTATTCCACCTCCACAAGTTTCATATCCAGCCCATGCTTGACAATTTTCTGCGTGCATATATCGAAGGCCTCTTTCTCCTTCGCGGCAATTTTATCGGCAGCCTCGATGTCTTCCGGCGTGGCCTCCCTTAAAAGCTTTTTCAGCGGCCTTATTATTTGGTCTTCCGGAACATCACGGTTGTCCATAGCAACTTCGCCGCATTCGACACCGCGCACGGTTTCGACAATAACCCTGTCCCCTTTTTTAAATTTATGTCCGTCCGGGTCAAAGTAATAAACCTTGCCGACTTCCTTAAATCTTATTCCGATTACCTCTGCCATTTACTTTCTCCTTACCGTTTATATGTAAAAGTATCGCTATACTTTAAGCCTGCTGCTTAACAATGTTATCAGCAAATTATGATTCGCGTTTCTTTCGATTGCTTCCTGAAGTTTTCTTGTTTCCTCTATCAGTTTTATCAGCTTTTCACCCGGAAATGCTTCGGCGAGCAATCCGGCGGTTTCCGGCGAAACCGACATTGTTTCGCTGTTGCCCATTTTTATCACCAACGCGTCCCTGAAAATCAATTCAAGTTCCGGCAGGGCGAGTTTGAGAAGCACTTTATCGTTTTCAAAAACCGCGGCGCTCTTAAGCAGTTCATATTCTTTGGGCGCCATGACAGCGCTGGCGACATTGGCTGCTGCAACGGCCGCTTTCTCCATTTTTTTGGACGATATGCCCTCGCCTTTCTCGGGCGGGCCGAGGTTGAACACCACCGAGCGGGATCTGACCGTCTGCAGCAGTATACTGCTGCTGCTGCATTCAAGAATAAAACAAATATAGGCGGGCGGTTCCTCCAAAATTTTAAGAAGAGCGTTTTGCGCCTGCGCATTCAGGAGATGAGCGTCTGACAAGATATATACCTTTACATCCGACTCGTTCGGCATAATGAACGCTTCGCTTCGCATGATGCGAATCGGGTTGATACCGAACTGAACTCTGTCGGATTCTTTGGCAATTTCGCTGATATCGGGATGATTCAGCTTTTCGCTCAGCAGCTTGTCCCCGGCATACTTTTTTTCTCCGCGCCTTGAACCGAATGATTTTTTACAGGCGGAGCAAACCATGCAGGGGCGTTCCCCCGCGGAAGTGCACACCAAAGACGCGGCAATCAGACGGGCTAACTTCATACGCCCTGCCGCGCTTGACCCCTCAAGAATAATTGCATGTGGCATTTTATTTGAAGCAACCATCGCGGAAAGGGCATCTTTTAATCCGCTGTTTACCTTCATTCCCTGAAAATCCATCTGACACTCCCGCAAAAAGGGATTTAGCGCGCCTGCGCCAACCGTTAAAGTTTATAGAACTGATCCACATCCAGCACAAAAACAGTCGCGCCGCCCACAGTTACCTCAACCGGCATGGTAATAAAAGCTTCGCCGGTAAGCGAGGGGCTCGTTTCGATCATTTGTGTGCGTTTGCTGCTGAAACGCTTAAAAATGTCTATAATCTCACTCACTTTGTCATCCTCGGCACCCACAAGCAGAGTCGCGTTGCCTGCCCTTAAAAAGCCGCCGGAAGTGGAAAGCTTTGTGGCGCTAAAGCCGTTGCTTGTTAATTCGCCCAGAACAGTGTGACAGTCATCGGTGTTTACTATTCCTACAATCAGCTTCATACAGTTCGCCTCCCGTAAATATAGACTTCTGTGTATATCAGTATAGCGCAATTTGAATTATTTTACAACGGTTATGTTTATAATTCCGTATTCGCTTAAAAGTTCAATAACCGGTTCCGTAATCCGCTCGCCGGGCAGAGCA
>CAYOAW010000016.1:0-3217 GCA_964402095.1 uncultured Eubacteriales bacterium | reverse complement strand
CCCGGCAGCCCGTTTATTGATGTGTTGAAAGACAGCCTCAGCGGGTCGCATTCTCCCGAAGGCTGCGAAATCCCCAGTTCATTTGCGTATTCTTTCAGTTCCAAAACTTTTTCCGCAAGATTTTGAAGTTCGGCGGCACCGTTATCAGCCAGCCAGCCCCTGCACAGGTCCAGCGACAGCATGGTAAGGTAGGAAGGGCTGGTTGAGCCAAAAAGGGCAAGCGCCGCACGGGCCTGTAAAAGATATTTCTCATCCGCGATGTTCAGCCATGCTCCGCCGGTAAGCACAGGCAGTGTCTTATGCGCGGAATCCGCGCTCATTGCCGCGCCGCGCTCTGTCGGGCTCATGGCATCGCCGGTAAATTTCAAATGCGCTCCGTGCGCATTGTCAACAAGAACAGGAACACCGTATTTCTCCGCCTCCCGCGAAATTGCTTTGATATCACTCATCACGCCGAAATAGTCGGGTGTTGTGATATAAACGGCCTTCGCGTCCGGATTGCCCGCCAATGCCGCGGCAATTGCCGGCGCGGTTATTCTGCCGGCATAACCTTCGCCCGCCGAACTGTCCGGCATCACCCAAACGGGGGTGATGTCCAGCAGCGCCATCGCGTTTGAGGCGGAACGGTGAATCACCCTTCCGCAGATAATTTTTCCGCCCTCCGGCGCTGCCAGGCGTAGCATAGCCTGAATGCTCAGTGTGCAGCCGCCTGCGCTCATAAAGCTGCCGGCCGTGCCGAAAAGCTCCGCCGCCAGGCGCTCGGCCTCAGCCGTCGCGCCTTCGCCGTCAAACAGGCTGCCGGTGTCCGGTATTTCCGTGATATCCAGTTTTAAAGCCTCCGCTAAAGGCGCAAGGCAAGAGGCCGTTCCCTTATGCCCGGGCATGTGGAACGCCGACAAGCCTTTTTTGTTATGTTCCGTGATAGCGTTTAAGATAGGTGAGTTCATGTGTTTTACCTTATTTCCTGCTGCCTCTCAGCTCCGTGATTATTTAGTTGAAGTACTTCTCATATTCCTTGAAAAAGTCAAAATACATCTTAACATTCTCCAATTCATACCAGTTGCTGACTTTTACGGGAACAGCATCAAGATCATATATTTTCGCACCGCCGGCCGATAATATAAACGGCGAATGCGTTGCAATAATAAACTGGCAATCGCAGTAATAAGCACAATCGGTTAATAATTTTAAAAGCTGCAATTGAAATTTGGGAGACAGGCTGTTTTCAGGTTCATCTAAAAGATACAAATGATTTGTTTCAAAGTTTTTGTCAAAATATGACAGAGCTGTTTCACCGTTCGAAAATTGCTGTATATTATGGCCGGTACGGTCGGTAACAAAACCGGTGCATGTTTGGCTTCTCGCTGCATTTTGAGTTTTTAACCGTTCATAATCATCCATTGATTTAAACTGAATTTTATTGTATTTTGCTTCATAATATTTTTGTTCCTGCAAGTTCTTGTTTTTATTAATCCGAGAATTTTCGCTGCGTATTTTCAGCATATGGTTAAACACATCTTCGCTCGTTATTATTTTACTGCCAAGCGGAATATCCAAATCCAACCCGTCTTCGTCAGTTTCGGTAGTATATTTGCATTTGGTTTCAACATATTGACTGAAAAGCGCGCCGGAATTAAACGGAGTCGTTCTCGGCAATGATAATTTTTCTGAAATTAAATTTAAAAGAGTTGATTTCCCGGAACCGTTTCCGCCGTAAAAAATGGTTATCGGTTCAAAAACAACGGTTTCCATTTTTTTAAAAGGGAATATGCCGTAGGGATACGCATTTGGTGTTACATTCTCCGTTTCTTCCGAAAATGACGGTAAAATGAATTGTTTCAGATAAACCATTTTTAATAACTCCTTAAGCCTTGGTATTAACAGGGCGCAGCCATCCGGAAACGGTTTTCTTGTTTTCAACGAAAAGCGCGCTGTCGGTGTCCCTCGCGCGGCTTTGACGGGGGCTCAGACTGTTTTACTGCGACACCCTGTAAACGGATGAAGCGCCGGGGTTTTCGGCGGTAAAGACAAACGAAAAATCGTAACAGCCGGTCATTTTGTCATAGAACACCGTATAACCGTCATAGCCGCAGGCTGAGGCAAGATTTACCTTTTCCCAGGCGCCGTCTTTATACAGCTCGACTGTCGGGCAGGCAAGCCCCGTGAAGCCATTCACGCGCACGGCGTTGTTGTTCCTGCCGCCGGTCAGGGTGAATACCGCTGTATTATTGTCAGCGGTAACGGTTGGAACGGTACGGTCGTTTTCAGCCGTACCGGTTTGGGCGGTGACGGTTAATGGCTTTAACGCGCTGTCCTCACGGACAGTCTGCACATTCGCATCCGTTTCCTCGCGTCCGGTGCCCCACGGCAGCAGGACAAGGTCAAGCGTGATCGTGTCACCCGCTTTGAAGGCAATGTTCTTTTCATTAAGGGTCAGGGCGCCGTAGTTGAGATTATCCTTGGCGCTGTCGCGGAAGACAAAGTTCGTCTGGTATTCCCGGCCGTTCTTTACGATCCTACTGTTCCGGACAAGCAGCGCGAAATTCGAACCGAATGCTTTGTCTATCTGGTCCCTGTCTTCGTCGCGTATATCAAAATAACCGAAATACGGGCAATCGCTCCCGAGGGTGTAATAATTTGCCGCCTTTTGCGCAAGGTCGGTATCCGCGGTTGCAGGGGTGTTGTTTTCGTCGAGCCAGTCCGCCTTATCAAAGGCGACAGACCGCCCGTCAAAGGCGAAAAGGTCAAAGTCCCGCTTGAAGTTATGGAAGGTGATGCCACGGTCAAAGGTGATATTCACCGTATAGTAGGTGCGGTTTTCGTCGGTCTGCGGGAACTCGGTGTGGCGCAGTGTGTAGCGGTACGAGCCGCAGTCGGAAACATAACTGTACTCGATATCCGCATATGCCAGCCCCGTGCTTTTGATGTTCGAGCCGGTGTACTCGCTGAGCGTCTCATTGCCAAAAACATCGCTGCGGTACTTCATAAAATGCAGCCGGCCTATGGAATTGAACTGCGGCTGGCCGCTCCACATCGTCCCGCTGCGCCCGCGGTGGTCGGGCAGTGTCCAGCCGTCCTTGTTATAGACAAAATACGGGGCGATGCAGTTCGACTCGGTCGTGCCGGTTGAAAGATGATAGTAGGAAATGAAGAATTCAATGGAGGAAAGCTGCTTTATCGGATACCTGCCCCAGTTTTGATAAATATTCAAAAGCGT
>CAYOAW010000015.1:17972-31073 GCA_964402095.1 uncultured Eubacteriales bacterium | reverse complement strand
TGGTGCCGGTGGCCGGGGTCGAACCGGCACGGTATCGCTACCACTGGATTTTGAGTCCAGCACGTCTGCCAATTCCATCACACCGGCATGAAGTACGACTTAGTATAACCGAAGGCATCAAAAAAATCAAGACTTTGTATTGAAAAAATCTCAAAATAATTATATTTAATTCATAAACAGGCGGGGCCGGGAATTGTTGACAAAAAATCAAAAAGCCTGTAAAATCAATGAAAAGCAAAAAGCTCTGTTCGGGGCTTGCGGTTAATCCCGAAAAAGCTGATAATGTTTAATTTTAATAAAATCGGAGGCCGGATGAATGCAAGCACGGAATGTAATTGACCTTGACCAGCTTTCACAAGGGGACCTTGACGAAATAATCCGTTTCGCGGGTGTAATCAGGGAGAATCCGTCCCATTACATTGACGATTGCCATGGCAACATTATGGCAACCTTGTTTTATGAGCCTTCAACAAGAACTCAGATGTCTTTCCAAACCGCTATGCTGCGTCTTGGCGGCAAATTGATCGGGTTTGATAATCCGGGCAACTCCTCCGTTTCAAAGGGCGAAAGCCTCAAGGATACCATCCGCGTCATCAGCAACTATGCGGATATCATTGTGATCAGGAACTCTTTTGAAGGCGCTGCTCTTGCCGCGTCCATGTATTCAAGAAGCCCTGTTATTAACGCCGGTGACGGCGGCCATCTGCATCCGACCCAAACTTTGACGGATTTGGTGACCTTATACTATGAAAAAGGCACACTTAATAATTTAACGGTTGGCCTTTGCGGGGACAATAAGAACGGCCGTACGGTGCATTCGCTGATAAAAGCTCTTTCAAAATACAAAGGGAACCGCTTTGTTATGATTTCAACGCCTGAACTCCAGGTGCCGCAATATGTAATTGACTGCCTTAACAGCCACGGCTGCGAATACTCTTTTTCCGGCAGCCTTGAGGAATCTATCGGCGAACTCGATGTGCTTTATATGACAAGAATTCAAAGGGAACGCTTTACGACTGAAGCCGAATATCAGGCGCAAAAAGGTGTATTCGTTTTGGACGCAAAGAAAATGGCGCTCGCCAAAACCGAGCTGAAGGTTTTGCATCCGTTGCCCAGAGTTGATGAGATTGCTGTTGAGGTTGATGATGACCCGAGAGCGAAATATTTCGAACAGACCGAATACGGGATTTTTGCAAGGATGGCCTTGATTATAAAGATGCTGGAAAGCAGGCATTCAAACCTGCCGGAAAAAGTCAAGGATACCCATGACGCAAAATGCGGCAATCCAAGGTGTATTACGCAGACCGAAAGCTATTTGCCAAAGATTTTCAACAGCTCGGGGGACAGCCTTGTCTGCAGATATTGCGACCACACGGTTGAGCCCGACGCGAAGTAACAGACTATATTATTTAGAACCGGAGGAGTATGAATGGGAGCGGCACATCTTGACGGCAAAGGCTTTAAAACGGAGATAACACAGGCTGAAATACCGGTTCTTATTGACTTTTGGGCGGATTGGTGCGGCCCGTGCCGTATGCTTGCGCCGATAATTGAGGAATTGTCGGATGAACTCGACGGGAAAATTGATATATGCAAGGTTGATGTTGACGAAGCGGGCGATATTGCCGAAGCATACGGCATTATGAGCATCCCCACCATGATTCTTTTCATCGGCGGTGAAGAAAAAAAGCGTATAACCGGCTTGCGCTCAAAGGCAGACCTGCTGGGAGAGCTTCAGCAATATCTGTAAAATATTTCCGGAACAGGCTGATATAATATGGTGAGCCCCGAGATAATTGAAAAAATAAAAGCCGTTGTTGACAGCAGCCGCAATATTTGCGTTTTTACCGGCGCGGGTATCAGCTGCCCTTCCGGCATACCGGATTTCAGATCCGCGGATGGTTTGTACAGCCGGAAGTACAGCCAAAAATATTCCCCTGAAGAGATGATATCCCATTCTTTTTTTGAAACCCGATGCGAAGAATTCTTTGAATTTTATAAAAGTAAAATGATCTATCCTTCTGCGCTGCCGAACAAAGCGCACGAATATTTTGCATCGCTTGAAAAGAGTGGAAAACATGTTTCCGTCGTGACGCAGAATATTGACGGTTTGCACCAGATGGCCGGAAGTACGGATGTTATTGAACTCCACGGCAGCATCAGGAGAAACCGCTGTATGAAATGCGGTAAATCTTTTGATCTCAGTTATATTGTAAATTCGGTTGGCGTGCCTCGCTGCGGCAGCGATAATGCCGTTATTAAGCCTGATGTTGTTTTATATGAGGAGCCGCTTGACGAAGCCGTAGTCAACAGCGCGTTTCGGGCGATTTCAACAGCGGATACGATGTTTGTGGTCGGTTCTTCCTTGGCGGTGTACCCGGCAAACACCTTTATACATTATTTTAAAGGTGAAAATTTGATTTTAATAAATAAAACAAAAACACAAGCGGATATACTGGCAGATATTGTTGTCAGCGATGACATTATTATTGTGGTAGAACAGCTTGAAAAAAGCCGGCAGTAAATGCAGCTGTTATCCGGCCGGCATAAAAAAGCACAAAGAAAAAGAGACTGCCAAAAGACAGTCTCTAATCATTTCAATGTTTATCAGACAGCGCGGGTGACTTTGCCGGAGCGAAGGCAACGCGTGCAGGCGTGAACCCTTTTCGGGGAACCGTCCACCACTGCCTTAACCCTTTTAATATTGGGCTTCCAAGTCCTGTTGGAACGCCTGTGTGAATGGGAAACCTTAATACCAAAGGACACATCCTTGCCGCAGAAATCGCATTTTGCCATGTGCCGCACCTCCTTTTCTCAATAACAGATGATATATTAACAGGTTTTATTTAAAAAAGCAAGAAATATTTTTTAATTTCGTTTTTTGCCTGAAAAAGTGTGAAAAATTAATAATTTTCTTAAATTCTCCGGTTGCAATTGATAAATATATGGTATATAATATTTTTGACCGAACATTTGTACGAATATATTTGGGGGTAAATAGGATGACGGATAAGAAAAAAGCACTGGAAAGCGCTCTGCTTCAAATCGAAAAGGCTTATGGCAAAGGGACCATTATGAGGCTCGGACAAAATGAGGGGATGTCTATTGAAGCTGTTTCCACAGGCTCCATTACACTGGACGCGGCGACGGGTATCGGCGGCCTTCCGAAAGGCAGGATAATCGAAATATTCGGGCCGGAATCCTCAGGCAAAACAACCCTTGCGCTTCATGTTGTTGCCGAGGCGCAAAAAGCAGGCGGCGAAGCGGCGTTTATAGATGCCGAGCATGCGCTTGATCCGACCTATGCCGGCAATTTGGGCGTTAACATTGATTCTTTGCTTGTTTCACAGCCTGACAACGGCGAGCAGGCGCTTGAAATTGCGGAAGCTCTTGTTCGTTCGGGCGCGGTTGATGTTATCGTCATTGACTCCGTTGCCGCTCTTGTGCCCCGTGCCGAGATTGAAGGGGACATGGGCGATTCCCATGTCGGCCTGCATGCCCGCCTTATGTCCCAGGCACTGCGGAAACTTGCGGGCGCAATCTCCAAATCCAATACAATTATTATTTTTATCAACCAGCTTCGTGAAAAAGTCGGGGTGGTTTACGGCAACCCGGAAGTTACCACCGGCGGCAGAGCATTAAAGTTTTATGCGTCATTGCGAATAGATGTTCGCCGTATTGAACAGCTGAAAGGCCCGGGCAATGAATTTATCGGCAACAGGACAAGGGCAAAAATAGTTAAGAACAAAGTTGCTCCTCCTTTTAAAGAGGCTGAGTTTGATATCATGTACGGCAAGGGTATCTCAAAAGAGGGGGAAATCCTCGATTTGGGTGTTAAGCTTAATATTATACAAAAAAGCGGTTCATGGTTCTCATACGGCGAGGAAAGAATAGGGCAGGGCAGAGATAATGTGAAGGAATATCTGCGCCAAAACAAGAAAATCGCGGATGAAATCGAGGCTGTCATACGGGACAACGCCGCAAAAGTTGTTAAGCTTGGCAAAGAAGAACCGCTGATTGCGAATATATCGGAAATGGGAATGCCTGTTCGCGAAGCGACAACAAAGGCAACCGCAAAGGCTGCGCTGGACATTGCTGTTGACGATGATGAATAGTTTGCCGGCAATGAATGTCCCGCGGCGATCCAAATGATTCAGGCGGTAAGTAACCAATGATTATCACAGCCAAAAAAGGCAAAGGCAATAAAATTCATATCAGTGTTGACGGCGTTTATATGCTTACGGTAAGCGACGACTTCTGGTTTTCCGGCAGTTATCGTTCCGGTGACGAAATCAGCGAAACGGAACTGAATGATTTTAAAACAAAGGCAAACGAGAGCCGTGCTTTCAACAAAGCGCTTGACCTTGTGTCGCGCCGCGACCACAGTCAAAAGGAACTTGAGAATAAGCTCGCAAGGTCTGCCGGCAGGGAGTCTGCCAAAGCGGCCGTTCAACGGGTTGCCGATTTGGGAATTGTCAATGATGAAACCTATGCAAATAAACTGGCAGATGAACTTTTTAGACGAAAGGGATTTTCTCCTTCAAGAATTCGTATGGAACTGATTCAGAGAGGAGTTTCCTCCGAAATTGCCGATAATACATCCGAAAGTATTGACTTTGAACCTCAAGAGCGTATTATAGAACTGTTAAAAAACAGGTTTCTGCGCCAGCTTTCGGATGAAAAGGGCAAAGTGCGTGCGTTCAATGCTCTTGTCCGGTTGGGTTACAGCTTTTCGGATATCCGCTCCGCTATGCGGGCACTGGATATTGAAATTGAAAGCTGTCAGCCCGGCTCGCATTAACCGCGGAACAATACATCGGAGGATTGGTTATGTCATATAAAATCGGATTGATATCCCTCGGCTGCCCGAAAAATCAGGTTGATGCTGAAATGATGCTTGCTGCTTTGGAAAATGACGGGTTCGAAATAGTGGACTATGTCGACGGGGCGGATGCTGTCATTGTCAATACATGCAGCTTTATTGACGACGCAAAAAAAGAAGCTATAGAAAATATTCTTGAAATGGTTCAACTGAAAAACGAAGGAACAGTCGGTGCGGTTATTGTAACCGGCTGTCTTGCCCAACTGTATAAAGATGAAGTGTTTAAAGAGATTCCGGAGGTTGACGCTGTGCTGGGCATCGGCGCCAACGCGGATATTGCGGGGCTGGTACGCAAAGTAATTGAAGGCGAAGAAGTTTCTCTTTATCCCCCGCAAGAAGATCTTCCGCTCAACGGAAAAAGAACTTTAACTACACCGGAGTACTGGGCATACCTTAAAATCGCAGACGGCTGCTCAAACGGCTGCAGTTATTGCACGATTCCCGCGATACGCGGCGCTTTCAGAAGCCGTGAGATGGATGACATTATCAATGAAGCAAAACAACTTGCAGAAGAAGGGGCAAAAGAGCTTGTTCTTATTGCGCAGGATACAACCTCTTACGGCAAGGATATTTACGGTTCGCTCAAATTGCCTGATTTGCTTGAAAAGTTAAGCGGTATTGACGGCGTCGAATGGCTTCGGATTTTGTATTGTTACCCGGATAAAATTACGGACAAACTGCTTGAAACAATGGCGTCAAATCCAAAAGTTTTGCATTATATTGATTTGCCGGTTCAGCATATCGACGACAAAATACTGAGCGCTATGAACAGAAAAGGCACAAGCGAAGATATTAAAGCTGTCATTGAGAAAATTCGGGCAAAAATTCCGGATATTGTTATCCGGACAACATTGATAACAGGTTTTCCGGGGGAGGGAGAGCGGGAATTTGAAAACCTTGCTCTTTTTGTCGGTGAAACCAAATTTGACCGCCTTGGCTGCTTCGCGTTTTCTCCCCAATCCGGTACAAAGGCGGCAAGCTTGCCCGGCCAGATTAGCGATGAGGAGAAAATTCACCGGGCGGAACTTATCATGCAGGATCAATATGGCATTATGGAAGCAAAAAATGAAGAGCAGGCAGGAAGAGTTCTGCGTGTGCTGATTGAAGGCTATGATCATTTTTCGGACAGCTATTACGGCCGTTCTTATATGGATGCTCCGGAGATTGACAACCGCGTGCTGTTTACATCCGAAAACGAACTTGACGAAGGCGATTTTGCCGATGTTGAGATTTTTGGCGTGTCTGAAAATGACCTTCTGGGCAAAGCTGTCGAATAACTGAATAAATCATGAAAGGGCGGGCGCTATGTTGAACACTCCAAACAAGCTTACGGTTTCCCGCATGCTGATTACTCCTGTTTACCTTGCTGTCATGATGATTGATATACCGCACCGTTTCTTAATTTCAGCGGTTATATTTTCGATTGCCGCTGTCACCGACGCGATTGACGGAAAGCTTGCCCGTAAAAAAAACGAAATAACGGTTTTTGGCAAACTGTTGGATCCTGTGGCTGATAAAATGCTGACTACCGCGGCATTGCTTGCTTTTTTAAAACTCGGCTGGTGCAATGTATGGATTGTTATGATTATATTGACAAGGGAATTTGCCGTTACATCAATCCGCCTTATCGCGTCATCACAGGGGATTGTAATACCGGCGAATATTTGGGGAAAACTGAAAACAGCAGCGCAAATGACCTTTACAATTGTAATAATGCTCCTTGCAGAGGCTGACGGGCTCTTCCATATATTCAGCGAAAAAGGTTTATGGACCCAGTCTTCGGTTTCAAATATTCTGCTTTGGATTACAGCTGTTTTAGCTGCTGTTTCGGGAGCAATTTATATAATGAAAAGCAGAAAACTTATAGATTTTTCTAAATAATAAACCGGATATTTGTCTTCGATAAGCCGCCGTTTAATTTTCTTTAAATAATTGATGCATTTTTTCTCAATGTATAGTACAATATCATCCATAAAATGTATATTATGCAAATGCATTGATCGGGAGAAGTAACTTTGCCCGTGCGTAACAGAAAGGGAACTGTTTGATGGAAGGTTCCTTATGCAAGGCAGGCGAAATGCACCCGTTAGCACGCAGCGGGAAACAGAACAGTATCGCTGCGCGGATGGCGCCGTTACCGCCTTTGAGAGTTATAAGCCGGAGTGGGACCGCGTTCACACGCCTCCGCCGCCATTATTGGCGGTGTGAGGTTATTTTTTTAAGGTGGTGCTTTATGTTTAACCGTCTAAAGGAAGATATCGCGTGTGTTCGCGCCAGAGATCCGGCGGCTCGCTCGGCCCTTGAGGTGATGCTGCTTTACCCCGGTCTGCGCGCGGTCAGAATGCACCGGAAGGCGAATTGGTTTTATCGCCATAGCTTTTTCTTTATCGCAAGGTGGATATCCCAAAGGGCCGTAAGAAAAACCGGTATCGAAATTCATCCCGCAGTTAAAATAGGCCGCCGGCTTTTCATTGACCATGGCACCGGTGTTGTTATCGGGGAAACTGCAGAAATCGGCGATGATGTTACCCTTTATCAAGGGGTTACCCTTGGCGGTACCGGCAAGGATACCGGAAAACGCCATCCTACGATAGGCAATCATGTTACCATCGGCGCCGGTGCAAAGGTTTTAGGCCCGTTTAAAGTCGGTGATCATAGCAACATCGCAGCCGGTGCAGTTGTTTTAAATGAGATACCGCCGAATTCCACCGCAGTCGGCGTACCGGCCAGAGTAGTAAAACGCAACGGTGTTCGCGTGGATGAAATGGATCAGGTACATATACCTGATCCGGTATCGCAGGAATTTTGCAAAATGCTGATGAGAATTGAACATCTTGAAAAAAGATTGGGCATCGAAGAGGAGAATAACGATGAGAATTTATAATACCCTTTCAAGGTCAAGGGAAGAATTAAAAACCATTACCGACGGCGAACTAAAAATGTACGCGTGCGGGCCGACTGTATATAATTTTATACATATCGGCAACGCAAGGCCGCTGTGTGTTTTTGATGTTATGCGCCGATATATGGAATATCGGGGCTATAAAGTCACTTTTGTTCAGAATTTTACGGATATTGACGATAAAATTATCAAAAGGGCAAATGAAGAAGGGGTTTCATTCAGTGAGATATCGGAAAAATATATCAAGGAATTCTGGACAGATGCCAAAGGCCTGAATATCAGGCCGGCTACAGTTCATCCGAAAGCCACGGAAAATATCAATGAGATTATCAATATTATTTCAACGCTCATTGATAAAGGCTATGCGTATGAAGTTGGAGGCGATGTTTACTTCAGCCCGAAAAAATTTCCCGAATACGGCAAGCTTTCGCATCAGCCGCTGGAAGATTTGGAGAACGGAGCCCGCATCATGGTGGGTGAGGTGAAGCGCGAACCGATGGATTTTGCCCTTTGGAAATCCGCAAAACCGGGCGAACCTTTTTGGGAATCGCCTTGGGGGAAGGGCAGGCCGGGCTGGCATATTGAATGTTCCGCTATGGTTCGCCGGTATCTGGGGGATACCATCGATATCCATTGCGGCGGTCAGGACTTGATCTTCCCGCATCATGAAAACGAGATAGCACAGAGTGAATGCTGCAACGGCGTTCCTTTTGCAAACTACTGGATGCATAACGGGTATATTAACGTGGACAATAAAAAAATGTCAAAATCAGAAGGCAACTTTTTTACGGTGCGCGACGTTGCCGAAATATACGGTTATGAGCCTATACGTTATTTAATGATCTCGTCGCATTACAGCAGTCCTGTTAATTACAGCTATGACATTATCGAGCAAAGCGTTGCTTCATTAAACAGGCTTTACACCTGCAGAGAAAATCTTGATTTTGCGCTAAAAAATGCTCCGGATACAGCGGACAGCGATGATGCCGGAACTCTAACATTGCTGAACAGCCGCCGCGGCCAGTTTATTGAGGCTATGGATGACGATTTAAACACAGCTGACGGTGTATCGGTGATTTTTGAACTTGTCAGGGACATCAACGCCAAAGTTATCGACCGGCGGGCTTCAAAAGCAGTTTGCTGTGAAGCTGCAAAGATATTTGATGAACTCTGCGGAGTGCTCGGCATTCTGTACAACCGTAAAACAAACAGTCTTGATGAGGAAGTCGAAGCGCTGATTGAAGCCAGAACCGCCGCAAGAATGGCTAAAAATTGGGCAGAGGCGGATAAAATCAGAGATAAGCTTAAACAAATGGGCATTGTGCTGGAGGATACTGCGCAAGGCATCAAATGGCACAAAGAATAACAGATACTGCCGGAACGGGGGAATGGGAAAAGTGAAAATTGCATTAAATTCATATCATCCGGCGGTTGCTTTTCTGCCTCTTGCCGCCGCGATTTGTTTTTCTATGCTGAGCTTCCATCCGGTGTATGCGGCAGTATCTCTGATTTGTTCAATGACGCTTGCCTTAAAACTGAACGGGCTAAAAACTGTTCGGTTAAGTTTGATGCTGTGCCTGCCCATATTTCTGCTTACTGTGATTATAAATACAGCTTTTAATAAAAACGGAATAACGGTTTTGTTTTATATCGGCAGCAGGCCTGTTATTTTCGAAGGGTTGATGTTCGGGCTTTGCTCTGCCGCGGCGTTATGTTCGGTTTTATTATGGTTTTCCTGTTATTCGGCTGTTATTGACAGCGAGAAGTTTTTATTTTTATCAAGCCGTTTTTCGCCGTCGGCGGCTTTGCTTGTTTCTATGACATTGGGGCAAGCGTCTTTAATGCGTAAAAAACTGGATGAAATAAGCGATGCGCAAGCGGGGATTTATGGCAATGAGAGAAAAAAGCTTGCCGCAAGGCTTCACCTTGCAATGCTGAAAATTTCAGTGCTGCTCAGCTGGTCAATGGAGGATTCCGTCCAGACTGCCGATTCTATGCATTCGCGCGGTTACGGTACGGGCAGAATGACAAAAATGAATCCTTACTTTTTCGGTAAAAAGGACGCATATCTTCTGTCGGTGTCTTCTGTACTGATCATCTTATGCGTTGTATTGTCAGCCTTTGGCTTTTCAAGCTTCAGGTTTTATCCCGTGATGGAAACTGTTTCATTGGACACATTGTCCGTTTTTGGGTATCTTGCTTATTTCGCTATGCTTTCCCTGCCGTTGTTTGTTGAGATTAAGGAGGCCTTTCAGTGGCGTTTTTATATGTCGAAAATCTGAATTTTACTTACCCGGGTGAAAACTTGCCGACACTTGCAGGCATCAGCCTTGAGGTGCAAAAAGGTGAATTTATGCTGCTCTGCGGCCCTTCCGGCTGCGGAAAAACTACTTTCCTCCGGCAGCTGAAACCGCAGCTTCAACCGAGAGGCCAAAAAGACGGCAGTATTGTTTTCAACGGTGCCGCATTGGATAGAATACCGGAAAAAGATGCAGCCGCAAGAATCGGCCTTATTATGCAAAATCCGGAAAGCCAAATTGTTACGGAAACTGTGAAGCATGAACTTGCTTTCGGGCTTGAATGTCTTGGAATTCATCCGGAATTGATTGCGAAAAGAATTGCCGAAACTGTATCTTATTTCGGTATTGAGGATATTTACAATAAAAAAACAAGCGAGCTTTCCGGTGGTGAAAAGCAGCTGGTTAGTATTGCGGCAATTATGACAATGCGCCCGGAACTGCTTTTGCTTGATGAGCCGGCTTCACAGCTTGATCCTATTGCTGCGAGGAATCTGTATGAAGTGTTGCTGCGGCTCAATGAAGAACTTGGTATAACCGTTATTCTTTCCGAACACCGGATCGATGATGTTTTTTCGGTTGCGGACAGAGTTGCTTTAATGAATGAAGGCAGGCTGATCTGTCTTGAAAAACCAAACCGCGCGGCTTGGTTTATGGCGGGAAGCAACGATGATAAAATCAAAGCGATGCTGCCGGTTCCGGCGCGGATATTTAATGACATCAGCGGGCTGGCAAAGCAATTTTTGCCTGATTTATCGGGAACTGCTCAAAAACTCGTTTCTTTGCCTGTTGCCCCATCCAATGTAAGAGAGGTTAAACTCTGGTTTGAAGCCCTTGCCGCGGAGCTGCTGTTTTTGCCGGAAGAACATTCTTTGCCTGCGAAAGCACAACAGCCGCCCGAAACAAACGTAAATACTGCTGTTGAAATTGAATCATTGTGTTTCAGGTTCGACAGGAACAGCGATGATGTCATCGGAAATTTGTCTTTAAAAATCAACCGGGGTGAGATATTAAGTATTGTCGGTGGCAACGGAGCGGGCAAAACAACACTGCTAAGGCTGATTTGCGGGATCATCAAACCTTACAGCGGTAAAATCAGGCTTTCAAACACAAATCTTAAAATTGCGTATCTGCCTCAAAATCCTCAAAGCATGTTCGCGTTTGATTCGGTGCTTGAAGATTTAATTCATATTGAGGGAGAGTTAAGCGGAGGGAAACGTTTTTTAATCAGGACAGGACTGAAGGAAGAGAATGACCTTGAAATTTCCCAAAAACTTAAAATGATTATTGACAGGCTTGGGCTGGAATCAATTATCAAAAAGCATCCGTTCGACTTGAGTTTTGGCGAACTTCAAAGAGCGTCTTTAGCGATGCTGCTTCTCAAAACGCCGGATGTTCTCCTCTTGGATGAACCGACAAAAGGTGTTGACACACTGTCAAAAAAGAAGACTGCCGAGCTTTTGAAGTCCCTTTGTGCCGAAGGAATGGCAATTGTAGCTGTTACGCATGATATTGAGTTTTCAGCCGAATATTCTCAAAAATGCGCTATGCTGTTTGACGGAAAAATCCTTGATGTTGAGCCGCCTGAAAAATTTTTCAGCGGAAATATGTGCTATACAACCGTGGCTCATCGTATTGCGGGAAAAGTATTTCCCGATGCGGTGACTTGTGAGGAAGTGAAAAACAAATGGATAGAGTGCGCAATAAAAAGCTGACATCATTTGTGACTGCCTCGGCGGTCATCATATCGTTTGTGCTGCTTGTTTTGTATGCTTTTAAATATAAAACCGGTTATGCTTTGTTATCAGCCGCGGTGGTGACTATGTCGGTCGTTCCGTTTTTTATGAGCTTTGAACGGCGAAAGCCGAAAGCCCGTGATATCGTGCCGATTGCCGTTATGGCAGCTTTAGGCGCTGTCGGGCGCATAGCTTTTGCCGCAATTCCGGGCGTTAAGCCGACAACCGCAGTAGTTATCATCGCCGGAGCGGCTTTTGGACCGCAGGCAGGTTTTTTGACCGGTGCGGTTTCCGCTCTCGCCTCCAATTTTTTCTTTGGCCAGGGCGCATGGACACCATGGCAGATGCTGGCTTGGGGTCTTTGCGGTTTGCTTGCCGGAATTTTTAAAAAAGCAGGGCTGATAAAGGGCACCAAATCCCTGGCGGCATTCGGCTTTTTGGTCAGTTTTTTATTCGGCTTCATTATGAACTGTTATTATATTATAGGTTTTGTAAGTCCTATAACATGGGGTGCGGTTATTACAGCGATTGCCGCAAGCTTCTATTTTGACTTGACGCATGCTGTTTCAACAGCGATTTTGCTTATATTGGTCGGCAAAATCTGGCTCAAAAAGCTTGACAGAATAAAAACCAAATTCGGTGTGCTTCAGAATTAAACGGTTCAAAGCAAAAGAGTTTTCGGATTCAACTCTTGGTACTTGTACCGGATTATGATTTATTGTATAATTTATGATTATAAGTATTATGTTTACTGTAAACCGGAGGAATTTCATTGCATCCAGAAAACACAAAGAAACACACTGCTGTTCCGTTTGCAGAATTGGAAAAGCAGCGTGAATATTCAAATATGGCGAAACAGCTTTTAACGGAACGATTTTACCCCGGCAAACCTTATGCTTATGTGAGAACATTCGGCTGCCAGGGCAATGTATCGGACGGCGAGCGGCTTAAGGGTTTGCTTGCGCAATCCGGTTATGAATTAACGGAAACGGTTGAAAATGCGGATTTTGTCTTGCTGAATACTTGCGCAATCCGTGACCATGCGGAAGACAGGGCGCTTGGTAATATTGGCGCGTTCAAACATCTCAAGGAAGTTAAGCCGGGGATGATTATTGCTTTGTGCGGATGCATGATGCAGCAGGAGCATATAATCGAAAAAATTAAAAAGAGTTATCCGTTTGTCGATCTGGTGTTTGGTACCCATGTTATCCATAAACTGCCTGAATTGGTTTTTCGCTGCCTTGGCGGAGAGCAGAGAATTTTTGAATTAACGGATTCAGGCGG
>CAYOAW010000015.1:13178-17872 GCA_964402095.1 uncultured Eubacteriales bacterium | reverse complement strand
TAAAATTGCCAAGCATCTTCACTTGCCGTTTCAAAGCGGAAACAACCGTGTCTTAAAAGCGATGAACAGGGGATACAGCAGGGAAGAGTATTTGGATTTAGTTTCCTACGCCCGCAGGGTTATGCCGGATTTATCTTTAACAAGCGATGTGATAGTCGGTTTCCCGGGCGAGAGTTATGAAGAATTTCAGGATACATTGTCGCTGGTTGAGCAGGCACGCTTTACATCATTATATACTTTTATTTTTTCGGCAAGGGAAGGCACGGCTGCCGCAAAGCTGCCTGACTGTATAAGCAGAGCAGAAAAAGTTCAATGGTTTACGCAGTTGACCGATTTACAGGAAAAAATCGCTTCCGCAAGGACATTGTCTATGAACGGCAAAAAATACAGAGTGCTTTGCGAGGATGAAAATACCAGGGATAACGGTATAATATCCGGCAGGACAGGCGGGAATGTGATTATTGAATTCCCCGCAACGGCGGATATTATCGGCAGTTTTCAAGATGTCATCGTTACGGAACCGATGACATGGAAGGTTAAAGGCAAACTCGTTTCGGATGAAAACGTATAAAAGTTTCAAGCAGCCGGCGCTATTTGCCGGCAAACAATAAATATTGAGGAGAAAAACAATGGATTTGATTCAAATGGCAAGGGAACTCGGCGCGGCACTTCAGCAAGATGAACGGTGTGTTGCAATGAACAATGCAAACAAAGCAAACGAGGAAGACAGCGAGCTGAATGATTTAATGGGACAGATGCAGATCATTCAGATGAATTATCAAAAAGAAGCGGATAAGAACGACGATGCCGATCAGAATAAGTTAAACGCGTTTAATGACCGGTTCACAGAGATTTACAATCAAATAATGGCAAAACCGAATATGCAGGATTTTCAGGCCGCGAGGCATGAGGTTGATGCTCTTATGAAATATATCACCGGCATTTTGACACTTTGTGTCCGCGGGGAAGATCCTGCTACCTGTGAACCGGAACCGGAACATGAATGCGGCGGACAATGCTCTTCCTGCGGCGGATGCGAATGAAATTCAAATATTAAGAGGGTAGCTTATGGCTGAAATTACCCCGATGATGAAACAGTATTTCGAGATAAAAAAGCAGTATGCCGATACGGTTCTGCTTTTTCGTCTCGGTGATTTTTATGAAATGTTTTTTGACGACGCAA
Organism: uncultured Eubacteriales bacterium; assembly: GCA_964402095.1. Taxonomy (GTDB): domain Bacteria; phylum Bacillota; class Clostridia; order Oscillospirales; family Acutalibacteraceae; genus UBA1447. The sequence continues at coordinate 16,689 of CAYOAW010000015.1, read as the reverse complement.
GGCTTGCCTCCCGTGAGCTGGAACTGGTTTTAACAGGCCGTGACTGGGGGCAGGAAGAACGCGCTCCGATGTGCGGGGTCCCGTTTCACAGCGCGGATTCCTACATCGCGAAGCTTGTCGCCAACGGCCATAAGGTTGCAATCTGCGAACAAACGGAGGATCCCGCTCTTGCAAAAGGTTTGGTCAGCCGTGACGTTATCAGGGTTTTAACACCGGGTACGGTCATTGAAAGCAGTATGCTGGAAGAGGGGCGCAACAACTTTTTAGCGTGTATTTTTTACAACGATGAAAAGGCCGGAATTTGTTTTGTTGACGTTTCGACAGGCTCTTTGCATCTGACACAAACATCGGCTCCGGATATTGCATCCAAAATCGTCAATGAATTGGGCCATTATATGCCGGCGGAAATCATCTGCAACTCGGATATTTCCGGAATGAAGCGGATAAAAGAGTTCTTGGCGAACAGAGCAAAAAGCTCTTTGGAAATATTGAATGAAGATTACTTTGAATATGATATATGCTCCGAGGTAGTCACCGGGCATTTTGAAGGTGATACGCTGCACCGGTTGGAAGCCGATAATTCGAAGGAAGCGGTATGCTCCCTCGGCGCGATATTAAAATATCTGAGCGAGGTTCAAAAATCGGACCTCAAAAATATCAAAGGAATAGATTTTTACAATGATGCCCAGTTTATGAAACTTGATGTTTCGACCCGCCGCAATCTTGAATTGGTTGAAACGATGCGCGGAAAGGATAAAAAGGGCTCGCTGCTTTGGGTGATAGATAAAACAAAAACACCGATGGGCAAGCGTCTACTCAGAAGCTGGCTTGAACAGCCTCTTCTCAGCATTCCTAAAATTATAAAGCGGCAAAACGCGGTTCAGGAGCTATATTTGAATTCGCCTCTCAGGCAGGACGAGATGATATTTCTCTCGGATATCCATGATATTGAAAGGCTTATGGCAAGGATTGTCTATGGTACTGCAAATGCCAAAGAAGTCAAAGCATTGGCTTTAACCATTCAGTGGCTGCCGCAAATCAAGGACACTGTCGAAGTTTGCAAATCCTCATTAATCAGCGATATTTGGAAAGACCTTGATATTCTCGATGATATAGGCTGTCTGATAAATACCGCTATCGTTGAGGACCCGCCGTTCACTGTTCGCGAAGGCGGTATGATTAATGACGGTTACAACGAGGAACTGGATTCCCTCAGAAGTATTTCAAAAAACAGCAAGGATATAATTGCTGCCATACAGACGCAGGAACAGGAACGTACAGGCATCAGAAAACTGAAAATCGGTTATAACAGAGTATTCGGCTATTATATTGAAATCCCTAATGCTTTCAAGGAACAGGCGCCGGAAGAATATATACGCAAACAGACTTTGGCAAACTGCGAAAGATATATTACACAGGAACTGAAAGACCTTGAAGCTAAAGTGCTCGGTGCTCAGGAAAGAATTGTCAGGATTGAATTTGAGCTTTTTGACGAAGTGAGAAAAAGCATTGCCGGGCAGTTTGAAAGAATTCAGCGGACCGCGTCGGCCGTTGCAACGCTTGACGCGCTTTGTTCTTTGGCGCAGACAGCCGCCGCAAATAATTATGTCTGCCCGGAAATCACAAAAGGTAATGAGATTGAAATCAAAGACGGCCGTCATCCGGTGGTTGAACTTGTTCTTGACGGGGCTCCTTTCGTGCCGAATGACACACGGCTTGATTGCGCCGGCAACCGCTGCGCTATCATCACAGGGCCAAATATGGCGGGTAAATCCACTTATATGCGGCAAGTAGCTTTAATTGTTCTTTTGGCACAAATCGGCAGTTTTGTGCCTGCTTCAAGTGCCCGTCTCGGGATTGTCGATGGTGTTTTTACCCGTATTGGCGCATCGGATGATTTGTCAGCCGGTCAATCAACTTTTATGGTTGAAATGAGCGAGGTAGCTGCTATTCTTGACCACGCAACGCCGAGAAGTTTGCTTATTTTTGATGAAATAGGCAGAGGCACTTCAACCTTTGACGGCATGAGTATTGCCAGGGCGGTACTTGAATTTACCTCCGATTCAAAAAAACTTGGCGCGAAAACACTCTTTGCGACTCATTACCATGAGCTGACCGAACTCGAACAAAAGATTGAAGGCGTGCTGAATTACAATATCGCCGTTAAAAAAAGAGGGGATGAGATTACCTTCTTGCGCAGGATTGTCAGAGGCGGGGCGGATGAAAGCTATGGTATTGAAGTCGCGAAGCTTGCCGGTGTGCCGCATGCCGTTGTCAGCCGTGCGAAAGTTATTCTTAAAGAACTGGAAGACAATGACACCGAAAAACCGTTGAGAAAAGCTGTGCCTGAGAAATTTGAGCCCGAGGAAATGCAGGTCTCCTTCACCTTGAATACAGGCAGCGCCATTGTCGAGAAACTAAAAACAATTGATATAAATACAATTACACCTATTGAGGCAATGCGTCTTCTTTATGATCTGGTTAAGGAGGCTGAGAATGTATGAGCAAGATTCAAATTCTCTCCAAACAGATCACCGAACTTATAGCCGCCGGTGAAGTTGTTGAACGTCCCGCGTCGGTTGTCAAAGAGATTATGGAAAACTCTATTGATGCCGGCGCCACCGATATAACCCTTGAAATTAAAAATGGCGGAATAACATATATAAGAATTACCGATAACGGCACCGGTATTCAAAAAGATGATATTGCAAACGCTTTTAAAAGTCACGCGACAAGCAAAATATCATCTGCAGATGATTTGAATGCGATTGTTACTTTGGGGTTCAGGGGTGAGGCGCTCGCTTCGGTAGCCGCAGTTTCAAAAGTGGAACTTCTGACGCGCGCCGCCGGCGAGGAACTCGGCACCCGCTACTGTATTGAGGGCGGTGAACAAATTCTTTTTGACGACGCGGGTTGTCCCAAGGGTACAACGCTTATTATCCGTGATCTTTTTTACAACACCCCTGCAAGAATGAAATTTTTAAAAAAAGATGTATCGGAGGCGAATGCGGTTGCCGGAGTTGTTGACAGAATTGCTTTGTCTCATCCGGAAATCGCGGTAAGGTTTATCAGAGACGGGAAACAAACACTTTTAACCCCGGGTGACGGCAAGCTCAGCAGCGCAATTTATGCGGTTTTTGGCAAGGAGTTTACGGACAGCCTTATTTTCGCTGAATATACGCTTGAAAATATAAAAGTAAGCGGTTTTGTATCAAAACCGCTGGCAGCCAGGCCGAACAGAAGCATGCAGTTCTTTTTTCTCAATAAAAGGCTGATAAAAACCGCGACAGGTACAACCGCTTTAAATGAGGCTTATAAAAATTCGATTATGGCAGGCAAATTTCCGTCATGTGTTCTGAATATTGATATTTCACCGGACCAGGTGGATATTAATGTACATCCCGCAAAAACCGAAGCGCGTTTTGTGAACGAAAAACAGCTGTTTAATGTTATTTATTATTGTGTAAAAAACGCTGTTCACGGCGGCGATTCCCGGCCGAATATTAATGTT
>CAYOAW010000015.1:0-13078 GCA_964402095.1 uncultured Eubacteriales bacterium | reverse complement strand
GCATGGCCGGCGAGAACGGATACATAACAGCATCGGAAACAAAGCCAGCCGCCAAACCCGTTATGCCGGAGAATATCACGCAAAACTATCCGGTTTTTCCGCAGGAGGAAGACACAGCGCCGCCGGAAATTTCCGTTACTGTTATAGGTGAAGTATTCAGGACATATATCATCGCCGAGAGCGGAGAACAAATTTATATCATTGATAAACATGCTGCTCATGAAAGAATTATATTTGACCAGCTTATGGCAGGTAAAACGGATGAATCTGCTCAGATAATGCTTGTGCCGGTAACAGTGACCTTGAGCAAAGAAGAGTATTCCGCCGTGCTTGAAAATACGGATTTGCTGATAAAAGCGGGTTTTGAGGTGGAGGATTTCGGTGCCGGCATGGTAATTGTACGCGAATGTCCAATGATGCTGGATATGGGTTCCGTTGAAGAAGTGTTAATGGAATTGGCGGGATATCTTTTATCAAACAGGCATGAACTTATATCAGGGAAATTAGAATGGCTTTTCCATTCAATTGCTTGCCGTGCAGCCATAAAAGCAGGCGATTTTACATCCGGATATGAGCGGGAGCGATTTGTCGAAAATTTGTTAAGCCTGCCTGATATCCGTTACTGCCCGCATGGGCGGCCGGTAATGATTGAAATGAAACGCAAAGAGCTTGAGAAAAGCTTCGGAAGAATATAAGGTGTAAGAATGTCAGATAAAATACCTGTTATTGCTGTTGTCGGCCCCACCGCGTCGGGTAAAACCAAACTTGGCGTGGAATTATGCAAATTGTTGAACGGTGAGGTCGTTTCAGCCGATTCGATGCAGATTTATAAACAGATGGATATAGCAACCGCGAAACCTTCTGTAACCGATATGGACAATATACCACACCATCTTATTGGATTTGTCGAACCGGAAGAATGTTTCAGCGTTGTACAATATTGCAGTATGGCAAAAAAGTGTATGGAAGAGATAACCGGCCGCGGCAAGATTCCCGTTGTTGTTGGCGGAACCGGGCTTTATATAGACGCTTTACTGAATAATATTGAATTTCCGCAAGCAAATGCTGATTATACTTTGCGGGAACAGCTGAAAAAGATTGCTTCGGAAAAAGGCGCAGAAGTATTACTTGAAGAGTTGATGAAAATTGATCCCGATACCGCTCAAACCCTTCATATAAACGATCTCGGGCGCATAATACGCGCGATTGAATTGTATTGCACAACAGGTATTACAATGTCAAAGCATATTCAGTTGTCAAAGGTGAATCCTTCACCGTTCATTCCGTGTATTATCGGGCTGAATTTCAGGAACAGGCAAATCCTTTATGACCGGATTAACGGAAGAATTGATGATATGCTCAAAAACGGTCTGATTGAAGAAGCAATGCTGTTTTATAAAAATCATAACGACGGAACAGCAAAACAGGCTATAGGATATAAAGAACTTTTTCCGTATTTTGAGGGTACTGTCCAGCTTTCTCAGGCTGTTGACAAACTTAAGCAGGAGACAAGGAATTATGCGAAGCGTCAGTTGACTTGGTTCAGAAAAAATGAAACTATCAAATGGATTTATGCCGATGAATACAACAGCCAGAGCGATTTAACGCAAGCGGCATTCTGTTTGATTCGCGATAGTTCAGTTGCCGGGAGGTGAACGGATGAAAAAAGGATACCGGTTGCGCAAGGTTTTGTTGTTTTTATCAATTGCTGTTTTTATATCAGTATTTATTTATCAGTTTGCTGCTTTAAAAATGAATGCTGTCACAACGGAAACAGTTGTTGAAACAACCGAGCAGGAAACCATTGCAGCAAAACTTTTTATTGTCAGGGATGAACATTATATTATTAACCAAACCTCCGGTACGGTTGTGCCGTTGGTTGAAGACGGTAAAAAGGTTGCAAAGGGTGATGTTGTTGCAGCCATATGCGGAAATGAATCCGAGGCTTCTGTGTATATGCAAAAAAAAGAACTTCAAAGCAGTATCCTGCGTTACACCCAGCTGAACAGGCAAGAGAATGAAAATGCCCTTGATATTGATAAGATTGACGAGGAAGCAGATCTTTTGTTTTCAAAAATGATGGATGTTGTATCGACAGGAAAATTGGAAGAATTCAATTCGAGTTCTTCGGATTTTCGTGACAAGCTTACAAACCGTCAGATAACTATTGACGGAAGTATTGATTTCAGCGCTAAAATCAATGCACTTGAGAAAGAACTTACGGCATTGCAGAAAAAAGATATTTCTGTAAGCAATTTGTCCGCAAATGAATCGGGTTATTATATCAGCAGCCTTGATGGTTATGAAAATAAAATTAATTATAATAATATTCAAAACGTGACCGCTTCTGAAATTGAAAAAATTATTAATTCAACTTCGGAACCGGGGCCATCGAACGCTTTAGGCAAGCTTGTTTATAATTATAACTGGTATTTACTTGCTTCACTGAAGAAAAGTGATGCAATTATGCTTAAAACAGGGCAAACCTTAAAAATTAATTTCGGGCCCGATTTTGAAGATACAATAAGTGTAAAGGTTTATTCTGTAAATCCTTCTCAAAACGGAAACACCGCTGTTGCTTTTGTTTGCAACCTGATGAACAGCCAACTGGCCGGGATGCGAATCGAAAACGCAAGAATTGTTTTGAAAGAGTATAAGGGCTATCGGATTAACAGCAACGCCGTCAGGATTCGCGGCGGAGTAGAGGGTGCTTATGTTCTTCTGGGGGATGTGATAACATTCCGGAAGTTTGATATAAAATACTCCAACAAAAATTATGTTATTGCTGATATTGTTAAGAATACTTATGAAACAAAAAAGCCCTATTATATTGAGCTTTATGATGAGGCTATCATTAAAGGGAAAAACTTGAGAGAAGGAAGAGTAGTTGGATAAGGACCGTTTTATAATTATAGATGAAAATCTGAAACGGATTAATGAAGACATTTGTGAAACTGCGGTTAAGGCCGGCAGAAAACCTGAAGATATCAGGCTTATGGCTGTTACGAAAACCGTTGAACCTGTATATATTAATCATGCGCTGTCTTGCGGAGTTAATCTAATCGGTGAAAACAAGGTTCAGGAATTTCTTGCTAAACGTGAAGAATTGGAACTCGAACACTGCGAGGTGCATCTTATCGGACATCTTCAAACCAATAAAGTGCGCCAGATAGTTGGAAAAGTCAATTTGATTCAATCGGTCGACAGTGTGAAAATCGCCAAAGAAATCGGTAAAAGATCAGTTGAAAACAATCAGATCACCGATATTCTCCTGGAAGTTAATGTAGCCGGGGAGGAATCCAAATTCGGATTCCAGGCGGAGCGGGCAGCAGAGGCTGCTTATGAAATATCGGAAATAAACGGCGTTCATATTTGCGGGTTGATGTCTGTGCCGCCTGTTTGCGGCGACGGCAGGCAAAGCAGATGTTTTTTTTCAAATATGCACCGTCTGTTTATTGACATTTGTGAGAAAAGAATAGATAATGTTACTATGAATGTTCTTTCCCTTGGAATGTCAGGAGATTATAAACAAGCAATTTTGGAAGGCTCAAATCTAATCAGATTAGGTTCGGCTGTATTTGGGGATAGAATTTATTAATTGAGGAGGAGCAAAAGATGGGATTGTTTGACAAAGTCAAGAATTTTATCAACGCGTCGGAAGAAGAGTACATAGAAGATCCCAATACCGAAGGAACGGGCTTATATGAGCCCAGAAGGCAAAGTCCCGACGGCTTCTCTTACGGCGCTCCGTCTTATGCGGCGCCGTTAAGGGAAAAAGACAAGGTCGTTGATATAAGACCCCATGTTGTTTTCAAAAAACTTGACCGTTTTGAGGATGTCGGCGCTGTTGCCGATGTGCTGAATGAAAAACGAATCGTTGTGCTGAATTTAGAGACATGCCCGCCGGATGTATTAAGGCGAGTTATTGATTTTCTTTACGGCGTTGCCTATGCAAACTCGGGGGAAATCAAGAGGGTTGCCGGCAAAGCTTATGTTATTACTCCTTACAATGTTCCCGTAACGGGCGAACTGCTTGATGAAATGGACAATTCCGGATTCAGCACACATTTCAATAAATTTTAGGAGGATCGATTATGCTGACACCTGCTCAAATTAAAGCGCATAGATTCGCATCCGCTGTACGGGGTACATACAAATCAGATGATGTCGACATCTTTTTTGAAGAAGTTGTCAATTCATATGAACAGGTCTTCAAGGAAAATGCTGATTTTATCAAGAAAATCAGTTTGCTGGCTAACAGAGTTGAAGCTTATCGAAATGATGAAGATAATATTAAAGCCACATTGCTTACTGCTCAGCGAACGGCGGATAAAATGCTGCATGATGCCAAGGAAACGGCAGAAGCGCAGTTAAAAGAAGCAGGCGAAAAACTTGATTATGCGGAAAGCCATGCAAAAGCCCGGGAGCAGCTTATTGTTGAAGAAGCCAATAAGAAATCAGCTGAAAAGATTAACGACGCGGAAAGAGAAGCACAGCGGATTATCAGCGACGCTGACAGGCAAGTTGCTGAAATATTAGAGTCGGCAAAAAAAGAAGCGCTGGAGCAGCTTGAGAGGACAAAAGAAGAGCTGAAAGCGGAAGAGCTTTCACTTGAACTCCTGAAGAAAGAATCTGCCTCATTTAAAGGCGAATTATTGGAAAAATACCGTCAGCATATGGAGTTTATTGACGCTATACCCGGAGCGGTATATGCCACTGTTCATCATAACGAAAGCACAGAACAGGCAGAAAGCCCTGTTGTTGAAAATGATATTCATGAAATTGCCGATGATTCGGAAGAGATTGCTCCCGGCGAGACGGAAAATATTATCGAAGATAGCAGGGAGGATCTTCAGGCGGAATCATTTGCTGCATTTAACAATTATGAAGCCGAAAACGGATCTCATACACTTCCCGAAGCTGAGCAGAATTTTTCGGAACCCGTATCCGGTGAAGATGAGGATATCGGTGAAGTTTCCGGTTTGTTTACATTAAGACAAAAGGCAATGGCTCAGCAGCAGGAACTTTCGGATATGGAACCCGAAACCGATCTGGCAGAAAAGGAAGATGCAGCTTTTGCCGAAGACGAGGTATATTCTTCACCAGCCGATGATATTGAAGAATCCAAGGAGCCTGAAGAGGATATCAGTGCGCCTGAAGATGATTTTAATGAACCGGAACCGGTAAAAGAAACATCCGATTTTGATGATCTCGGCGGTTTCAGGGTTTTTCTTGAGAATCTTGAAGATGACGATGAAATTGAACCGGCGGGAATATCCGGTGATCCCGATGAAGATACCATCGCTGTCGATACATTCGAAATAGATAAAGACGACGATGATGACGATGATGATGGCGATAAGGAGCGGCAAACTGGATTCAAAGGATTTTTCAGAAAATAAAAATCACCGGGGTGTTCAAATGATACAAGCGGTAACTCTCATGATAATTGGGTTGTTGACTTGTGTTGACCAGCTTATCAAGGTTGCCGTACTAAAGCATTTAAAGCCTGTTGGTTCGAAAGTGCTTATCAGCGGGTTCTTTCGGCTGAGGTATGTTGAAAACACAGGCGCCATTTTCGGCTCGTTGGAGAGCAAAACGATTATTCTAATCATATTTACATCAATCATAGTGCTGGTTTCGCTTTTTCTGATACTTTCCAAAAAAATCAAGCCCGGCTTTATGTATGCATGTCTGGTGCTGATTGTTTCCGGAGGCATAGGTAATTTAATTGACCGTATTTTCAGAGGCTTTGTCGTTGATTATCTTGAACCTTTATTTGTGGATTTTGCGATTTTTAATTTTGCCGACTGCCTTGTTACAGTCGGCGCGTTTTCAATGATGGGCTATTTGATTTATGATATGGTTAAAGACAGCAGAAAGGCAAAAAATGGAAAGCATTAGCTTTATTGTCAGCGAAAGTTTTGCCAATCAAAGAATTGATAAGATTATTTCATCAGCCTATCCGCAATTCACCCGTACTCATATACAGAAGATTATTGAGAACTGCGGAGTGAGAGTAAACGGCAAAACCGTGGATAAAAGTTACCACGCAGCCTTAGGCAGTTTGGTCGAAATGACGGCGCCGGAGCCTCAGAAGTTATATGTTGTCGCACAGGAGATTCCGCTTGATATAAGGTATGAGGACAATGATCTGCTTGTTGTAAATAAGCCGAGAGGTATGGTGGTTCATCCTGCGGCCGGCAATTTGGACGGCACTCTTGTCAATGCGCTGATGAATCATTGCTCAAACAGCCTTTCCGGTATAAACGGTGTGATCCGGCCGGGTATAGTACACCGGATAGATAAGGATACAAGCGGATTATTGCTTGTTGCAAAAAATGATTTTGCGCATAATTCACTTGCAGCGCAGCTTAAAGCGCATACCATATCCCGTGAATACAGGGCTGTGGTTCATGGCCGCCTGAGTGCCAAAGAGGGTACGGTTGACGCTCCGATTGGCAGAAGCACTCGTGACAGAAAAAAGATGTGCGTAACTGATAAAAATTCAAAAAATGCGGTGACTCATTATACGGTTTTAGAGGAGTATGAATGCTTTTCTTATATTAAACTCCGTTTAGAAACAGGCAGGACTCATCAAATCAGAGTGCATATGGCCAATATTGGCCATCCGGTTGCGGGGGACTTGGTTTACGGACCGAAAAACGGTGTTAAACTATTAAACGGCCAGTGCCTGCATGCCGCTTTAATCGGTTTTTCACATCCCCGCGACGGCAGGTATATTGAAATAGAGGCTGAACTGCCGGATTATTTCGAAGATTTTTTAAGGAGGATACGTAACTGATGGCACAAACCGAAAATAAAAAATTCTCCGGATGGCTTGTGGCATCGGATATTGACGGAACCCTTAATACTAAACTGCGCAAACTTCCGGGCAGAAATCTTGATGCGATCCGCCATTTTGTTCTTGATCTCGGAGGCCATTTTACATTGGCATCGGGCAGAAATGTTGCCTCTCTTGAAAAGCATTTTCTTAAGTTACCCATTCAAAACACACCCGCAATTGTCCTTAACGGTGCGGGCTTGTATGATTTTCAAATGAATGAAATGATAAGCTTTAGCGCTATCAGCAGCAAGGGGAAGGAAATCGTTCGAAAAATTGTCAGGAAATTTCCTATGACGGAGGTCGAAATTTGCACCCCGGACAATATTTTACTTCTGAATGCCTATGTTTACGGTACCGCGTTGGTCCGTGCGGATAATTTGCCTCATAAAAGAATTAAAAGGATTGAGGAAGCGTTAACTTACGATTGGGGCAAGGTCGTCCTTTTTGGGCTTCCCCCTCTGATAAACCGTGTGAAAGCGTATACGGACAGTTTGAACAACAGCGGTGATGTCAGCTGCATGTCATCTTCTATTGCAACTTATGAGATCCTTGCAAAAGACACAAACAAAGGAACAGCTGTAAAAAAGCTCGCAAATATTCTTGGCGTGGAATATGATCATACAGCGGCTATCGGCGATTATTTTAATGATTTTGATATGCTTCTTTCGGTTTTTCTACCGGCCGCTTGCGGCCAGGCGCCAAAAGAGGTTCATGAGATTGCAAAATACCATGCTTGCCATTGCAACAAAGGGGCGGTGGGGGATTTCCTGGAATATATTGAAAAAAACTATGCATGATAAAATTATTTTATTAATAAATTTTGGAGGTGGCTGTTTTGGACGCTATCGTTAAAAAACAGTTAAAAATCAAAGCATGCAATGTGCGTATGGGGATTATTGAGGGCGTATACAATGCAAAATCCGGGCATCCGGGTGGATCGCTGTCTATCGCCGATGTTCTTACTTATCTTTATTTTCACCGCATGAATGTGGATCCGAAAAATCCGAAATGGGAAGAACGTGACCGCTTGGTACTTTCAAAAGGTCATGTGGCACCGGCTTTGTATTCTGTTTTGGCGCAAAAGGGGTATTTCCCTGTTGAAACGCTGAAGACTTTGAGAAAAAGCGATTCTATTCTTCAAGGGCATCCCAGTATGAAAATGACACCCGGTGTTGATATGAGCAGCGGTTCTTTGGGCCAGGGCCTTTCTGTTGCTGCCGGCATGGCTCTTGGTGCCAAAATAGGCGGCAAGGCATTCAGAACATACGCGATATTGGGTGACGGCGAAATCGAAGAAGGGCAGATTTGGGAAGCTGCCATGTATGCGAGCGCAAAAGGCCTTGATAATCTTGTCGCTGTTGTTGACAACAACAATTTACAAATTGACGGATCAATAGCGGATGTGAATTCTCCATATCCTATCCCGGAGAAATTTAAAGCATTCGGCTGGAATGTTATAGAAATTGTTGCGCACAGTTTTGATGAAATAGACGCAGCATTTCAGGCTGCCGCAGAATTTAAAGGGAAACCTACTGCTATCATCGCAAAAAGTATTAAAGGCAAAGGCGTTTCCTTTATGGAAAATGATTATACTTGGCACGGAGCCGCACCGAATACCGAGCAATATGAGCTTGCAATGCGCGAATTGTACGCAGAGCTTGCAGAATTGGAGGCATAAAAATGGCTGATATCATTAAAACCGCTACCAGAGACGCTTACGGAAAAGCGCTTGTAGAATTAGGCAGTGTAAATGAAAAAGTGCTTGTTCTTGATGCTGATCTTGCCGCTGCGACAAAAACCGGTATGTTTAAAAAAGCTTTCCCGGAAAGATTTTTTGACACCGGTATTGCCGAAGCAAATATGATTTGTATCGCGGCAGGTCTTTCAACGGAGGGTTATATTGTTTTTGCAAGTTCGTTTGCGATGTTTGCCGCCGGGCGTGCCTTTGAGCAAGTCCGCAATTCGTTAGGCTACCCTCATCTCAATGTAAAAATCGGCGCTACGCATGCAGGTATTTCTGTCGGGGAAGACGGTGCGAGCCATCAATGCTGCGAAGATATAGCCCTTATGCGCACCATTCCGGGGATGGTTATTATCAACCCGGCTGATGATATTGAGTCACGCGCCGCCGTATTTGCAGCCGCCGAACATGACGGTCCTGTTTATCTGAGATTTGGCAGGCTTGCGCTTCCGCGAATCTATGATGAAAATTATAAATTTGAGATCGGTAAAGCAGTAAAACTGCGTGAGGGCACTGATGTCACAATCATCGCGACAGGTCTTATGGTAAACGAAGCGCTTATCGCGAGAGACAATCTTTCCGAAATCGGTATTTCCGCCGCTGTTTTGAATATTCATACAATTAAGCCGATTGACAGAGAAGCTGTTATTCAAGCCGCAAAAGAAACCGGCGCCATCGTCACAGCCGAGGAGCATTCGGTTATCGGCGGCCTGGGCGGAGCTGTTGCTGAAGTGATATGCGAAAGTGTTCCGGTTCCCGTTTTGCGTGTCGGTGTTGAAGATGTTTTCGGAAGATCGGGACCCGCAGTTGAAATGCTGCACATTTATGGCTTGGACGCCGCAACCATCACCGAAAAAGCCAAAAATGCTGTTGCAATGAAATAATCCGTTCGGCTTTATTGCTGATTTTTAATAGAGAGAGGAGCGCTTGAAATGAATGAGGATATTCTGATTAAAAGCGTTATGTTCGGCGGGTTTAATAAGGAAGAAGTCCTGAAATATATTGAAAAAATCCAGTCAGAACATCTGGCCCAAATTGAAGAAATGAAGCATAAGCAATATGAAACGGAGCAGGCACTGCTGCAAGTTAAAGAACTGGAATTGCAGCTTGAAGCAGAAAAAAAACGTTTTTCTGCCTTAACAAAACTGAATGATGAATATTGTGAAAAGATCTATGCTTTGGAAGAACAGAAAAAAGAACTGAATAATAAGTTTGAAAGCATGCAGGAAGACTGCGGCAGGATGAAAAGTGTTGAAACACAGATAGGCTCGCTTTTATTGAATGCTGCGCTTTATTCGGATAAAATAACTCAAAAGGCTAAACAGACAGCGAATAATGTAACTGAAAACGCAAGGCAGAACATAGTGTCCGCAAACGAAGATGTGTGCCGTCTCGGTTTGGATATTTCTCAGACCGCAAGTGTGTTTTCAAAAGATATATCCACAATTTCTGAAAAAATCAAAGATTTATCGGAAACACTCTCATCTTTGGAAAAAAGGCTTGGCATTGAAAACGAAACAGATGAAAAAGAGGATGCAAGCCAGGAAACTTTCTCTGAATTTTTTAATTCCGGCAAAAGCGATGTTAATATTGCCGGCAACACGACGGAAAAATCTTCTTTTGTAAAAAAACAAGACAGCAATGAAGAGGAATCAGCTTATTACAGCGAAAGTACAGGATATTCGCCTTCAACACCGGAACCGGACGAATATACTGATACAGTGGATTCCGGCAAACAAAACTCGGACGGGGAAAATTAATGAACACGGTTAAAATGAATACATCAGAATTAAAGTTTCGGGCAAAAGAATTAAGGGCTGGTGACCGGGTGCTCCTTTCGGGTGAGGTTTTTACAGCAAGGGATGCGGCGCATAAGAGGCTTTGCCAATTGATAGAAAAAAATGAGACGCTGCCGTTTTGTTTGGATGGCGCATGTATTTATTATACCGGGCCGACTCCGGCTCCGGAAGGCATGGCAATCGGCAGTTGCGGCCCGACCACATCGGGAAGAATGGACAAGTTTACCCCTGCTCTTTTGGACAGGGGTCTTATTGCTATGGTTGGCAAAGGTGAACGCAGTGAAGAAGTATGCGGGTCAATTGTAAAAAACGGTGCAGTTTATTTCTGCGCAATCGGAGGAGCCGGCGCGCTTGCGGCAAAAAGCATAGTTGCCTGCGATGAGATTGCTTTTAAAGATTTAGGCTGTGAGAGTATTAAAAGGCTTGTATTCAATGATTTCCCTCTGATCGTCGGCATTGACTCCTGCGGAGGGAATTTATTCAATAAAAAATAAATCGGAGGTGCCATATGGAAATCATAACCGAGATTGCACAAAGAATTCGTACACTCAGGGAAATCTGTGAGTATTCCGTGCAGGAAATGGCGGAGACTGTCGGATGTACACAAGAAGAATATGAACTTGCGGAATCGGGCAAGACCGATTTTTCGTTTACATTTATTTTTAAATGTGCTGAGAAATTCGGTGTCGATATGGTTGAATTATTGACAGGGGACAACCCGCATCTCTCTTTTTATTCGATTGTCAGGGGCGGCGAAGGGCTGCCTATGAAACGGCGCTCCGGCTTTAATTATTCACACCTCGGTTACCGTTTTAAGGATAAGCTTTGCGAACCGTTTCTTGTAACTGCTCCTTTTTCTCAGGATGAGCAGGATAAACCCATAGCGCTTTCAAATCATGAAGGGCAGGAATTCGACTACATTATCAAAGGCAGTCTGAAAATCAGGCTGGAAGATCATACGGAAATTCTCAATACAGGTGACAGCGTTCTTTATGATTCTTCCCATGGCCATGGTATGATAGCCACTAACGGCGCCGAATGTGTTTTCCTGGCAATCATACTGAAGAAACCTGAATGAACGAGGTGTAATATGCTGAATTTAAATTTAAATTATGTTGATGAATATTTTGACAGTGATGGTAAATTGAAGGACTATAAGTTCAAATATCCTGATAATTTCAACTTCGCTTATGATGTTGTGGATGAAATCGCAAAGGCTGAACCGGATCGCAAGGCGATGGTTTGGTGCAATCCAAAGGGCGAAGAGCATATCTTTACTTATGGCGATTTAAAATATTACAGCGACAAAACGGCTAATATGCTTCGACAAAAAGGCGTTAATAAAGGCGATATGGTCATGGTGATTTTAAAACGCCATTACCAGTTTTGGTTCGTCATTTTAGCTTTGCACAAACTGGGCGCCGTTATTATACCGGCTACGTTTTTGCTCACAGCTCATGATGTCGTTTACAGGGCAAATGCGTCCGGAACGAAGGCAGTGATTTGTACCGGGGAAGGTGATGTCGCTGCGCATATCGATGAGGCGTTGCCGGAATGCCCTGATGTAAAAATAAAAATCATGGTGAACGGAAAAAGAGACGGATGGGACGAGTTTATGCCTGAAATGGAAGCTGCTGCTTCCGAATTTAATCGTATCCCGACCAAAGTTGATGAACCGATGATTTTATATTTTTCTTCCGGCACAACAGGTAATCCGAAAATGGCGCTGCATAATTATACTTATGCAATCGGACATATGGCGACCGCCAAATATTGGCAAAATGTCGGACCGGAAAGCTTGCACTGTACAATAGCTGACACCGGTTGGGGCAAGGCGGTTTGGGGTAAATTGTACGGCCAAATGATGATGGAAGCATGTGTTTTTACCTATGATATGGATAAATTTGTACCGGCTGAAATTCTCGGCTTGCTCGAAAAGTATAAAATTACTTCGCTTTGCTGCCCGCCGACTATGTTCCGATTCTTGATGCAGGAAGATGTGGCATCCTATGATTTAAGTTCTTTAAAATACTGCACCATAGCAGGTGAGGCGCTCAGCCCCGATGTTTTCAATAAATGGTATGAATATACCGGCGTAAAACTTATGGAAGGGTTTGGCCAAACCGAAACAACCGTTATGATAGCAAATATCATCGGGTCCAAGCCGAAGCCGGGTTCAATGGGCAAGCCTGTGCCGCATTATGACATTGACATTGTTGATGAAGACGGCAAATCAGTCTCCCCGGGTGTTACCGGTGAAGTGGTTATTCGCACCGATAAAAGAAATCCGGAAGGACTTTTCGTGTGCTATTACCGCGATGAAAAACGTACGAATGAAGCATGGCACGATGATATATACCACACGGGCGATACGGCGTGGATGGATGAAGACGGTTATTTTTGGTATGTCGGCCGCACAGATGATGTTATAAAATCGTCAGGCTACAGAATAGGGCCGTTTGAAATTGAAAGTGTGTTGGTGGAGCATCCGGCTGTATTGGAATGCGCAGTAACCGGTGTTCCGGATGAACTTAGAGGCAATCTTGTAAAAGCCACAATCGTGCTAAAAAGCAATTATACGCCTTCGGAAGCATTAAAAAAAGAATTGCAGGAATTTGTTAAAAAGGCAACAGCTCCGTATAAATATCCGCGTGTAATTGAATTCGTCAGTGAGCTGCCAAAGACTGTAAA
>CAYOAW010000014.1:20093-31599 GCA_964402095.1 uncultured Eubacteriales bacterium | reverse complement strand
CTGGTCAGAGGGAATCTCGTACATAATCGGCATCAGCACCTGCTCCATAATGGAGCGAAGCCCTCTCGCGCCGGTTTTTTTCTCAAGCGTTTTGACAGCGACTGCCTCAAGCGCTTTCTGCTCAAATTCCAGTTCGACATCATCCATGCCGAAAAGCATCTGATACTGCTTGAGAATGGCATTTTTAGGTTCCGACAAGATACGCACAAGAGCTTCGACATCAAGCTCCCTGAGCGCGGTGATGACCGGCAGCCTGCCGACAAGTTCCGGAATAAGACCGAATTTAACCAAATCCTGGTGGATCACTCCGGCGAGCATATTAACCCTTTCGATGTCCATTTTGCTTTTTATATCCGCGCCGAAGCCCAAAGCAGAACCGCCGACGCGTTTTTCCACAATTTTCTCAATACCGTCAAAAGCTCCGCCGCAGATAAAAAGAATATTGGAGGTGTCCACCTGAATAAACTCCTGCTGCGGGTGCTTGCGTCCGCCTTGCGGCGGAACATTTGAAACCGTACCTTCGAGAATTTTCAGCAGCGCCTGCTGAACACCTTCGCCGCTGACATCCCTTGTAATCGAAGGATTTTCGGATTTACGGGCAATCTTGTCGATTTCATCAATATAAATGATGCCGCGTTCCGCTTTTTCAATATCGTAATCGGCTGCCTGAATCAAACGAAGCAGAATATTTTCGACATCTTCGCCAACATAACCGGCTTCGGTCAGTGTGGTCGCATCGGCAATCGCGAACGGCACATCTAAAATTTTTGCCAGTGTCTGTGCAAGCATTGTCTTGCCGACACCGGTCGGTCCCAAAAGAAGTATATTGCTCTTTTGAATTTCGACCTCGGAGGATTTGCCCATATAAATCCGTTTATAGTGATTATACACAGCGACGCTCAACGCGATTTTCGCCGCGTCCTGGCCGACAACGTATTCATCAAGCTGAGCCTTTAAATCTTTGGGTTTCGGAAGATCTTTGTTCAGGTCGTCATTGATGACGGCCTTGCGGTGTTTCGGTTTATCTTCTTCAATAATTGCCTGGCACAGCTCAACGCACTCATTGCAAATATATACTCCCTGCCCGGCTATCAGTTTCTCAACTTGTTCCTGTTTCTTATGGCAAAAGGAGCATACAACTTGTTTGTCTCTCCTATCGTCATCTTTTGGCATGATGTCTCCCCTTATCTTTTCGTGAGAATTTTATCTACCAAGCCGTAATCAAGCGCTTCTTCCGCGCTCATAAAGTAGTCCCGCTCAGTATCCCTTTCGATAATCTCGATCGGCTTGCCGGTATTTTCCGACAGAATTTTATTAAGTTTCGATCTGGTCTTTAAAATATGGTCGGCAGCGATTTTAATTTCGGTCGCCTGGCCTTGCGCGCCGCCAAGCGGCTGATGGATAAGAATTTCGCTGTTTGCCAAAGCGAATCGCTTGCCCTTGGCGCCGGACGAAAGCAAGAAAGCTCCCATCGAAGCGGCTAATCCCATGCAGATGGTCGAAACATCGCATTTAATATACTGCATTGTGTCATAAATCGCCATACCGGCAGTCACCGACCCGCCGGGGCTGTTGATATAAAGGCTGATATCCTTTTCCGGATCCTGCCCTTCAAGGAAAAGCATCTGTGCAACCACTAAACTTGCCGTAACATCGTTGACCTCTTCGGAAAGCATAATAATACGGTCGTTCAGCAGACGGGAGAAAATGTCGTAAGAACGCTCGCCTCTGTTTGTTTGTTCAATTACATATGGTACTAAAGACATAATATACCCTCCTAATTTTAATATGATTGAATTTATCCGGTTAAATGTTTATTCTTCGCTTTTCTTTGCTGCTTTCTTTTTAGCGGCGGGTTTCTTTTCTTTTTCTTCGGGTTTCGCAGCATCTTCGGCTGATTCTTCTTCAGTTTTCTTTGCCGGTTTAACGGCCTTCGCATGCTCAACAACAAGTTTAACGGCTTTATCGCTTACGATATCGGCTTTTATGTTTTCCTCCGGGAATACGCCCTTCAGCCTTTCGACATCAACGCCGTACATTTCTGCCAGTTTTTGATACTCGGCATTGATATCGTCCTCCGACGCCGTCAAGTCCTCCAGTTCGGCGATTTTTTCAAGGCCCAGCTGCAATGTGACCTGTTTCTTAGCCTGTTCCGTCATCTGCGCGTCGAAAGTCTCCTTGTCAAGGCCTGTATACATAAGATATGTTTCCAAATCGGCGCCCTGCTGGCTGATTCTCTGAACAAAATTGTCCGTCAGCTGCTTTGCTTTTTTGGCAGTCATAACATCAGGAATCTCCGCTTTGACATTATCGGTCAAGGCCATAAGGACTTGTTCTTCAAATATTTTTTCAGTGTCTTCTTTTTTGTGTTCGAGGATATCATCCTCAACGCTTTTCTTCAGTTCAGCCATTGTTTCGTATTCGCTTGCGTCCTTTGCAAAATCGTCATCAAGTTCCGGCAGTTCCTTAACCTTGATCTCATGAATCTTTACTTTGAACACAGCTTCTTTGCCGGCAAGCTCTGTGGCGTTATACTCCTGCGGGAAAGTAACGGCAACATCAAATTCATCGCCCGTGCTGTGGCCGATAATTTGTTCTTCAAAACCCGGAATAAAACTGCCCGATCCCAGCGTAAGAGAATGATTTTCGCCTTTTCCGCCTTCAAAAGCCACACCGTCAATAAAGCCTTCAAAATCAATAACCGTTATATCCCCGTTTTGAGCTGCCCTGTCTTCAATAACAGATGTTCTTGAATTTCTCTCCCTCATTCTGTCAAGTTCACGGTCAACTTCATCCGGTGTAACTTCGGCTTCGGCCTTTTCGCCTTGGAGGCCTTTGTATTGAGTGACTTCTACTTCCGGCTTAATGGTAACTTTTAAAGTAAATGTAACCCCGTCTTCTCCGATTTCTTTAACATCCACATCAAACGGGCTGTCTACTGCAAATATACCGCCTTCTTTGTATGCTTCTTCGACAACATCGGGGAAAAGCATTTCAAGGGCGTCCTGATAAAAATAATCTTTTCCTAAAGTTCTTTCAATCAAATGCAGGGGGGCTTTGCCTTTGCGGAAACCGGGAAGAGTCAGACTCCCCTTTTTCTTGTTGAAAACCTTCAGTACGGCGGCTTTGAAATCTTCCGCACTGATAGCAATTTCAAGCTCCCGGACATTTGCCTCGACCTTTTCGGCTGATTTTAAACTCATTAATTTTTCCTCCTAAAGAACGCTTCATTATAGTATTAGCGATTAACCGAAGTATTATATCAGATAATATCTGAAATATCCACATATTTTTATAATCTTCAATATTTATTAACAATTTACGGATGAATCATATTTTTCCACGAGTTTTGGACAAAATTCGAGAAAATCGCTTGATATCAGGCTGAATTTAATTCCCTCGCATTCGCAGTTAACAGCATTTTTCATTGCCTGGGCGTGCAAATGCCCGTAAAAACAGCGTTTTATCCCTTCGCTTATCAAAACCTCAAATATCTCTTCGCAAACCTCTGAACCGTTTAAGGGCGGATAATGCAAAAAAACAACCGGTTCGGCATCCAATTTTTTTGCAGCCAGGATTGAGGTTTTCAGCCTTCCGGCCTCGCGCAGCAAAACTTTTCTGTCTTCGGCGCTTTCGCCGTCAATCAGCCAGCCCCTTGTGCCGCAAACCGCCACGGGACCTGCCTTATAAGCGTTGTTGTGAAGAATGCGGATGCTGTTAAAAGAATTATCGGCAAAGAAAGCGTCCATTTTGCTTTTGCTTGTCCACCAATAATCATGGTTGCCTTTCGCGATAATTTTGTGACCGGGCAGTTCATTCAAAAATTTAAAATCACATACGGCTTCCCGCAAAAGCATTGCCCATGAAATATCGCCCGCAATTACGACTGTATCCTCTTCACCGACCACTGCGCGCCAGTTTTTTTCAAGCCTCTTTTCAAAATCCGTCCAGCCGGGAAATATTTCCATCGGCTTGTCAGCGCCGAATGACAAGTGGGTATCCGCAATAGCAAAAAGCGACATGGCCGCTCCTTTCGGTTTGTCGGGAATATTAAAGGTTAAGCATATCCAGGACAACGCTTTCCATGCCGGTTCTGCCGCATAAGCCGCTGAATCTGACGGGCTTGTCCTTTAGCCCCGCAAGCTGGGGCGGGCAAGTTTCACCGGTTAAGTTCTCAAGTTCGCGCAGCAGGGCAAATTCATCGTTTTCCTGTTTGTCCGATGGTTTTATTGCGGAAATAACGCTTGCGCAAAATTTAAACGGAGATGCGGTTGAAGCAATCACTGTGGGCGTAAAGTCATTTGTCTTTGCGCGGTATCTTTCATAAACATTGACACCGACGGCGGTGTGGGTATCGCACAGATAATTTCTTTCGGAAAAGGTTTCCGCAATTGTTTTTTTCGTTTCCATATCGTCGCAACAGCCGGCCGCAAAAATATCTTTGATTTTTGCCAGCATTTCGGTTTTAACTTCGTATATCCCCGTCTTCGACAGGTCAGCCATCAGTTTCTTTATATATCCGGCATCTTTTCCGCTCAATAAAAACAGCAGACGCTCCAGATTGCTTGAAATCAGAATATCCATAGAGGGCGAAGCAGTTGTAAAAAAGCTGCGGTTGCGGTTATATGTGCCGGATTCCAAAAAATCGGTTAAAACATTATTGGCATTGGAGGCGCAAATCAATTTATTCACCGGCATACCCATTTCCATTGCATAATAAGCGGCGAGAATGTTGCCGAAGTTGCCCGTGGGCACAACAATATTGATTTTATCGCCCGGTTTAATCGAGCCTTTGGCCAAAAGATCGCAATAGGCGGAAATATAATATATGATCTGCGGCACAAGCCTGCCCCAATTGATAGAGTTTGCGGAAGAAAACATCATGTTTTCGCCGTTCAGGCGCGATGCCACGGTTTTATCCGAAAAAATAGCTTTTACACCGTTTTGAGCGTCATCAAAATTGCCCTCAATCGCGCATACACTGACATTGCCGCCCTCTTGTGTCGTCATCTGCAGTTTTTGCATCGGGCTTACGCCTTCATTCGGATAAAAAACAAGAATTCTTGTGCCTTCAACATTTTTAAAGCCTTCAAGAGCCGCTTTGCCCGTATCGCCGGAAGTCGCAACAAGAATCACTATTTTCTTACCCGGCACTGTCTTATTGGCGGATGTTGTCAAAAGCTGCGGCAAAAGCTGAAGCGCCATATCTTTAAAAGCGCAGGTTGGGCCTTTCCAAAGTTCCAAGACCTCGACCCCTTTATACAGTTCGACAAGCGGCGCAATTTTCGGGTCACTGAATTTGCCGCCCGAATAGGCGCCGTTGACACACTCGTCAATTTCCCCCGGCGTAAAATCGGTCAGGTATAACGGAAGCACAGCCTTTGCTCTTTCGATGTAATCAGCCTTTGAAAGCTTTTGAAAATCATCCATTGATAACCGGGGAATATCCTCGGGGACAAAAAGCCCCCCTTCCGCGGAAATTCCTCTTGTTATCACCTCGGCAGAAGTGACATGAACATTGCTGTCTCTCGTACTGGTGTAAAACATATTCTTGACTCCTTTGACTTATAGCGGATACCGCATGCTTTGCGGATATTATACAACAAATTATATTATTTGTAAAACACAGTGCATATATGAAACATTTTAACACATTGCGAAGATATAGGCTCAATGCTTATATATAGACCTCAGCCAAATAAAAGGCTTTGCAAATACCGCTTAATTGTAAAGCCGAACAGCTTTACACTGTAATTGTTGCCTTGCGTCAGGCTGATTTACAAAAAACATAAAATTGCTTTTAAATATAACTGTCAAAAGCATTTTTTATATGATTGATGTTAATAAGCTTGCTGTCTTTGTCAAGATAGACCTCAATCACATCAAAGCGCGGCTGCAAATCATAGTTATGCCTTTGCAAAAAAGCGGCGGCAACCGCGCAGATTTTTTTTTGCTTTTGAAAGTCGACCGATTCGGCAGGGCACGCTATCGCATTTTCGCCCCTTGTCTTAACTTCAATAAATGATATATATTCGTCATCGGCAGCAATGATGTCCACCTCACCGAAACGGTTGCTGACATTCGCCGCAATGATTTTACAGCCGTTGTCGCGAAGGTATCTTGCTGCGTAAGTTTCTCCCCAAAGACCCGAATGGTTTACATCCATACCACTGCCTCCGTTACGGCAACAGGCGTTTATTTTTTTGGCAGGCGTATGCCTGCCAAAATTTTCCTGTTTATCATGTTTATTTCGCTCTGTCCATATTTTTTAAAAAGCTCTTTCTGTGCACCGCAGAAGCGCCGTACTTCGCAAGCATTTCATAGTGAAGCTTTGTCCCGTATCCCTTATGTTTCGAAAAAAGATATTGCGGATAAAGCCTGTCTATCTCAGCCATAAATCTGTCCCTGCCAACCTTCGCCAGAATCGATGCCGCCGCAATAGAAGCGCTGACCGCGTCGCCGTGAACAATAGTCCTTACAGGCAGCAGGAGAGGCGGAACCTGGTTGCCGTCAACAAGAGCGATTTCAGGGCGGATATTCAAGCCTTCAACCGCCCGTTTCATCGCCGAAAAAGTCGCCTGCAAAATATTCATTTCATCTATTTCCGTCTCGGACGCGGATGCGATGCAAAAAGAAACGGATTTTTCTATGATGACATCATAAAGAGCATCCCTTTTCTTTTCGGACAGCTTCTTTGAATCGTTAATCCCCTCGATTTCACACTCATCGGGTAAAATCACCGCTGCGGCAAATACAGGCCCGGCAAGCGGTCCCCTGCCGGCTTCATCGACACCGCAAACAACATTGTAGCCCTGCGCGCGTGTCTCCTTCTCATAAAAATGCCAGTCCATTATATCACCTGCTCCAGCGTTATCCTTCCGAGCTTTCCGCCTCTGAATTCGTCAAGCAGCATTACGGCAGCCCTTTCGGTATCGGCAACACCGCCGCTTAAGAACATTCCCCGTTTTTTTGCAAGCATCTCCAAAAGTTCGCTGTCCCCGCAGTCTTCCAAATGATCAAGCCCGTACCGCCCGGCCAGTTTATCGGGGTATGCGGCTTTTAAAAGGCCAAGCAGGCGCTGCGCGATAACCTCAATATCCATAATTTCGTCTTTAACGGAACCTGTGAAGGCAAGTTTATTGCCTACAGACTGGTCTTCAAACTTTGGCCAAAGGACACCCGGCGTATCCAAAAGCTGAATACCGCTGCCGATATCAAACCACTGGTTATGGCGCGTTACGCCGGGTTTGTCGGCAACTTTCGCTTTGATTTTACCGGCCATACGGTTGATGAAAGAGGATTTGCCGGTGTTCGGAATTCCGACAACCATAACCCTGACAGCCTTACCCGGCATTCCCTTTTCAATATTTGATGCGATTTTATCTTTTAAAAGCCCGCTGACAAGCGGGCGGAAATTATTGAGGCCTTTGCCGCTTCTGCAATCAACAGCAATAGCACGGGCACCTTGCCGCGCGAAATATTCAATCCAGCGGCGGGTCGCTTTTTCATCCGCCAAATCACATTTATTGAGAAGTATTATCAATGGTTTATCGCCGATAAGTTTGAAAAGCTCCGGATTTCGGCTGCTTTCGGGTATTCTGGCATCCAGTATTTCGGCAACAGCATCAACAAGCGGGAGGCTCTCTTTGATGAGCCTCCTGGTTTTTGCCATATGGCCGGGAAACCACTGTACATTCTGCTTTTGAAAATCGCTCATCTATTATCCACCGTTATTTTTATATGACGTTTTTTTCGTAAAATTTCCGGCTGTATGATCACCTGACCCACCAGCCGCCCGCACCCGATATTCTTCCGATAACTTTACCGAGAATATAATTCTCATCGATAAAACCGATAAGATTTGAGCGGCTGTCCGTTGAATGGTTTCGATTATCCCCCATGACAAAAACACAGCCTTTCGGTACTGTCTGCGGTGACTGAAAGTCTTCCTGATCCGTTGTGGAGCCTTGAATATACGGTTCATTTTTAAGTTTGCCGTCCACATAAACAAGCCCTTTTGTAAAATCTATTTCAACTTTCTGCCCTTCAAGTGCTATGATTCGTTTGACGATCGGTTCGTTAAACCAGTTAGGCTGGGTTATAATGATGATATCCCCCACCGCCGGTTTGCTGTCCACTGCGGACACAGCCAATTTGTCACCGTCCTGCAGCGTGGGGATCATAGACGGTCCGATAACGCCCGCGATTCTCACAATAAAAGTAAATATAAGCATAATCGCAACAACCGCTGTCGTTAAAATCGAGGCGGTGTCATAAACAAGCTGGTCAATTTTGCCTATCGTTTTCTTTATTCGCGCATGATTGCTTTCGTTGTTTTCAATACTTCCGGTGTCTTTTATATCCATCGGGTCTACTCCTTTCAGCATATGCCATGGCAGAGATTTTTACATTCCTTAAGTGTAGAGATTAAGATTTTTAAAGGGGTAAATTCTGAATTCGGCCTTGCCGAGAATGTAACGCTCATCGATAAATCCCACTGCTGTTGACCTGCTGTCCAGCGAGTTATTCCGGTTGTCACCCATAACAAAGACAAACCCGTCCGGTACAGTAACGGGAAATGACACATCAAAAAACCTTGTTGTCGGTTCCGCGATATATGGCTCGTCAATAAGCTTTCCGTTTATTCTGATTTCATGTTTAACGAAGTTGATATCAACCGTTTCGCCGCCCAGTGCGATGACCCTTTTAATCAAAGGTTCATGGACATCGTTCGGTTGTGTGACAACAACAATATCCCCTCTTTTGGGAGCAGCGTTAAATCCGGAAATTGCGACCCAGTCCTTGTCATGCAAAGTCGGCACCATGGATGTGCCGTCAACCCCGACAGGCCTGAACAAAAAGGTAAAAAGCAGGAATATAAGAACAATCGCCCCCATGACCGAATCGACCCATTCATAGAAAAACACCCAGCCCTTTTTCGCAGGTTTTTCAGCTTGATTCTGCGGAAGGAACTCAATCCAATATTCTCTGATTTTTCGCAATTTTTCACCCTCTTTGTTTTCACGTTGGGCATATTTTCTTTTTTCATTAAATACCTAAAAGGGCAGACCGCGGTCTGCCCTTTTGGCTCTCTTTAAAAAAGCAATTTTTCAATGATAATGCGGCCGGATCAGCCGAGTTTTTGCTTAACCTTGGCAGCCTTGCCGACTCTGTCACGCAGGTAATAGAGTTTCGCTCTGCGGACTTTACCGGCTCTGACATTTTCAACCTTGACAACATTCGGGGAGTGAAGCGGAAATACTCTTTCCACGCCTACGCCGTAACTTACGCGGCGGACAGTGAATGTTTCGGAAACGCCGCTGCCGTTGCGGGCAATGATAATACCCTCAAAAGCCTGAACTCTTTCCCTTTCACCCTCACGAATTTTAACATGCACTTTAACAGTATTGCCTATTCTGATTTGCGGAATTTCAGCTTTCAGCTGGCCTTGGGCGATAGTCTTCAATGCGTCCATTTATTTTTTTCCTCCGTTTTTTCAGATGTTCATACAGCACAGCCGCAGAGGACCATCAGCTTTAATGATTGTACATTAAACCCCGTCTGTAAGGCGACGGAAACAAATGCTCGGATATAATATCACAAAACTATAAAGGTTTCAAGTATTTTATTCAAATATTTGCCATTTTCTGAATTTCCGAAAAAAATGCTTATCGAAAAGGCTCAAAATCAGCTTTTAATAGCCGTTTTCTCGTGATTTTTTCGGCACCGGCGCTAACAGCCGTTGCTGAATACAGGGTCTCCAGCAATAGCGCCGGATTAAGGTTTTTAGTACTTCCGGCAGAAAGAACTGCCGTCAGTAAAACATTTTCATTTTTATTAACGGCATTAAAACCGGCAATATAATCTTTCAGCTCAACCTGTTTAAGTACTTTTTGCCTTCCCTGCTTGCCGGGTTTCTGCGCAGCCAGCCCGTTTCGGGAAACCAGCTCCGCTGCCCGCATCGCAAAATTTGCCGCTTCTCCGGAATCGGCAAATTCCAAAATTATTTCATATTCTGCATAACATATCTCGCTTGCGCCGCTTTCCGGCTCGCTGACCCCGGTTATTTCAATCCCTTCGGGCATAACACTTGACAAGCGTTTCTTAATCTCGATGTTTTCCATATCGCTTTCTATACGAATATCCATCGGCTCCGCCGCGCTCTCCTGCCCGAGTGAAAGCGGCAGCGCAAAAGTGATATAAGGGTGCGGGTTGAAGCCTTCGGTATACCATAACGGTATATGCGCCCTGCGCACCGCCCTTGTCATTGCACGGTTGAGGTCAAGATGAGAAATATATTTCGCATTGCCTGTTTTGCTGAACCAGACTCTAATCGGCCGCATCGCAAACACCTCCGCATAAAGCGCCGGCACCGCAGCCTGAGCATTTCTCCCGGCAATTAGGAGTGGTTACGGGTTTATGCGCTTTTTTATTCTCATTAATCAGGAACGCTTTGCTGACCAGATAATCCATATGATCCCAAGGCAATATCTCATCAAAGCTCCTTTTTCTGTTTGCGTAAAATTCCGGTGAAAGCCCGCATTCCCGAAAAGCCTCCTGCCAAAGGTCAAAACGGAATTGATCGTCCCACCCGTCAAAGCGGCAGCCTTTGCGCACGGCTGTTTCGATCACTTTTGACAGCCGTCTGTCACCGCGGGCAAAAACGCCTTCCAGAAAGCTTGTTTTCGCATTGTGCCGGCCCACGCTCACCTTGCGCGTTTTAACGGCATTCTTCAAATAATCCTGCTTTTCCTCAAGCAGCTCAACGGTATCCTGAGCTTCCCACTGAAAAGGCGTAAACGGCTTCGGCACAAAACTCGCGGCGCTTACGGAAACCGAAACGCCTTTACCCTTTGGCTTGTCCGGATTTTTATAATATTCATCAACCGTTTTTTGTGCCAGCTCCGCTATCGCATCGATATCCTCCATGGTCTCTGTCGGCAAACCGGTCATAAAATAGAGCTTAACAGCTGTCCAGCCGCCCTCATATGCCTTGCGGACGGTGGAAAGCACTTCTTCTTCCGTAACATTCTTGTTGATAGCATCTCTCAGCCGCTGTGTTCCGGCTTCGGGCGCAAAGGTGAGCCCGCTGCGCCGCACCTCTGCCAGTTTTGCCATAAGTTCCTCGGGAAAGTTATCCGCACGAAGCGACGGCAAAGAAATGTTGACCTTATCCTCAACTGTCCAGTCGAGAAGCCCGGTTAAAAGACGGTTTATCTCCGTATAATCGCTCGTACTCAGGGAGCACAGAGAGACCTCGTCATATCCGGTGTTTTCGCAAAGCGCTTTGCATTGTAAATTAACGGTATCCGCGGATTTCTCCCTGACAGGCCTGTATAAAAAACCGGCTTGGCAAAAACGGCAGCCGCGGATGCAGCCGCGGAATATCTCGACCGTCACCCGGTCATGCACAATTTCAAGGAACGGCACGACAAAACTGTCCGGCGCAAACATGCCGTTCAAATCTTTCACAAGACTTTTTTGAACTTTTTCCGGCGCGTTTTGC
>CAYOAW010000014.1:12128-19993 GCA_964402095.1 uncultured Eubacteriales bacterium | reverse complement strand
GTATAACGCCCCGGCTTTTGCACCAATGGCAGGATTTTTTCAAGTTTTTTTGAAAGCATATCGTACCCCGTCTGTTTATAATGAAAATATTGTACCGTATAGGCTGTTCAGTTTCAAGTCAAGTTCCGAGCCTGCCAAAAGAACAGTTTCGGCAGGCTCGGTTATAAACGCAATCATTTTCCTTATTAAAAGTTACAGGTTGTCAATACCCGCTGCTTTGCGAAGGTCCTCAACTCTGTCTGTCTTTTCCCACGGCAAATCGATATCGGTTCTGCCGACATGCCCTAAAACGGCCAGCTGCTGGTAAATCGGGCGGCGCAAATCAAGGGTTTCGATAATCGCCGCGGGGCGGAGGTCAAACTGTTCGGAAATAATACTGCTCAGTGTATCGTCCGAAATAACTCCCGTTCCGAATGTTTCCGCCATAACGGAAACCGGGCAGGCAACGCCGATAGCGTAAGCAAGCTCAACCTCGCACTTTTTGGCAAGTCCGGCGGCGACGATATTCTTTGCGATATATCTGGCCGCGTATGCCGCTGAACGGTCAACCTTTGTCGGGTCCTTGCCGGAAAAAGCACCGCCGCCATGCCTTGAGTAGCCGCCGTAAGTATCAACAATAATTTTGCGGCCCGTTAAACCGCTGTCGCCCTGCGGGCCGCCGGTTACAAAACGGCCGGTGGGATTGATATAGATAATGGTATTTTCATCCATTAAAGCTTCCGGAATAGTCGGGCGGATAACTTTTTCAATAATATCCTCACGAATAGTATCCAAATTAACATCGGCGCTGTGCTGCGAAGAAATAACAACCGCGTCCACTCTGACAGGCTTATCGTCTTTGTCATACTCCACAGTTACCTGCGACTTGCCGTCGGCAAGCAGATAAGGCAGGGTTCCGTTTTTCCTTACTTCCGTCAAACGGCGGACAAGCCTGTGCGCAAGCGAAATCGGCAACGGCATAAGTTCCGGCGTTTCGTCACAGGCAAAGCCGAACATCATACCCTGGTCCCCCGCGCCATCTTTGTCCACGCCCAACGCAATATCAGTCGACTGCTCGTCAATCGATGTGATAATAGCGCAGGTATTGCCGTCGAAGCCTTTATCCGCGCTGTCATACCCGATATCGCAGATTACTTTCCTGACAAGTTTCGGGATATCAACATAACATTTTGTAGAAATTTCGCCCATAACAA
Source organism: uncultured Eubacteriales bacterium (assembly GCA_964402095.1). Taxonomy (GTDB): domain Bacteria; phylum Bacillota; class Clostridia; order Oscillospirales; family Acutalibacteraceae; genus UBA1447. The sequence continues at coordinate 18,800 of CAYOAW010000014.1, read as the reverse complement.
ACACCATGCCGGTGGTGCAGGTGCATTCGCAGGCTACTCTTCCCGTGTTATCCTGCGCCATAATAGCGTCAAGGACCGCATCAGAAATCTGATCGCAAATTTTATCCGGATGCCCTTCGGTTACGGATTCGGATGTAAAAAGATGTCTTGCCATAGTTTTGCTCCTTTTAAAATATAGAATAAAAATAACGCTCACGGAGCTAACCGCGGGCGTTTATAACACCTTATCTTTCGGTTAATACCGCAGGATTTGGCACCTTGTAAAAGTGTTAAGCTTTACTGGTTGCCGGGCTTCTCGGGGCCTGTACCCTCAGCCGCTCTTAATAAGGAAATATTTAATTTACGGTTATATTCTACCGCCTCCTGCGGCAGATGTCAAGGAATAAAATCAAATTTAAAAATCTGTTCACTTTTTACGGAGCAAAATACTGCTTAATTGCATGCAGGTGAGCGATACGAAACGATTGTATCACAGCGGTCAAGCATTTATTATTGATGCAGGTGCATTCTGTTTAAAATACTCTTCAGCGGGAAAAACAGAATCGCGGTGATCGTTGAATTCAGCCCGGCTTTAATCAAATTAAAAGGTATTGTTACGGGTACAATCAAATCCTTTACCGAATCGTATGGAACGCCATAAAAACGAACCGTTAAAAACAGGTTCATCGGCACCATTACCGCTGTCATCGCAAGGGCTCCCAGCACTAAACCGAGGACAAGCGACCACACATTTTTCCATTTTGCAAAAATAAATCCGGAAATAACCACCAGCGCACCAGATGCGCAGAAATGCATGACCATCCCCACCCATCCGCCTGAAGCGCTGATTGTCAGCCCCTGAATAATGCTGACCAAAAAAAGAATAACCAAACCCGCTCCGGGCCCGAAAAGCATTGTACCAATCAACACCGGAACATCCGCAACATCATATTGCAAATACGGCGCGGACGGAAAAACAGACCACAGCGGGATCACATAAAGCGATACAATTGAAATTGCAACAAGCATTGCCATTTGTGCCAGCTTCAGCGCACTGTTTCTCGTGTTTTTGTTCATATCATCTTCCCCTAAAAATAAAATAACGCCCCGCAAAAATATGCGGGACGGCAAACGCTTTCATTGCGCTCCTCTCTCATCCGGACTATACCGTCGGCTCCGGAATTACACCGGATCAGCCATTTTTATGGCTCGCGGGCTATCATTACCTGCCGGTTGCCCGGCACAGTAACACCGCCGGTGGGGAATTGAACCCCGCCCCGAGTTGCTGAGATTTATTTTAACAGCGAACCGGGAAAAGGTCAAGTGTTTTAAGCGTTTTTTATTGTTTTATTTTTATCTTCATGATATTATATATTTCGGAATAACAGTGTTTATAAAATATTGATCATTCGGAGGCAGTCATGAATTTATCCGCAATTAACAAAGCCGGCGGTGTTGAGGGTTTTTGTATCATTAAAGCTCTCGAAAAGAAATCCACCGTAAAAGGCATTCCGTACCTTGATATGATTTTAGCGGACAGTGCCGGTGAAATATCCGCAAAATTTTGGGATTATAAAGAAGAGTTACAGGGTAATTTTGAGGTCGGCCAGCTTGTCTGGACCAGAGGAACCGTTTCCGAATACAACGGAGCCGATCAGCTCAGGGTCGAAAGGCTGCGCCCGGTCGCCGAATCGGACGAAGTCTGTATTGCCGATTTTGTGCCGAGCGCCGAATACAGCGGCGAAGAAATGCTCAGGGAAATCACGGCGGTTATCGAATCCATCAAAGATAAAGATATAAAGCTTTTAACCGCTTCCGTTATAGACGAATATAAAGACAAGCTTCTTTACTGGCCGGCGGCGTTCAAACTGCATCATGCGTACAGGTGCGGCCTGCTTTACCATACGCTGTCCATCCTTCGCCTGGCACAGGGTGTTTGCCGGGTATATCCGTTTGTTAACAGCGATTTGCTGTTTGCCGGGGTAATTCTGCACGACATCGCCAAAACCGGTGAATTTGAAGTTCCCGAAACGGGCATCGCTTCCGGATACACCACTGACGGCAGTCTTGTCGGGCACCTTGTCCGCGGCGCGATGGCGGTGGAAAAAATCGGAACGCAGCTGAACACACCGAAAGAACTGCTGATGCTGATTGAGCATATGATCATTTCGCACCACGGCGAACCCGAATTCGGCGCCGCAGTCAGGCCGATGTTTTTGGAAGCCGAACTGCTCGCGGAGCTTGACCTTATGGATTCCAGAATATATGAAATCGCGCAGGCTGTCGAAGATGTCGCGGGCGGGGAATTCACCGCACGGCAATGGGCTTTGGACAACAGAAAACTGTATAACCACGGCAGATCCCCTTCCGAACCTAAAGCAAATTTAATCGACAAATAAAAATATAATAAATTTTGTTTGGAGGAAAATTTATGCGCAATCATGAAGTCACAACCCCGCATCCCCTGCTGAATAAAGAAGGCTGCCTGACGGAACCCGGCTGGTCGAGAAAGCCGCTGCAAATTTATGACCGTTCCGCTGTCAAAGCACCGAAATTCAGAATAAAAGAGTGGGACTACTATATTATTCTCGGCAAGGATTTCGGTGTTGCGACGACGATTTCCGATGACGGCTATATCGGGCTTCAATCCGTCACCTTTTTTGATTTTTCAAAGCCGAGAGAGACAACGCAAACAATCCTCAACGCTTTCCCCATGGGCAAATTAAAGCTTCCCTCAAATTCACAGACCAATGTGTCGTATCATGACAAAAAGCTTGATATGGATTATATTGTTTCACCCGGCCAGCGCAATATAAAGTGCGAATATAAAAACTTTTCCGACGGGAAGCCTTTTTCCTGCGACATAATCCTCAAACAGCCCGAAATGGACACGATGACGATCGCTACCCCGTGGTCCGAAAAATCAACCGCATTTTATTATAACCAAAAAATCAACTGCATGAGGGCAAGCGGCAAGGCAACCTTTGAAGGCAAGGATTACTTTTTTAACCCCGAAACAGATTTCGGCACTTTGGACTGGGGCCGCGGTGTCTGGACTTATGAAAACACATGGTACTGGGGAAGCGGCAACGGTGTTGTTGAAGGCAAACCGTTCGGATTCAATATCGGTTACGGTTTCGGAAATACCGCCGCGGCAACCGAAAATATTTTGTTTTATGACGGTGTCGGCCACAAGCTTGATGATATAACCTTCCACATACCCGAAAAAAATTATATAAAGCCATGGACATTCTCCTCCAGCGACGGGCGTTTTGAGATGGATTTTGTCCCGATAATCGACAGGGCCGCCAAGATAGATGTCGGCATCATTGTCACTGACCAGCATCAGGTTTTCGGCAAAATGAGCGGCAAGGCTATCCTTGACGACGGCAAAGTTCTAGAAATAAAAGACTTGCTTTGCTTTGCTGAGGATGTGCATAACAAATATTAATTATCATTGACAGGAGTTCCAATGGACTGGACTGAAATAATTATCACCGTACCCTCAAACGACATAGAAACCGCGGGAGACATCGCGCAAATGGTTGTGCCATACGGCATATATGTGGAAGATTACCGTACGCTTGAGGCGGAAGCATTGGAAATCGCCCATATTGATCTGATTGACGAGGAACTGCTGTGCAAAGACCGCACAAAAGGTCTTATACATGTTTATATTTCTCCCGAGGAAAACCCGGCTGAGGCTGTCGCCTTTTTGTCGGAGCGTTACAAAGCGGAAAATATTCGGCACGAGATAGAAACTAAAATTTGTAAAAACGAAGATTGGGAAAACAACTGGAAAGCCTATTTCAAACCGCTGCCCGTCGGCAAGCGTCTTTTAATCCGCCCCGTATGGGAAGATGTATATGACGCCGGCGGCAGAGTTGTTTTCAACATTGAGCCGGGCCTTGCTTTCGGCAACGGAGGCCATGAAACCACCAGGCTTTGCCTGGAAGCAATTGAGCCGTATGTAACGAAAAAAAGCACAATGTTAGATATCGGCTGCGGAAGCGGCATTCTTTCCGTTGCCGCTTTGCTTTTGGGCGCCAAAGCTGCGGTCGGAGTCGATATTGACAAACTCGCCGTTAAAACAGCGCAGGAAAACGGCATATTAAACGGTTTTTCGGAACCGGAATATACGGTTATAAACGGAAATTTAGTCGATAAAATCAATGAAAAATATGATATCGTCGCCGCCAACATCGTTGCCGATGCTATTATTTCGCTTTGCGGGGACGCTGCGAAATTCATAAAACCCGGCGGTGTGTTTATCACATCCGGTATAATTGACCTGAGGGAAAACGAAGTACTCGCCGCTTTTGAAAAGTACGGGTTTAAAGTTGTGAGACGGCACGAAAGCGGCGGTTGGCTTTGCTTTGAAACGAAGGTTTCATGAGAAGATGTTGTCCGGACGCCTATATGGCGTCCCCATGGTGAATCTTTGACATATCAAATATTATTTGAGGTGTTTCGATATGAAAAAACTGATCAGCATTCTTCTGGCTCTCTTTATCGCGGGGCTTTGTTTTATACCCGCTTTTGCGCAGCAAGACTGCGATTGCGGGCACACACCGCTTGTGCTTGTCAGCGGTATGAACACATACCCTTTGATGATAGAAAAAGGAACCGCAAACGAAAAACAGGTTTTTCCGCCAAACATCGATGTAAAAAGCATTGTATTGAAGGCGGTTCCGGGCCTTTTCTCCGCGGCAGTTTACCGGGACTGGAATAAATTCGGCGATGTGCTTATTCCATTGGCTTATGATTTATTCGAGCCTTCTTCGTTCAGCCCGGACGGAACTTCCAAATACAATGTTACCACCTCCGTCTTTCCGAAATCTCTGGCAAATTATCCCGATTTAGCCGCCGGAGGGGGCAATGAGTTCGGCCTTCTTCATACAGCCTGTGATAAACTCGGCGCAGACCATACCTATTTTTTCAATTATGACTGGCGGCGCGACCCGTTTGAAAACGCGGCTGATTTAAACAATTTTATTGAAAATGTCAAGGCCGAAACAAGACACAGCAAGGTTGATATAGCGGCATGCAGCCTTGGCGCATCGCAAACAATGGCTTATCTTTACAAATACGGCACAGATGATTTGGAAAGCTGCGTATTCCTTTCGCCGATGCTTTCAGGCGCTTATGTCGCGAGCGAGTGCATGACAGGTAAAATCGAAGTTGACAGTGAAGCGCTCATACGCTATTTAAAATTTAACACCAAATCAAAGGACGGCGGCAAAAGCGCGGTTACTTCAATAATGGAGGTTCTTAATACTGCGGGGCTGCTGAAACCCATTTTGAATATATTAAATAAAGGGATTGATTCTCTTTACGGCAGGATTTCCGCCGAGCTTATTAATAAAACTTTCGCTGCCATGCCGGGTTTATGGTCCGCCGTGCGCGATGACGCTTATGAAACCGCCAAACAAAATCTGCTTGACAAAACAAAAAATGCCGAATTAATTAAAAAGATTGATTCTTTCCATTACAATGTCCGGCTAAAAACCAAAGAGATCATCAACAACGCCATCAATAACGGTGTTTGTGTTGCCATCTGCTCGCATTACAATACCCCGGCGCTGCCGCTTTTCGAATCAGCCGGCCAAACCGGTGACGGTGTGCTTGACACTTTCTGCACAAGCGGCGGAGCAGCCTGCGCACCGATCGGCAAGACTCTGCCGGCAGACTATATTCAGAAAAATGCTGCAGACGGCAAACATTATATTTCGCCTGACAATATTATTGACGCATCCACCTGTCTTTTCCCGGATAAGGTTTGGTTTTTTAAAAACATCAGGCATGTGGGCTGCCCTTACGGCTCGGAGTACAACGAGTTTATATTCTGGCTGCTGGAACAGGATGAGCAGCCGACGGTTTGGACAGATTCCCGGCATCCGCAGTTTTCGGCAACAAACAACCAGGGCAAAACGCTTGATCCTGTGGTATCCGGCAGTGCACCATAACATGTATGCCAGACGGGTCTCCCGTTTTTGTGTGTTTCAGCCTTGCCCAAATCAGTGCGCCGGCTGATCATAATGCCGGATACAGGAAAGGATTTGTTTCGCCATGAAAAAGCTTTTCAGTATTTTATTCGCGTTTGTCTTTATAAGCCTTGCTGTTGTTCCGGCTTTCGCTTCACAAAACTGCTGCTGCGGGCACACGCCGCTTGTAGTTGTCGGCGGCATGAATAACTATCCATTGGTCAGGGACGAGGGAACTAAAAACGAAACACAGGTTTGGCCCCCCGTGATAGACTATAAAAAAGTGGCATCCGCCGCATTCCTCGGTCTTTCCGATGCCGCTTTATCACTGAACCGGAACAAGTTTGCCGACCGGATCATTCCTTTGGCAAACAGCTTGTTTGAACCGGCCGCCTGCGACGCAAACGGAAATTCCAAGTACAATATAACCACAAAAACCTTTCCGCTTTCCATGGAGAATTATCCCGAAATTGTCGCTTCCGGATATAAAAGCGAAGAAGGTATTGTACACACTGCCTGCGACAAACTCGGCGCAGACCATGTTTATTACTTCAATTACGACTGGCGTTTGGATCCTATGGAACTCGCAAAAGCATTAAATAATATGATAGAAACAGTGAAAGCGCAGACAAGGCACAATAAGGTTGATATCGCAGTATGCAGTCTGGGCGGTTCAACCGCACTGGCATACCTGCAAGAGTTCGGTTGC
>CAYOAW010000014.1:0-12028 GCA_964402095.1 uncultured Eubacteriales bacterium | reverse complement strand
TGCACCATGCCCGGGATGTGGTCGCTTGTGCGCGAGGACGCATATGAACAGGCAAAAGACACTTTGCTTGATAAAACAAAGTATGCCGGGCTTATAAAAAAGATTGACTGCTTTCATTATAATGTAAGGCAAAAACGCAAAGAAATCATCACTGACGCCATGCGTAAAGGCATGTCCGTTTACTTTTGCTCGCATTATAACGATGCAATGATCCCTCTTTACCCTTCCGCCGTTGTCCAAAGCGACGGCTTGATTGAAACCGTATGCACAAGTGCCGGGGCTGTCTGCGCGCCGCTTGGCAGCACGCTGCCCAAAGGTTACGTTCAGAAGAATACATGCTGCGGTAAAAACCATTTATCGGCTGACGGAATCATCGACGCTTCCACATGCATGTTTCCGGAACAAACATGGTTCTTCAACAATGTGGCTCATGTCGGCTGTCCCTACGGTTCGGAGTACAGCGAATTTGTCTTTTGGCTGCTGTCATCACAAACACAGCAAACCGTTTGGTCCAACCCGCTTTACCCCCAATTCATGACTTCCGAAGACAGAGGGGCTACAATTCATCCGCTTATATAAATTCCTTGTTAAAAACAACCTGATGCTCCGGCGTAAAACCCATATTAAAGATTAACGTTTGATTTTTGAGCGGTTTTATAATTGGAATAGGTATTAAACCCGGATTGTATATTTCCCGTTTTTACAACAATTTATAATGAAAATTCGCCCCTTCAGCCGGCCGGCTGAAGGGGCGCGCGCTTTATATCAGTTGGAGCTCTTCCAAATTTTTGATTATCCATATTGTTTATTTAGTCATTAAAATTAAAATGATATAATCATACCTGAAGCATATTGAATCATTATCAATACGTCAAGAGCGTTCACTTGCGAATCCTTGTTTATGTCGGAAGACAAGCTTTGTACATCACTTAATACTGCTGGCAAAAAGAAACGGCTTGAGCCGTAACGCTCAAGCCGCAATCAATTATTAATTGAATTCTATTTCTTTTTCTTCCCGAAAATGCCCCCATGCCGGTCATCACTGTCATTGTCGCCGTTTGAGAAGTTTTTATTGCCGAGCGATGCCTGGAATTGTTTGAGCAAATCTTTCTGCTGCTGGGTTAGGTTCTTCGGCACATCAACGATAATCCTGACAAGCTGGTCGCCCCGGCCTCTGCCGTTGAGGACCTGTATGCCCTTGCCTTTCAAGCTGAAAATTTCACCCGGCTGGGTTCCCGCCGGCAATTCGAACTTCACCTTGCCGTCAAGGGTCGGAACAAGAAGGCTGTCGCCCAGGACAACCTGGGAATAGTTGACGGTATAGTCACACCATACATTATAACCGTCCCGCTCAAAAAACGGATGCGGACGGACAAACACGGCCACATGCAAATCACCGGGAGGGCCGCCGTTGATGCCGTAGTTCCCTTCGCCCCTGACATTCAGCACCTGGCTGTCATCAATACCGGCCGGAATATTGACTTCAATGTTATTGTGTTTTGAAACTCTTCCGCCGCCGTGGCACTTGGGACACGGCTTTTCAACAATCTTGCCTCTGCCGCCGCACTTCGGGCAGGCTTTTGTAGTTGACATAACGCCGAACGGTGTACGCTGCTGCGCATTAACCTGGCCTTTGCCGTTGCATTCCGGGCAGGTTTTCGGCGAAGTGCCCTTTTCGGCTCCGCTGCCCTGACAATCCGGGCAGACCTCAATTTTATTGACATCAATCGTGCGTTTGCATCCTTTTGCCGCTTCCTCAAAAGATATGGTAACCCTTGCCTGGACATCTTCGCCCCTGCGCGGAGCGTTCGGGTTAGCCTGCCGGCCGCCAAACCCTCCAAAGCCTCCGCCTCCGCCGAAAATGCTGCCGAAAAGGTCGCCCAAATCAAAATCCATTCCGCCGCCGAAGCCGCCGCCCGGACCGCCTGCGCCAAAGTTGGGGTCAACTCCCCTATGGCCAAACTGGTCATATCGAGCCTTTTTATCGGCATCGGAAAGGACTTCATAAGCCTCGTTGGCTTCCTTAAATTTTGCCTCGGCAGATTTGTCGCCCGGATTCAAATCCGGGTGAAATTGTTTCGCCTTTTGGCGGTATGCTTTTTTTATTTCGTCCTCGGTTGCGCTTTTGCTGACACCGAGCACCTCGTAATAATCGCGCTTGTCGGCCAAAGAAATCGGCTCCTTCATATAAGTTTCTGCTTGTTCGGTACCCGTGCAATGATATCAAGACCGTTCTCTTCAACATATCCCGGATTCATCGGCGTATATTATAACTTTTATTCGCTGCATATACAAGGGCGGAAATCGTTTCCGCCCTTGTGTGCCCGATTAATATTACTGGTCATCCGGAACATCGGTGAAGTCAGCCTGCGTATAACTGTCCGAACCGCCGGCAGGGCCTTCGGGACCTGCGCCCGGAGCTTGTTGCTGCCCTTGCGCGGCAGCCGCTTCCTGAGCAGCTTTATACAGTTTTTCGGATACTTCATAGAATTTTGCCTGGAGTTCTTCCTGCCTCGATTTGATAAGGTTAATATCCTCACCTTTTAAAGCTTCTTTAAGAGACTCAATTTTTTCGTTGATGGATGTTTTCTCATCCTCCGAGAATTTATCGCCTTCCTCGCTTACAAGCTTCTCGCACTGGTAAACCATTTGGTCAGCCGCGTTGCGGGTATCAATATCTTCACGGCGCTGTTTATCCTCCGAAGCGAACTGCTCCGCTTCGCGGACGGCCTTTTCGACATCATCCTTGGACATATTAGAGGATGCGGTGATGGAAATCGACTGTTCCTTGTTTGTCCCCAAATCTTTGGCGGAGACATGAACGATCCCGTTCGCGTCGATATCGAAGGTTACCTCGATTTGAGGGACACCCCTTCTGGCAGGCATGATACCGTCAAGATGGAAGTTGCCGAGCGTTTTGTTGTCTTTCGCAAATTCACGCTCACCCTGAAGCACATGGACTTCGACTTCCGGCTGGTTATCAGCGGCGGTGGAGAAAATCTGGCTCTTTTTGACAGGAATTGTTGTGTTTCTTTCAATGATTTTTGTGCTTACTCCGCCCAAAGTCTCGATGCCCAGTGAAAGCGGTGTGACATCAAGCAGCAGAAGGCCCTTGACCTCTCCGCCGAGCACACCTGCCTGCAACGCGGCGCCGATTGCCACGCATTCATCCGGGTTGATGCCCTGGAAGGGTTCCATCCCCATAAACTTCTTGACCGCTTCAAGAACAGCCGGTGTGCGTGAAGAACCGCCGACCATTAAAACTTTATGAATGTCGGATATTTTAAGGCCGGAATCAGACATTGCCTGACGCACGGGGCCCATCGTTTTTTCAACAAGATCGGCAGTCATTTCATTGAATTTTGCTCTTGTCAGCGTGGTTTCAAGATGTCTCGGGCCTGATGCGTCCGCAGTAATGAAAGGCAGGTTGATGGTTGAGGTTGTCACACCGGAAAGCTCGATTTTCGCTTTTTCAGCAGCTTCCTTAAGGCGCTGCATTGCCATCTTGTCGCCTCTTAAATCGATGCCCTGCTCCTTTTTGAACTCATCGGCAAGCCAGTCCATAATTCTCTGGTCAAAATCATCGCCGCCGAGCCTGTTGTTGCCCGCCGTAGCAAGAACTTCCTGCACGCCGTCGCCCATTTCAATAATTGAAACATCGAAAGTACCGCCGCCAAGGTCATATACCATTACTTTCTGGTCATTTTCTTTATCAATACCGTATGAGAGAGCCGCGGCGGTCGGTTCATTGATAATTCTCTTCACTTCAAGCCCGGCGATTCTGCCGGCATCCTTTGTCGCCTGGCGCTGGGCGTCCGTAAAGTACGCGGGCACGGTTATAACAGCTTCCGTAACCTTATCGCCCAGATAAGCTTCCGCGTCCACTTTCAGCTTAGTCAGAATCATCGCGGAAATTTCCTGAGGGGTGTACTTTTTCCCGTCGATATTAACTCTGAAATCACTGCCCATCTGCCTTTTGATGGATGAAACCGTTCTTTCCGGATTTGTAATAGCCTGCCTTTTCGCGACCTGCCCAACCATACGCTCGCCGGTTTTTCCGAACGCTACAACAGACGGTGTCGTTCTCGCTCCCTCAGCGTTTGGGATAACAACGGCTTCGCCGCCCTCAATAACCGCTACACATGAGTTTGTTGTGCCTAAATCAATTCCGATTACTTTTGACATAATAATGTCCTCCTTAAATATTGTATAATAAAATCACTGGTACGCTTTTAATTTGCCACTGAAACAGTCGCGCTGCGGATAATTTTTTCGCCCAGTTTATAGCCTTTGTTAAAAATTTGAGCAATCACATTCTCACCGAGTTTTTCGTCTTCAACATGCATAACCGCGGTATGGATGTTAGGGTCAAATGCATCGCCGGCTTCGCCGAAGGTTTCAATGCCGATTTTTTTGATAATTTCGATAAACTGGCTGTGTATCATCTCAATCCCTTTTTTATAATCAGCTAAGCTTTCGGTCTGATCGTTGCCTGCTCTTTCAAAATTATCAATCACCGGAAGGAGTTCTTTCACGACTGTCGTTTTTGACATGGCATAAATTTCGTCTTTTTCCCGTTGGGAACGTTTACGGTAATTATCGTATTCGGCCGCAAGACGCAGAAATTGTTCGCATTTTTCAGCAAGCTGTTTTTCCAATTCCTGTTCATGGGTTAATTTCTCTTTTTTCGTTTTATGGCCCTTTTCCTGTTCGGATTTTTCTTTTTTTGCCTCTTCGTGAGCAGCTTGGTCCGGTGTTTCCTGATTTTTCAATTCATCTTCTTTTTTATCCTTTGCCATTAGCAAAACCTCCGTTTTTTATGGTCAATTTCAGCAAACCTGCAAGCAGGCGTCCGTTATTCCTCAAGTGCCTGCGTCAGCAGCTTCCCCACCAGGCTTGTTAAATACCTCAAGCTCGGAATGAGCCGGGAGTAGTCAATCCTTGTCGGCCCTATTAAGCCGATTGTGCCGCCCTTATTCTCGCCCAAGTTGTAATGCGCCAGGATAATGCTGGATTTTTCAAGCTGGCGGTAAAGATTTTCTTCGCCGATGAGCACATCAAGATCATTTTTACTTGAAGCAATAAGGCGGTTAAGCGGTTCCGCTTTGCTTAGGAATTCCATCAGCTCGTACGCATTCCCTCTGAATTCACGGTGATTAAGCAGGTTGGACTGCCCTTCAAGCATTATTTCGGTTTCCTCGGCGTCATTCGCCAAATCGGAAACGGCTGCAAGCAGCGGCAGCATTGCCAGCGCTTCTTTATTAAGCGAAGCGGCAAGAGTCTGCAGCATCACAGTGTTTACTTCGGAAATGGGATGGCCGACAATCGCGGCGGAAGTAATGTTGTAAAACACTTCAAGCATTGAATTGTTGAGCCCGAAATCCAATCGGCAAACACGGCTCCTGATAATACCGCCGGAGGTTAGAAGAACAATCATCGCGGTACGGGTGCCGATTGGCACAATTTCAATCCGTTTTATCAGAACACTTTCGCCTTTGGGCATTGTTGACACAGCCGCGCAGTTCGTTAAATCCGCTAAAACTTCACCGGCTTTTTCAAGCAGCCGCTCGGGATTGCCTTCATTGGTAGAAATATCCGCGTCAATTCGCCTGCGCTGTGAAGCGTTAAGCTCATATTTATTCATCAGGTTGTCAACATAATAACGATAGCCTTTGTTTGAAGGGATCCTGCCGGCGGAGGTGTGCGGCTGTTCAATGTACCCCATCGCGGCAAGTTCCGACATCTCATTGCGGATTGTCGCTGAAGAGAGGGCAAGCCCCAACTTTTCAACAAGACCCTTTGAGCCGACAGGCTCGCCGGTTTCGATATATTGTTCAACAATAGCCGCCAGTATTTTTTGTTTGCGTTCGTTAAGTTCCACCGCAATCACCTCACTTTCCGCCTGACTGCTAACAATTAGCACTCTTGACGCTCGAGTGCTAACTCTATCTATACTATACAACCGCTGTTGTGCTTTGTCAATAATTCAATTGTAAACACTTTGTTAATGATTTCGGGACATTTTGTTACGGGGTTGTGCAAATATATTATCAAGAGCAGCAACAAGTTTTAATTTGCCGCAGTCCTCATTGTTAATATGAAAATATATGAAATTTTATGAAAATAAATGTTGACTCTTGCAAATTTATGAAATATAATGAAAGCAAGTTCATTTGTTGCATATCATGAGCTAAGCAGCGAAAGGAGAATTTATTAATGGCTATTGAAAAAATGTATTCGGTTGATGACATAGCTGAAAAAACTTGTTTAAGCACCCGAACAATACGCACTTTTCTGAAAGAAGGGATTCTTACCGGTTCTAAGTTAGGCGGGCAATGGCGTTTTACCGAGGATGATGTCAAGCGCTTTATGAACAATGCGACTGCCATGAGCGCCGTTGTTAACGACAACCGGCAGGAAGTTATCGATTTCCTTGACGGAGTGAAAACAAGCTTCAGCGGTGTCATCCAGATATGCACGATCGTCGATCTCTATATTTCCAAGCAGCAGAGTTATGAAAAAAACGATGCGTTACAAGAGCTTATCGACAAAGAACCACAGGAAGAGTATTTGCAGTATGTGTATGATTATGACAATGCACAGGGCAGAGCAAGGTTCACGCTGTTTGCAAAACCCGAGTTCATCGTTGATGCCATTAATCTTCTAAAATAACGATTGCCATATGCCTTAGCTTTTGTGATTGTGGTTTTGGCCTCATATCAGCAAATACAAAATATGTAATATGTAAAGCGGTGCAACCCCATACAAAGCCCAAACCGGCTAGCCGGTTTGGGCTTTGTCGATTAGAAGGGGATAAGGTTTGCTTCAATAATCATAGCCTGCTGTTATCCAATCAAATCACCGATGATTTTGTTGGACAAAAGGAAGCCGTTTGGCGTAAGGCGAATTCCCTTTACATCTGAAATCAGCATTTTTTGCGCGGCATAAAATTTTGCGCGTTCATACATTGCTTCAGGTATGCCAAAGCCATACCTTTCAAGGGTTTCGCGCTCTTTCAAGCCTTCGTTTAAGCGCAGGCGGAGCATTGCGTACTCCTCAAAACTGCCGCCCCGGCCATCCTGCACGGGTTCACAGCAATTCATAAAGCTCTGTAAATCCCGTTCATAATAAAAACGGCTGCCATCTATAAACGAATGGGCTGCGGGGCCTATTCCAAGGTATTCTTCGCAGTTCCAATACTTCAGATTATGCTTGCTTTCAAATCCTATCCGGGCGAAGTTCGATATTTCATATTGCAGGAAACCTGCTTTTTCGAGTCCCGAGCAAGCTTCCAGATAAAACTCGCAATATTCGTCCTCGGTTGGCAGCATGAGTTTATCTTTATGAGCAGCGAACGGTGTCCCTTCCTCAATTTTCAGCATATATGCGCTGACATGGGTAATACCGGCATTAACGCAAAAATCTATTGAGCGGTCAAGGCTTTCAGCGGTTTGGCCCGGTATCCCGAGCATTAGGTCAAGCGAAATATTGAAAATACCGGCAGACTTAGCCCTTTGCACAGCTCTAACCGTGTCTTCCGCGACTCCCTTGCGGCCCAGCGCGGCGCGTTCGCTGTCAACAGCGGACTGCAATCCGAATGACAGACGGCTCACTCCTGCACCGGCAAGTTTTTCAAAATCAAACCGTGATGCCGTCGCGCCGGTATCAGACGGGTTGCATTCAACGGTTACCTCGGGGGAGATTGTGAAAACGGCCGCATTCACAATCTCCGAAAGCCTTTCGGCACCGATAATTGATGGCGTTCCGCCGCCGAAATATAAGGTATCAAACGGCCGGTTCAGCTTTGCCGCCCATGAATGAATGGACTTAATCACAGCGGCATTGTATCCATCGGCAGTAACTTCATCTGCCGCCAGAGAGTAAAAATCACAGTAGGGGCATTTGCCCGCACAGAAAGGAATATGAATATATAAACCTAACGGTTTGGCTGTGCCGTTCAATTTTATTCCTCCCTTCATATCATAAATAACCGGGATGCCCAAGGTGTGCGGCGCGGGTATCCGGACCACAATTATCAATTATTCGTTGATTGAATTTATAAAATCTTATCAGCTGACAACCCAGGGTGAACACAGTCCGCCCCTGCACGGGTTCCGGCCGTTTAAAAGGGATGGACCAAAGTCCACCCCTTACTGGCACTAATTATCATCAAGCTTTAACACAGCCATAAACGCTTCCTGCGGGACTTCAACCGAACCGAATTGCCGCATCCTTTTCTTGCCCTCTTTTTGTTTTTCAAGGAGTTTCTTTTTACGGGTAATATCGCCGCCGTAGCATTTTGCGAGCACATCCTTCCGCATAGCTTTAACGGTTTCCCTCGCGATAACTTTTCCGCCGATTGCGATCTGAATAGGAATTTCAAACATCTGGCGGGGTATATTGTCTTTGAGTTTCTCCGCGATTTTTCTTGCTCTTGCATATGCTTTTTCGGAATGAATAATAAACGACAGCGCATCAATAACGTCACCGTTGAGCAAAACATCGAGTTTGACAAGGTTCGAACGGCGGTACTCCATCAGTTCATAATCGAACGACGCATAGCCCTTGGTGCGGGATTTCAAAGAATCGAAGAAATCATAAATAATTTCATTGAGCGGAAGCTCATAATGGATGTCCACCCTCTCGGGGGCTATATATTTCATATCCTTAAAAACGCCGCGGCGCTCCTGGCACAGTTCCATAATGCTTCCGACATATTCGGACGGCGAATATATATGCGCGTTTGTATACGGTTCCTCACTGAAAGCAATCCGCGCCGGATCCGGATAGTGTGTAGGGTTGTCGATTTCAACAACCGTTTCATCCGTGAGATGGATTTTATAAATGACACTCGGAATAGTGGTAATCAAATCCAAATCATATTCCCGTTCAAGCCGTTCCTGCACAATTTCAAGATGCAGCAGCCCGAGAAATCCGCAGCGGAACCCAAAGCCTAGAACACCGGATGTTTCCGGCTCATAGGAAAGAGCCGCGTCATTCAGCTGAAGTTTTTCAAGCGCATCCCTCAGGTTTCCGTAATCTGCGCCGTCGGCAGGGTAAATTCCGCAGAAAACCATCGGATTGACTTTGCGGTAACCGGGCAGCGCTTCTTTCGCAGGATTTTTAAGCGTCGTAACAGTATCGCCGACACGCGCTTCGTTTACCGTTTTAATAGAAGCTGTTATATAACCAACATCGCCCGCTTCCAATTCAGCGGCCGCTTCCAGGTGTGTCGCGCGCATATAACCGACTTCCACAACATTGAACTGCGCTCCGGTTGCCATCATGCTCATGGTGTCGCCAGCCTTTATTTTACCGTCCAAAACGCGGACATAAACAATAACACCCTTGTAACTGTCATAAACGGAGTCAAAAACAAGCGCGCGCAAAGGTGCTGTGTTATCACCTTTTGGGGCAGGTATATCTTCCACTATACGCTCCAGCACTTGTTCGACATTCACACCGGTCTTAGCGGAAACACGGGGTGCCTTTGAACAGTCAAGCCCGATAATATCCTCCACTTCAGCGGCAACCCTTTCGGGTTCGGCGGCAGGCAGGTCAATTTTATTAATGACCGGAACAATTTCCAAATCATGGTCAAGGGCAAGATAGGTGTTTGCCAGCGTCTGCGCTTCAATGCCTTGGGAGGCATCAATCACAAGCACCGCGCCCTCACAGGCTGCAAGTGAACGGGAAACCTCATATGTAAAGTCCACATGGCCCGGAGTATCAATTAAATTAAGCGCGTATTCCTGTCCGTCCTTCGCTTTATAATCAAGCCGGACAGCGCGGGCTTTAATGGTAATGCCACGCTCGCGTTCAAGCTCCATATTATCCAGCAGCTGCGCGGTCATATCCCTGTGCGCGACAGCTTGTGTCAATTCCAAAAGCCTGTCCGAAAGGGTTGACTTGCCGTGGTCAATGTGGGCGATTATACAGAAATTGCGGATATTTTCCTTTGGGATGGACAATTTCTTCACCTCATGTCAAATAGACATTTTTGTCAACCGAGATATAAACTCGCTTAACTCTTGTTGTATTATAGGTTAATTTTATATTTCAGTCAAGGGAAAGCGAAAATGTAATAAAGAAATACACAGACCGCCGCTTGCATAAAAAGAGGAAGTTCGCTATACTTGAACCATTATAATACGGTTGAAGGAGAGATTTATGAAATACGGAATATATTATGCTTATTGGGAAGATGAGTGGCGGGCGGACTATATACCCTACATTAAAAAAGCAGCGGAGCTTGGGTTTGATATCCTCGAAATCGCGTGTACGCCCATTCCTGAATACAGTAAAACACAACTTGAGGAAATAAAAGCATGCGCCGCGGATTACAGCATCACATTGACCGGAGGACATGGGCCGAGCGTGCGGCACAATATCGCTTCGGCAGATGTTTCAGTAGTGCGGGAGGGTATGAAATTTTATACCGCATTATTCAAGAATCTTGAAATCCTCGGCATATCCAAAATCGGCGGAGGCATTTATTCTTACTGGCCTGTGGATTACACAAAGCCGGTTGACAAACAAGCTGACCGCGCGCGGAGCATAAGCAGTATGCAAACATTATCAAAAGCGGCAAAGAACTGCGGAATAAATCTATACCTTGAGGTTCTGAACCGTTTTGAAGGATATATTCTCAACACAGCCGAAGAAGGTGCCCGTTTTATTGATGAAATCGGCGCCGATAATGTTAAACTTACTTTGGACACCTTTCATATGAATATTGAGGAAGACAGTTTCGGCGGAGCGATACGGACAGCGGGCGGAAGGCTCGGCCATCTGCATATCGGCGAGGCGAACCGCCGTGTCCCCGGCAAAGGACGGCTGCCCTGGCGTGAAATCGGCATCGCGCTGAAAGATATCGGATACACCGGGGATGTTGTGATGGAACCTTTCGTCAGGCGGGGCGGGACGGTCGGCTCCGATATCAAAATCTGGCGCGAACTTGAAAAAAATACAGACACGGCAAGCCTTGACAGGGATGCGAAAGAGTCTTTGGTATTTATTAAAAACCAATTCGAGTAACATGCATATCGCAATTTGCAGCGCCGCGTGAAGATCATATCCTCCCCTGTTTGCAGTATTTTTCCCTTGATTTTTTGTTTTATTTGATTTATCATTATTTTAACCTAAAAAAATCAGTTTTTACAGAAAAAATCCCTTGCAATTTATAACAGTCTGTGCTAATATAATCACCTGTGTAATAAAGGAGGTGTCACCATGCCGAACATCAAATCAGCAAAAAAACGTGTACTTGTTAACAAAACAAAGGCTCAGGCAAACAAGTCGCAGAATACCGCTCTTAAAACAGCACTTAAAAAGGCCAATACAGCCGTTGCCGACAACGCCGCGGATAAAGACGCAGTTATAAAGGCAGCCGTTAAAAAGGTTGACCAGGCGGCTTCAAAAGGCCTTCTCCATAAGAACAATGCCGCACGCAAAAAGTCAGCTCTCGCGAAGCTTACAAAAGAAGCATAAGCTTCCTGTTCATATTTCATATTTAACGGCCGGCATTTTTTGCCGGCCGCTAAATCGTTTACATTTAATTAACAATAACCGATTGACATTTGCTTATTCGGCATATATAATGAAATAGCATTAACAGTAGCCTTCCGGCTGCCGTTAAGACAAAATTTAATTGGAGGTGCCACACAAATGGATACTTTTAAAAAGGTAATGAAAATTATCGGGATAATCGCAGCTGTTGCCGGCGTAGCTGCAGGCATCTATTTCGCCGTTACTAAAATTATGGACCGTAAAAAATGCTGCGACAGCGAGGAAAATTATGTTTCCTGCTCCTGCTGTGACAGCGAACCTGCTGACGCAGAAACACCTGCGGAAGCCGAATAAGTTAACAAGATTACGCTTAACGCATGGGATGAAGCAATTCAGCCCATGCGTTTTTTGATAAAAAACCCGCTTTTGATACAATTCAAAAGCGGACCTAATGATATGCAGCGGTTTTTTATTGAATGATTCTGCCTTTAACAATAACCATTTTTATGTTAAATTCTTT
>CAYOAW010000013.1:26198-31719 GCA_964402095.1 uncultured Eubacteriales bacterium | reverse complement strand
TTTTCGCGCACAAGTTCAAGGAAACGGCGCATCAGTTCATCGCGCTTATCCTTTAAAAGCTTATGACCGCGGCGCGCGGTTATCAGTTTGCGTTTTAAATTAGTGAGCTCCATACGGGTCGGGTTGATATTCATTACCGCCATAATTTAATCACACTTTTCCGTAATATTCATCAAGCAATTTATCGCTTATCCTCTTAAGTTCGCTTCTCGGCAGGATTTCAAGCAATTTCCAACCAAGGTTCAGTGTTTCTTCAATGCTTCTGTTTGTATCAAAACCCTGCGATACATATTCCTTTTCGAACTCATCGGAGAACCTGGCATATATTTTATCCATATCCGTCAACGCTGCTTCACCCAATATAACCATCAGTTCCTTGGCATCCTTGCCCCTGGCATAGGCGGAGAAAAGCTGGTTCATTGTGTTTGAATGGTCCTTTCTTGTTTTCCCCTCACCGATACCTTTATCTTTTAGGCGGGAAAGAGAAGGCAGAACATCTATCGGCGGAGTTATCGCCTTACGGAAGAGTTCACGGCTCAGGATAATTTGTCCTTCCGTGATATAGCCGGTGAGATCCGGGATCGGGTGGGTTTTATCATCCTCAGGCATGGAGAGGATCGGAATCATCGTAATGCTCCCCTCTTTGCCCTTTTGTCTGCCAGCACGTTCATAGATAGATGCCAGATCCGTATACATATAGCCCGGATAGCCTCTGCGGCCCGGTACTTCTTTTCTTGCCGCGGAAACTTCACGCAGCGCATCGGCGTAATTAGTGATGTCAGTCATAATGACAAGCACATGCATATTTTTATCAAAGGCAAGATATTCCGCCGCAGTTAAAGCCATTCTCGGGGTCGCGATTCTTTCAATCGCCGGGTCGTCCGCAAGATTAGAGAACATAACAGTTCTGTGGATTGCGCCGGTACTGCGGAAGCTTTCAACAAAGAAGTTCGATTCCTCAAATGTAATGCCGATTGCGGCAAAAACGACGGCGAACTGCTCGTTAGCCCCTAAAACCTTTGCCTGGCGCGCAATTTGAGCGGCGAGCTGAGCATGCGGAAGGCCGGAAGCGGAAAATATCGGGAGTTTTTGACCTCTAACGAGCGTATTGAGCCCGTCGATGGCAGAAACGCCGGTTTGAATAAACTCATTCGGATAATTGCGGGCTGAGGGGTTCATCGGGTTACCATTAATATCCATGCGCTTTTCCGGAATAATTTCAGGGCCGCTGTCTATCGGACGGCCAAGGCCGTCAAAAACTCTTCCAAGCATATCGGTTGAAACACCGAGTTCCATCTGCCTGCCTAAAAAACGCACTTTGCTGTTGGAAAGGTTGATGCCCGTTGAGCTTTCAAAAAGCTGGACAAGGATATTCGTACCGTCTATTTCAAGCACACGGCAACGGCGCTTATCGCCGTTTGCAAGCTCAATTTCGCCAAGTTCGTTGAATTTTACATCTTCAACTTCTTTTACCAGCATCAATGGCCCCGAGACTTCTTGAATGGTTCTGTATTCTTTAGGCATTGAACTTCTCCTTCCTTTCCAGCGCGGCTTTCAGTTCTTCGGCAAGTCTTCTTTCGATTTCCCTGCATTCGTCTTCGATTTTCTCTTCCGGAATATACTTGAAACGGCCGATGGCTTCCCTTACGGTCAGCTTAACCAAATCTTCAATTTCCGCTCCGGCATTGAGTGTTTCAAGGGCCGAATCATAATAGGAGATAACCAGTTTCATCATAAGGTACTGCTTGCGAAGGGAGGTGTAAGTATCAACCTTATTGTAGGCAAGCTGATGCAAAAAGTCTTCGCGAATAGAGCGCGCGGCTTCCATCTTCAGGCGGTCCGGGTAGGAAAGAGCATCCATACCGACAAGCCTGACGATTTCTTCCAGCGATGCTTCCTCCGAAAGCAAACGCAGCATAATACCTCTCAGAACGGTCCAATTCTCTTCGACATTATTGTTGAACCAGACACCCAGTGTATCCGCGTAAAGCGAATAACTTGTGAGCCAGTTTATCGCCGGGAAGTGGCGTTTATATGCAAGCGCAGCGTCAAGCCCCCAGAAAACTTTAACAATACGAAGCGTTGCCTGTGAAACAGGCTCAGAAATATCACCGCCGGGAGGCGATACGGCGCCGATAACCGACAAGGCACCCTCGCGCCCGTCGGAGCCCAAGGAAACAACCCTTCCGGCTCTTTCATAGAACTGGGCAAGGCGGCTGCCAAGGTAGGCGGGATAACCTTCCTCACCGGGCATTTCCTCCAGGCGGCCGGACATTTCGCGCAAAGCCTCCGCCCAACGTGAGGTTGAGTCTGCCATAAGCGCCACGGAATAGCCCATGTCACGGAAATATTCTGCTATTGTGATGCCGGTATAAATAGAAGCTTCACGGGCGGCAACGGGCATATCGGAGGTATTTGCTATCAAGACAGTCCGTTCCATTAAGGATTTACCCGTATTGGGGTCTATCAGTTCCGGAAATTCGTTAAGAACATCGGTCATCTCATTGCCGCGCTCGCCGCAGCCGATATAAACGACAATATCCGCCTCAGCCCATTTCGCCAGCTGGTGCTGGGTGACGGTCTTGCCGCTTCCGAACGGGCCGGGAATAGCCGCAACGCCGCCCTTTGCAATCGGAAATAAAGCATCAATAACACGCTGACCGGTTACCAGCGGTTTGTTCGGTGACAGCTTTTTATTGTAAGGCCTGCCCCGGCGAACCGGCCACTTTTGCATTAGCCCAACCGGCAGGTCACCGCCGCTTTCGGCAGCCAGTACGCAAATATTGTCCGTTATTTTAAAGTCACCCTCGGCAATGGTCTTTACCGTTCCTGCTGTTCCGGGCGGCACCATAATTTTTTGAGTGACGACATCGGTTTCTTTTACCGTACCTAAAATATCGCCGCCGACAACCTTGTCGCCCGCTTTAACTACAGGTATAAAATGCCAGACACTTTCCCTGTTTAGAGAAGGGACCTCGATTCCTCTCGGCAGATTATTGCCTGCAAGCTCCCTGATAACATCAAGAGGCCTTTGGATACCGTCAAAAATACTGCCTATAAGGCCCGGGCCTAATTCCACGCTCAGCGGCACACCCGTAGACTCAACCGGCTCCCCGGTGCCAAGGCCGGAAGTTTCCTCATATACCTGAATGGAAGCTCTGTCGTTATGCATTTCTATTATTTCACCAATAAGACGGCTGTCGCTCACTCTGACGACATCGAACATATTGGAATCCCTCATACCCGATGCGATGACAAGCGGACCGGATATTTTTGAAATTTTACCAAAACTCATTGAATACACTCGCCTTTCCTGGCGGACGGTCATTTTTACAAACACTGATGTTTGTAAAAACCATCCAAAACATATTATGATATGCGTTCAGCCAAAAATCGTCCTGTTTTTTATATTTAGCATACATTTACGCGTCTGATATGATATCCGAGCCGACCGCTTGCTCGACCGATTTGCTCACATTCTTCATGCCCATCCCGGTATTGCCTTTAACACCGGGAATCTGGATAATAGCCGGCAAGGGCAATTCCCTGTAACGGTCGATTTCCTCGGTGATTTGAGAGGCTAACAGTTCTGTAATATAAATAACCGCATATTCACCCTCAACGATTTTCCTCAATAATTTAACCGCTGCTTGAGGTTCGTCAACCGGAAAGATTTGAAGACCAAGAGAAGCGAATCCGTAAATGCTGTCTTTATCGCCCATAGCGGCAATTTTAAACATAGACTTCCCTCACTCTCTTTCTTATTTCTTCCGCAGGAAGGTTATTGAGCTTGGCGGAAAGAATAATACGGGCGTTTTTAATTTCCGCATCCTTGTGAATATAATATGCGATAATCGGATCGGGACCAAAAGCAGTGAATTTCGCATTCTGAACCTTTTCCGCAATGGCTTCGTCACACCATTTTTCAAAAGCAACCGAACCCGATTTAAGCTGCTCAGCAGCGGATTCCAATGATGTTGAGGCAATATAATTGATAAGTTCCGGTTCTCCCGACAGAACCGCATCAATAATTTCACCGTTATCCAGGATTTCGCAATCGCACATTACCCTGCCCATAAATTCGGCGTCTTTGCCGATTTTTGCGCATCTCAGAGCGGATTTAATATTTGCCGCCGCTCCGGTTAGCTGAGATATTTCAAGAAGCAAACCGCTGCCTGATTTTTTTGCCATCTCTATTTTTGTGTTGAGCGCCGCAACATCCAGATAAATATCTGCAAGTCTGCCGTTTTTAAGGCGGACTATGGCGTCATACGCATCTTGAGCAGGTTTATGCATATATTCGGGCAGCAGTTCAAAACGCATCGCACCGGCGGCTTCGTTAATAAGTTCGGTCGGAACAACCGAAGGTTCTATAAAAAAATCGGAAGGTGTTTCATTCGAAAAAGTGGCTTTCAGCGCCGCTTTGAGATTATGAAAATCGTTGGGGATTATCAACGCGTCGAGTTCACCGATATCAGGCGCTGCTTCCATTAAAAGCTGCCAGGTTATTTTGCTCTCATTTTCAAGCATTTCGGAGAATTCCGTGCCGCTTTCCGGTACTTTCCAGCCGTTATCGGCAAGAATGCGCAACGCATCATTATAACTTGACGCGGTGATAAGCTGCTCGGTATCAGCAGCGGAAAGAAGTGAATTTTCATTCGCCCTGATTCTCGCTACGCCATAGGCATATTCGATATCGCGCATTTATACCACCACCGTTCGTTAAAATATTATGCCGCAGATTTTTTCCTTCAGTTCGTCACGGTTCGCCTCAATCAAGGCGCTGATCGTACAGTTAATTTCAACATCACCGTAAACGAGTATAAAACCGTCATCAATTGCAGCCGGTTCGCCGCCGATTTTGACAGAAGATACCTTTTCTGTAAGCGATTCGTTTATTTTTGCCTCAAACTGCGGCGGCAGACGTTTCAAGTCTCTCTCCGAAAGGCGCATTTCGCCGGTCCCCGGCATAGCGTTTTTAATTGCAAGCGCTGACAGCGCAGAAAAATACTCATCCGCCGGCATATCCCGAAAAGAACCTGCGGCAGCGTTGAGCGTTTCATTTAAAGCTTCAATCCTAGCCGCAAGAATTATTTGCCCTGCTTTTTGCTGTGCGGCGGAAACAGCCATTCGGATAATTTCATCTGCCTGATTCTTTGCTATCTCATTCGCGCCGCCGGCAAGGGCTTCGCCTTCGGCTGCAGCTTTTTCGGTAATTTGCGCCGCCTGCTGCCGAGCCTGAGCGATCATATTTTCACACTTTTGAGCAGAATCCAGTTTAATTCTGCCAATAATTTTTTCTGTGCCAGTCATTAGCAGTTCTCCCTATAACGAATTAGACATTCATCTTCGTAATGCTGAATATTGCAAGGATTGAAATAAGGAGGGCTAAAACAGCATAGGTTTCAACCATTGCAGCGAAAGTAATAGCTTTACCGCTCTGATCCGGTCTTTTTGCAACAATGCTAACGCCCGAAGCTGCTGTTTTCCCTTGAGCAATAGCCGAAAAATAACCGACTAT
>CAYOAW010000013.1:16724-26098 GCA_964402095.1 uncultured Eubacteriales bacterium | reverse complement strand
GTACCTAAATTATCCATTTTTTGTTTCCTCCTTGAATCTGTAATATTTTGTATTTGCTTTTAAAGGGGTAAAGGCTCTGCCTCCGCCCTCATAAAATTTTGAGAAAAACTCCACGAATTGAAGCCGGTTGGTATGAACATAGGAGCCTATCAGATTAACGGCAATGTTAACCGTATGGCCAAAAATAAATACAAAAACCAGCATAATGCCTTTCACAACCAGATTGCTTGATATGGTCCCCAGAACATTTACAACGCTGGCGACAACGCCGGTTGAAAGCCCCAATGCAAGCAAGCGTGAATAGGAAAGGATATCGCCCATATATCCTGCGCCGATATTATAAAGCCCATACAGGCCTCCGCCAAGCTTACCGGCAATATTTCTTGTTGAGCGCCCTGCGGTTAAAACGATCAAAGCAGCTCCGGCCATCAATAAATATTTTCCGACAGCGGCAAAAATCACCGGTACAGATATAACGATACCCGCACATAAAGGCGCAGCGCCAAGAACAAGCAAATAAACCGGAATAACATCAAGCAATGCATCAAGTTTTTTTCCGTCTTTCCAAAGCATGCTGAATCTGACGCCCAGGCCGACAAACAGGTGAATAATTCCGAACAGGAAAGCATACAGAAGGAGCTTCATAGGATCTTTTACCGGTTCAAACCAAATTGCCAAACTTGGAACATCTTTATTAAAGAACTGTTTCCCGACAATTTGAACAATATCTCCAAACCAGCTGCCGAACATAGCACCCCAAAACACGGTGGAAATGCCGCAATAAAGAAACATATTAACGGTCTTTTTTGTTTTTTCCTCAAGATTGATCTTTTTCTTCGCTATTAACATAGCAATTACCATCAGTAAACCGTATCCCGCATCCGAAAGCATCATCCCAAAAAAGCAGTAGTAAAAAAATGCCATCACCGGGTTCGGATCCACATCTTCTTTCCCGGGCAATGAATACATCTCGGTAACCGATTCAACCGGTGCCGAAAAAGCATTGTTCTTCAGCAGGACAGGTGTTATTTCATCATTACCGGGTTCCTCTAAACTTATAGAAATTTCAAAATCAGTTTCAAGTTCTTCAATGAGACGTTCCGCATAACATTCGGGGATGTACCCTGAAAGAGCAAATATATTTTGGCTTAAAGAAAGTTTTTTTAAATTTTCGTACTTATCAAGCCTGATAGTGAAATAATCAATGATGAATTCAATTTCATCCTTGCAAGCAGCATGGGCTTTGATGTTTTCGATCGCTTTTTCAATGACCGAGTTGAGTCCGGCAATGTCATTTTCACATTTTTCATACCGGGTTTTCGGTAAGACAGGTTCGGTTTCCGCTGAGCGGATAAATCCGTTATCTCTTAATACCTGTTCCGTTTTCGCCGCGTAATCTTTATGGCATACAACAGTAATGCAGCTTTGATCCTTCGAAGCAAATACAACCTCGGCATCCAGTTCTTCAACTTCCGGCATTGCCCCGGCAAGTATTGCGAGCAGGCTTTCTGAGGTATATTCAGCCGGCAATGTTCCGA
This sequence comes from uncultured Eubacteriales bacterium, assembly GCA_964402095.1. GTDB lineage: Bacteria > Bacillota > Clostridia > Oscillospirales > Acutalibacteraceae > UBA1447. The sequence goes on along the minus strand of CAYOAW010000013.1, from coordinate 24,560 downwards.
TAAAAACATCAGTATGCACCGTTGAGCCTTGGCTCATCGGAATATCTAAATCAAGCCACTGGGACAGTGCGTCCATATAAGCACGGATCCGGACGATCTCAGTATTTGACTCTGTTATTTTTTTTGACAAATCGATAATCTCATAACATTTTCTTAAAACAGCATCCGGATTTTCTGCTCTATCAGCAAATTCGTAAGAAGCCAGTTCTTTCCGCCCGTTTAAAGAGCTTAAAAGCGACTGTTTTACGGGCACATAATTATTCAGAATGGTCTGTGCGGTTTGCGCAACTGACTGAAATTTTTCAAACATCGAAAGTGTTGTTGAGGTGGACAACTTATGAAGAGCGTCATGTTCTTCATAGTCTGAAAGTTCCACAACGCCTTTGCGCTGCAGAAGATCAATGATTTTTTTGCTGTCCTCAAGCAAAGCAATTATTTCAATACGCTTCATTTTAAGTTTCGCCAATCAAACACCTCCTTTTTTATAATCAATAACCGGTGATCAGAGAATATAACCCGCTACAGCTTTTACGGCGGATTCTCTCTTTTGCACGGCGGCGTTTTTTATCCTGTCCGCCTCGGTGTTAGCCTGCTCAATGGCTTCATTTTCGATTTCAGCCGCTTGTTTTTTTGCTGATGAGCGTATGGCTTCGGCAGCCATATGTGAGTTTTTTTTGGCCGCGGCGATTATTTCATCAGCTTTTTGCTTTGCCTCAATTACTATATTTTCTGCCTGATTTTTAGCCTCGAGTTCCGCTGCCGCCGCAGCGCTTTCGGCGTTTAATATCTCATTCAGCATTTCGGATGCCATATATATTACCTCCTGCAGGGTTATATTTAAACATAATCAATATATTATATCATAAGATTCTAAAAATGGGTATATGATTTTTACCTGTTTAAAACAAATAATTAATAATTTTTTTAAACTTGACAATTTTATTAAAAAATATTGCTATTTGTGATAAGTTGGTATATAATTTTTAAACTTGTCTCATTGTTTCTTTATTTCTTATGCAAAAATAATAAACTCATATTACTGGAGGCGATTTTTATAACAAACCTTTTGATCAAACTTTTTGTTAAAGATTATCAAAACACCGTCAGCACCGTTGTGCGCACCCGCTACGGCTTATTAAGCGGTTCTGTCGGAATCGCTGTCAATTTATTGCTGTTTACGGCAAAAATCATCACCGGTTCGGTAACCGGCAGTATTTCGATAGTCACCGATGCCGTCAATAACCTTTCGGATGCGGGTTCTTCTATTGTTACTCTTCTCGGTTTTAAATTATCCGATAAGCCCGCAGACGAAGAACATCCCTTCGGTCACGGACGAATTGAATATATTGCGGCTTTGATCGTTTCCTTTATTATCGTTATCGTCGGCGTTGAACTTGCGCACAGATCATTCGATAAAATCAGAGATCCCGATCCTGTCACTTTCAGTTATCTTGCTTCAGCTATTCTTATCTCCACAATGGCTGCAAAACTTTGGCTGGCTTTCTTTTACCAAAATATCGGCAGAAGAATCAATTCACCTGCCATGAAAGCAGTCGTTGCCGACAGCCTCAGTGATATTGCTGCAACGGGTTCCACCCTGTTTGTCCTTGTTTTTTCCCGTTTTAATTCTTTTCCGATTGACGGCTATATCGGGCTTGCCGTTTCGGTTTTTGTTTTTCTGGCCGGTATCGGAATTATCCGGAACACCATCGGCCCTCTGCTCGGAGAACCGCCCGACGAAGATTTTGTTAAAAGCATTGAGGAAGAAATCCTCTCTTATGACAGCGTAATAGGCATACATGATTTAATGCTGCACAACTATGGCCCCGGCAGAGTATTCGGGAGTGTGCATGCGGAAGTTCCCGCAAATATGGATATCATGATAAGCCATGATACGATTGACCTTATTGAGCGCAAAATCAAAAAGGACTTCGGGATTGAAATGGTCATCCATATGGACCCGATCGTGGTTGATGACGAGCATATTGACCGTATTCACGCGCTGGTTCTTGACATGGTGCTTGAGATAGACGAAAGTCTTGCCATACACGATTTTCGTGTTGTGGACGGCCTGACGCATACAAATTTGGTTTTTGACCTGGTAACCCCGCATAACTTTCCAATGAAAAGCAGCAGGTTAATTCAGGAAATCAATGAAAGACTCACAAGACTTAACGAAAAATATTTTGCGGTTATTACGGTTGAACAAGGATATACAAAAAGAGCGAAATGACCCGGTCAAAATCCATATTTAGTAGTTCAGCAAGGTGTTTTGTCCATTATCGACAAACATCTTGTTTTTTTATGGATTATTTTTTCCACATAATTTTTCATTTAATGGTTACAATTCGTTTGAAATGATGTACAATTGTATTATTGAAAGCGGATATCAAATAACAATGCTTTGGAGGAAAGAGAATGGCTGACATTATCGACGACTTCAACAACATGCCAATCGGGCAAATCGGTTTGATTGTAATGCCCGGATGTGAAGATCTTGGCGCAAGAATAGATCAATATCTTGTTAATTGGAGAACCCAGCGTAAAAGCGAACACACGGAAAGCCTTGCTTTCGCTTCAGGCTATCAAAAAGAAAGTTACATTATAAACACTCTTTTCCCAAGGTTCGGGACAGGCGAAGGGAAAGCTGTAATCACGCAATCAGTCAGAGGCTATGACCTTTTTATACTTTGCGATATGTTCAACTACGGCGTCACATACGAAATGTACGAAAATAAAGCGGTACCGATGAGCCCCGACGCGCACTATGCCAACTTAAAGAGGATTATCAGCGCAATCGGCGGCAAAGCAAAAAGAATAACTGTTATTATGCCTATGCTATATGAGGGCAGACAACACAAACGCTCCGGCAGAGAATCGCTTGACTGCGCTAACGCTCTACAGGAGCTTTGTAATTTTATGGGAGTAAATAATATCATAACCTTTGACGCGCACGATGCCAGAGTGCAAAACGCAATCCCTCTGCACGGTTTTGAAAATGTTCAGCCGGTTTACCAAATGATCAAATCGCTTGTCAACAATGTCAAAGATATCCAAATTGATAAAGAGCATTTAATGATCATATCCCCTGATGAGGGTGGTATGAGCCGCGGTATCTACTATTCCACCGTCCTTGGGGTTGAACTCGGCATGTTTTACAAGCTCAGGGATTATACCCGGATTGTAAACGGGCGCAACCCGATTATCGCGCATGAGTTTTTAGGTGATAATATTGAAGGCAAAGACGTAATTGTTGTTGACGACATGATTTCATCCGGAGATTCCATGATTGATGTTGCAAAAAAGCTCAAAGAACTCGGCGCAAACCGTATATTTATCTGCGCAGCGTTCGGGCTTTTCTGCAATGGGCTTAAAACTTTCGACGATGCATATAAAACCGGGCTTATTGAAAAGATTTTCACGACAAACCTTGTTTACCGCACGCCTGAACTGCTTCAAAGGGAATGGTATGTTGAGGTTGACCTTTCAAAGTACATTTCTTATATAGTTGACACGCTCAACCATGATATGTCCGTCAGCAAACTGCTGAATCCTGTTGAGCGTATTAACAATCTGCTGGTAAGATGCGGCTTTCGGAAAGATACCGGTGAAGCATGTTTCGAAGAAGATCATGTTGAAAACTAACTGACAGCATATATCCGGGAGCGTTACCTAAACAAAGAAAGGGACAGGCTTTTTAGCCTGTCCCTTATAATTATCAATATTCAGCTCTGCCTCGCTCTTTGGAATTTTTGCCTCAAAAAGGTGAACAAATCACAATTTTCACGCCTTAATTCCTTTTCGGGAACGCTGACCATACCGCAGCAGACACCACCGGCTAATTTGATCCTTTTGCGAAGAACATCTGCGGCCATACCGGCTGATTTACCCGAATGAATCAGCAAACCGGAAACTTCACGGCCGGCAAGGTTTGTCCTGTGTAAAAACTCATTGACGGCAGGTGCCGGGTTGAAACCCCAAACCGGTGTAGCAAGTATTATTGTATCATACTCTTTAAGATCAACATCAATATCCTGTATTTTTGTGCCTTGTCCGCATACAGCTTTATAGGTTCCGACTGTGGCAGTCCAAAAAGCATCCCTCTCAAACCGGTCACGCAGCTCAACAACATCGACTTTTTTGTACTTTGAGGAAGCCTCACACAACTCACGAATACTTTGATAGTTTGAATAGTAAAGAAGCAGTGTTTTCATAATTTCTCCTTTCAAAAATGAAATGTTCTTTCATTACTTGGAAGCAATTACCTTGTCTGCCCAGTCAACAACATCTTTGTAGACTGTTTCTTTGTCCAATTCGTTCAAGATTTCGTGGCGGTCATCTTTGTACAATTTCATCGTGACATTTTTGTGCCCGGAGCTCTTCAAATCCTGGCACACCTGCTGGATGCCTTTGCCGTAAGTGCCTACAGGGTCCATTTGGCCGGATATCAGCATGATAGGAAGCACGAACGGAAGATTTTCATACCAGGACTTACCGGAAACGCTTTGTAAAACCATAAACATATCGCGATAACCAACAGCGGTAAAAAGAAAACCGCAATATTTATCCGCAATATATTTATCGACCTGCTTATTGTCCCTTGACAGCCAGTCAAACGGTGTTCTCACCTTTTCGACTTTTTTGTTATAAGGACCGAAAGCGAGCTTATTAATAAACTCGCTGCGGAACCGGCTGCCCTTGGATTTAGCAATAATATTGGCAAGCTTGATTGCTACGCCTGCCGCAGGATTCGCTCCGCTTGTACCACAGAAAATCGCGCCTGCCAAGTCCCCTCCGAATTTTTCGGCATATTTCCTTGCAATAAACGACCCCATGCTGTGGCCGAAGAAAACAACCGGCTTGTCCGGATATTCCGCTCTGGCTATATCGGTCAGAAGTTTTGCGTCATTAATAAAACTAAGCCAGCCGTCCCTTTCGCCGAAATAGCCCAAATCCGCGTCTGAGGCAACCGATTTGCCATGGCCGATATGATCATTCAAAAAAACCGCATAACCGTTTTCACAAAGGAAATTGGCAAAATTTTCATAACGCTCCCCGTGTTCGGCCATGCCATGTGCAATTTGAAAAACAGCTTTTATTTTTGTTTCATCCTCAGGCACCCAACTGCGCGCAAAGATATCTGAAAGTCCTGTGGTTGACGGATATGAATATTCTTTTCTTATAACGCCCAATGCAATCCCTCCACCTTCTATTTAAATCATAAGTTAAATTAAATATTTATTGAATTATATCACATTTTTTTATGCTTGTAACCATTTTGTTACCCTTTTTATAATGTTTGTTACTTTTGCACAAATTGAATAAATCTTTTTTAGTACATTTTAAAATATATATTTCTATATAGAAATTACGTTTGGTTGTCTGCCTGAATCCGGATGTTTAACAGAAAAATCTTGAAATTTCATATTGATTTTTCAATTTGTTTCTGCTACAATACAAAAGCTGTCAGGACAGCAAGGTCTAAACTCGGGGGTGTAGCTCACCTGGGAGAGCGCTTGAATGGCATTCAAGAGGTAAGGGGTTCGATCCCCCTCATCTCCACCAAAAGCAAACGGCAGGATTAAATCCTGCCGTTTGCTTTTTTACAGTTCATTTTAAATGCTTGAAACTTTAGATTTTGTCAATAACAGCAGCCCCACCGGCAAAGCCAAAAACACTGCCGCAAATTTTTTACCGGAGTTATTCGGGCCTGATTCCGCGGCAATTTTCGTAATCCGTGCTTGTGATTGGGTAACCGCAACAATTTTTAAAACCGCTGCGGTTGAACAGCCGCTGTATACGTTTGCGCCGTTTGATTTCAGGTAAGCCCTGACTTTGTAATGATATATTTGGCCATTTTTCAAAGATGTATCCGTAAAGGAAACCGCAGAGGTCGTTTTTATTTTCTCGTATACTTTTGAAACGGGATTATAACGATAAAGCTGATATCCGGCTGCGCCCTTAACGGCATTCCATGATATTTTAATGCTGTTTGCAGAAACTTTGACAGCTTTTACGTTGGAAGGAACCGCGCATTTTACAGCTGATTTTGATTTTAAAGACGCTGAGGAAGCAGTAACCGGTTTTGTGGCAGAATCTGATTTTTCTTTCACCTTCGGTGCGGACACGGCAGTTGTTGTTGATTTCACAGCCGCCGCAACGGATTTTTTCTTTGCGGCTTGTGATGAAGTGGAAGGAACTGCCGCCGCGGCCGTAGTTGCGGTAACTTTTTGCGTTTCGACCGAGATACTCAGTTTATTGAGTGTAAGAATTTGCGCGCCCGTGCTTGTCGTCCAGTAAATACTGCCGTTTTTATAAACAGGTGTTTCGGATGAGGTTAAGCGAACGGAAGACAATTCAACAGGATTCAGCAAAACATCGCCCCTGTTGCTAAGCACCATAAAATATGTGCCGGCATATTCGTCGCTTTGGCTGCCGTATCTCATTTTTTCCCACATAATAGCAATCTTATTGTCGCTTGTAATAACCAATTGCGGATTGGCGGCAAAGTAATCGTTTGAATATGACGTCAGCCATTTCACGCCATAATCCACAGTGCCGGATTTCAGCCCTAATGTCGTTACAACATTTGACGGGCGTGAGCCGGTTGCGTTCCTGGTGGTCCCGATTGAAACACATTTACTGCCGTAGGAATAGTTTTCAAAGTCTTTTTTAATTATTTGAATAAACAGATTTCTTGCTTCGTTATGCCCGCAGTAATCATCCCCGTTCGGTGCAATGCTGTAAGAAAGAGTTTTCTCCGAGGAACCTAAAAGGACATAACCTGTGGAAGCCTCCGCAATACCGCCAAGCTGAGCGTATGTTTCGTTATATCCGAATTCACGGTTTGTGCCTTCTCTGAAGTGAAATGGCGTAAATTTATCAATCTTCCATTTTCCGCTGCTGTTTTGGCTGACTTTTGAAATTACAAATCCTCTTTCAAATTCATCGCCGTGGTCAACGAACAAATAGGCGCCGCTGCCGGTTGCAAGCACCTGCTGGTCAAACGAATGGCTGCAGTACGGAGCGGCCATTACAACCTTTTTCATCGTAGCGCAATTGACATATACAACATAATTGGACTGGTAACCGTTATACATCAGCCTTGCATAAGTGCAAACCAAAAGATTGTTTTTAACTGTCAAACTGCAATTGCCGGCATTAAAAGGTTCTTTTGTCCCCCAGCTGCTGTCCCAAGTATCGGAGCCTTTATAAAGCACATTGCCGATTGAGTTGCCGTTTGAATCGTATTTCGATATACAAAGCGTTATTGTCTGCCCGTTGCCGCCTGTATCTTTCTGACCGCAGACAACATAATAATTGCCGCTGCTATCGCAAACCGCACCACCGAACACAGGATATTTAATTTGCAGGGAAACTGTTCCGGTCAGCTCCATATTGCTGTTGAACTTTGCGACATAAACCATATTTGTGCCTTTATAAACAGCATTATAATTTCCGTTTTTATCAAAAAACGCAGAAATAGGCGAAACATTCGCGTGATAGGTATGCGAACCGGAATAATCAGTTGACTTAACATTGTCCGACGCATTGAAATTAACCTGTTTCAAATCATAATTTATACCGGCAGAAGAAGCGGCCGATGAACCAATCGTAAGTATACCCGCAAAAGCAATTACGATTGACAAAAAGCAAGCAAAAGTACCAACCCTGATCCTCAATTGATATTCCCCTTTATAAAACCGTGATCCGGTTATTTCACGCAAAAAAATAATTTTGGCACAAAAAAAATACACCGATTAGTTAAGTTCATTTGAACTATGCTCAAAAACAACTAATAGGTATAGTATGGTGTTTTTTTCTTTTAGGATTTTC
>CAYOAW010000013.1:7415-16624 GCA_964402095.1 uncultured Eubacteriales bacterium | reverse complement strand
CATGGCTTTTAAAAAAGAACAGCAGCAATTCGCCTCAACCGATATTTAAAAAGTTAAAAATAAACATGCATACAGAATAAGCCGTAAATACTGAGTAAACAGCATTTACGGCTTATTTGTTGCGGATGCAAATATTATTAAAAGCAAACCCGAACCGGAAACATCATTGCTGAATTGCAGCCATTGCCGCCTGCAAGTCCTTATACTTCCGCTCCAAAGCTCCGGTCTTTAACATTTTGTTGAAATTTATTTTTTTATAAATCTTCGCATATTCCAGCTTGCTGCTTCTGCCTGCGGAATAGACATTGCAGGAAAGAGTTTCTCTAAGCAGTGCATCGACAGCGAGTGACAATCGGGTTATATTTATTTGCGGCTCCCCTGTTAAGTCCAGTGATTTTGCCTTTTTCAACAAACCGCTGTATTTTGAAATATTCAGTAAATTATTGTAAGCGCTTTCAAGGTTTATCCTTGCTGTATAAATATCGAGCATCGAATAGGTACGCTCGCTGATAACTGTCCTGGCTTTTTCCAATGCCGCGTTGAATTGAAGAAAACTGTATTCATTATAATCGGATTTATCCGCAACACGAAGCGTTGACAGATAAGCCTGAAGAAACTTCACTGTATTTTTGTTTGTTTTTAACGAGGGTGAAACAGGTGTTTTTTTTGCCGAGTCAATGGTTTTATTTGTTTTATCCATTATGATATCAAACTTGACAACACCGTTGTGCTGAATTATTACTTTCAGTATGCTGCTCACCGGATCCCATATTTTGATATATGTAAACGGCCTGTTTTGGAAACCGCTGCCGTCAGGATTGCTTCGCCACACAATTTGCGGTTCTCCCCCATTTAATGTCCCTTTTACCGACACTGTTGTTTTCCTTTTTTGGCTGTCATCAAGCCCGACAGGATTGCCGTTTGCGTCAATAACCATAAAATCGCCGCAAACTTCAATCCAGTTTTTACCGGTCCGGTATGCAGGTGTAACAGTCTTTATCATAGCTGTTTTATCGGTTCGGTAGTTGGAAAGATAAAACGACAGTTTATCATCAGACTCGGTAATAATAGCGGAAGTATGCTCCTGTGCCCGGATTGAAAAGAATTCCGCGGAACAAAGCACCGGGGTCATTGCTGCGGATTTCTCTGCCCTTGCATTTTCAACATTGTTTATGAAGTACCACCGGTCCGCTGTGCGCATAGCATAAGCGTCGCCGTCTGCCTCTTGTTTATAAATGCTGTCATAATAAGTCCTGCACTTTTTGCTGTTTATCAAAACAATGCCTTCTTCTTCAAAAACAGCTCTTTCGGCCAACCGCAGGTTTGCCGGCAACAAAGGTATTATCCTGTACCTGCCTGTATCGGGGTAAAGATTGGATTCCTTAAAATTGTAGTTAAATTCCAGATAATTCTCCATACCCAAAACAGCAGCGGATGTTGAGGCAAGAACCTGATTTTTTGAAGGAATAGCTGTTTCCCCGCTGATAATACTGTTGAGCAACGGAGAAATACCGTATTGAAAACCCGCAACCGGGACGCCGCCGATGGAGGTTGAAAAGTTCGGGGCCTCAGCCAAAAAGCATGTGCCTCCGCAACTCATTACGAGCATCATGGACTGAACATACATATTTTCCGGGTATGACAGAATCATATCCCATTCGTCGTCCACATATTGATCAAATTCACCAAATAAGGACTTTTTATCCCCGTCAACCTGCCAGTGCCACCAATCAGATGAAACACCCCAGTTCCCAACCAAACCCGCAAGCCATAAACCCTGCATAACGGAATAGGTCGAAGGGGTTCCGTAAGATTCCTTGTTCATCAGCACAATATTCTCGGAATTGTTTTTAAACGCCGAATAGAACGCTTCATTGGTTTCAAGCCACTCCAGCATCATACCGCTGCTGTAATTCATATTTGTATCCGTCCAGATAAAATATGCGCCGTATTTTGCGGCCAAATGAATACAATCGATGATGTATTGCGAATTATTGCTTTCCGTTTCGCCGCGCCAGGAAACACCGTTATACATCTCAGCGGCATTTAAACCGTAGAACCACTTGTGCTGTTTTGCAAAACGGCTTTCCAAATAGGATATCGGCAGTCTTTCTTCATTGTGAAACTCGCCGTTTATATTTTGTATAGCATACGGTATGCCTGCCGCATCGCAGGTATCGGCTGTTTTTTCAAGAAATTCAAGGGAATTCCCGGGCAAAAGCGGATGGCCGGGAAGAAGCAGCAGCAAGGAAAAAGGCTTTTGATTTTCCGGAATGGATGACCACAAAACCGAAACGGGTTCGTTCCCGTAATAATTCACAACATTAAGAGGATGCCTGTTATCAATAACTCTTTTCAGAGGCACTTTCTCTCCGGTATTAAACGCATCGAATGAAGTGAGAAGCACTTCCTGTGTTTCAGCACTGAAAGGAAGTTCATCTTTTGGTTTTTGATCATTAAACAGGTAAAGAATACTGCTGAAAGCCATTGATAACGCTAAAACCAACACCCCGGTTTTATTAAGTATATTTATAAAAAATGAATCCATAAGCAGCATTCGCTCCCCCTGTCGTTTTACTTTACGGTTAGAATCGAATTTCGACCTTATGCCTTCCTATATCCGTTTTCAGCATAATATGCGACGCCTCGCTTTTGCCGATTTTTTCGACCGTATACGCTCCGTCCGCAATTATGTTCCGTATAACTTTGTGCGCATAGATAACGGTTGGGACGCCAAACTCTTTCGTTTGCTCATAATCGAGTGTAAAGGTTTCCGTTTCTGTGTTGTAGTTATATTGTATAATATGCCCTGTCACTGACTTCGGGTAGGGCCTGACGAGTGTTTGCGCCAGCGGATCATCCAGAATGCCTTCGTAATAGTGCCAATAAGTATTGCTCCACTTATTTTTCTCAAAGGTTTCAAGCAGGAACCGCACATGCGGCAGCCATTCGGTACCAACGGCGTTGCCGCCCCATTCGCCGACTAAAACCGGAACTTCAAGCCTTTCCTGCGTTCTTTTGTGTTCGGCAAAGATTCCGCCAACCCTTGAATTGCTGGCATATTTATATGCCGGCGTATCCACCATCAAATCATAGCCGTGCGGTGAAAAGCACTGCTTTTCTTCACGGATGCCGCCGACCGTGATCGGCAGGTTTGAACAAGGAATCCCGATATTGGACCAATAACTGTTATCAACAAACGCAATGCCGTTTTCCGTAACATCCCTTACCGAGGCAGTCATTTTGTTCAAAAACGGAGAATATCTTCCGAGGTCAAATTTTTTTATAAGACCGCTGCCCGCAGAGGTTATTCTGCAAAATATTTCACCTCCGTATTGGTCCAGCACATGTATCCTTTTATCCTTGTTCAGTGCATCATTTATAAGCTTTTTCCGTTTTATTCCCCTGTCCGTCAAGGTAACTCTCACACATTTGCATATAATCTTTAAAAATATTTTTTTGCCGTCAGAGCCCGGGAACGGTTCATTCATAAAATCAAACCCGAATAAAGCAGGTTTATCCTTAAACCTGGCCGCAAGATGCTGCCACATATTGGCATAGTAATCCTGCAAACCTTTTCCGTTATATTCTTTATTTTCCCAAAAATTATCAAAAGCGCGGTGAACCGCCCTGCTGATAAAATAGCCTTCCGCCCAAACATATTTCGGCACTCTGGGTTTATATCGGCCGGTTATGGTTGCCCAGGCGGGCGCTCCGTCGCCATGGCAATAAGAGGAATAGCAATCCTGATGGATATCAAGGAAAGCAAAAACATCATGCTCGGCACATTTGTCGAGAATTGCCCCGACTTTGTCCAAAAATTCCTCGTTGTATTTTCCGGGTTCCGGCTCGACAGCATCCCAAACGAAACCAAGTCTGATGATATTGAAGCCGTTCTCTTTAAACTTGTTAAAAAAATCGTCATCAAAATTAAAATCAAACTCTTTTTTACCGTTCATATTGTCACCCTTATCAACAATATTAAACCCGGTAAAAATTCTTTCCCTGCCATAGTTGTCAACAAAATTTTTATTGAGTGTTGAAATCCTGTCCATTTTTGCCTCCCCCGAAATTATCTTTGTTAAATAATTTGCTGCTGTTTCGTATTTGTTCGGCAAGATCGTGCATAATCACAATTAAGTTTTTTGTTTCAGCCCTTATTTATCTTTATTTGCGCTTCAATGGTATCCACCGCGATGGTGCCTGAATATGGTTTTATTTCAACGCAATGCTTTCCAAACTCAAGCGCTTGAGCGCTGAATATAATTTGTGACGCTTCATCATTTTCGGAAGACAGCGCAGCAGTGCCGTACAAACAACCGTCCACCCAAACTTCCAACGAACCAAGTTTACCGGATTTTGGTGAATATATATTGAAACTGTCGCCAATAATATTCCATTTAGCCCGAACATCCCCTTCGCCGGTAAAATGCTCTTTAGTTTTAAAATTGAGCTGTTTGTCTTGCTTCCAGTTTTTTATTAACTGGCCTGCGTTCAGCAGTGCTTCCAGTGAATTGTATTTTATTTTACAGGGCAGCCTTTCACCTTCGACTTCAAATTTCGAACAGTTCAGAACTGAAAACTCATGTGCAATCAACGCTATCGGATTTTGGGTGTCCTCATTAACAGCCGCCTGCCCGGCACTTATACCGTTAAGAAACGCATATACAAATTTTTGCTGCTTTTTTATTGTTATACTTCTGATTTTTTCATCAATACTGCCGTTAAAAAGCACCTTCTCATTTGATTTGCCGTCTTTCCAAATGAATTTGTAAGCGCCCGCTTCATTTAAAACCATTGCATAATAGGAGGAAAAAGACTGTTCATGGGGTGAAGCATCTGAGCTGTGTTTATCCGGGCCCAATATGCCGCTGTAATTCAGCGCAATTTCAACAGTGCCCGTAAAATCAAAATCGGCATTTAAAATAAAATCTTTGTAAGCTGTCAATAAAAGTGTGATTGATTTGCCCGCATGGCCGGAAAAAGTAAAGCCGTCACTGTTCGGTTCGTTCCACTTTCTTTTCGCAAGAGACAATGTGCCGAATTCTCGGTCATCTTTTGCGGGATACATGACAAAAAAGTCGTTTTCGCGGATAAAGCCATGAATGGTCTGCCCCCAAATACCATACTTCTCATCCGGAATCGGCCTGCTGTGCCAAACACCGCCATCGGACACCAAAGACCATGACGAAGGCAAATGAGACTGCTCCAGCCCGGCAGAAAAAACAGCCTGATAATTTCTGTTTTTTGAAACAGATGTCGCGGGTGCGTATACTTTGTTTTCAGCCGCAAAGCAGGGATGAAATTCAACAGGCGCCGGATAATATTCGTGCTTTGCCAAAGAGAGCAATAATACCGGTTCCGACCAAGGGCCGTACGGTGTTTTCGCTGTCATGCAGCATAGCCCCCATGAAAAGTATCCGCCGGAATCCAAAAGAGTAAAAGCAATCCAGTCCTGCCGCCGTTTAAGTAATGTTGACGCGTAACCCCGCGAAAATATTCCAAGCTTTCCAAACTGCTCTTTGTTGCTGAAAAAAGGTTTTTTCAGCCTTGTGAACGGGCCTTCCGGGCATTTTGACCATGCCAATGCGGCACCGGAGTCAAAGGAGCTTCTGTCGCTTTTATGTGCGTCTTCCCATGTAAAACTATTATCACACCAATCGTAACAAAGCCAATAAATATCTTCTGATTCATCATAGGTCAGAACAACATCGGGGCAGCTGTCCGAAGGGATATCATGCCCGTCGAATTTAAAACCCAATTCAAAGCCGAATCCCAAATCAGCCCATGACTTTCCCTCATCGTCGGATCGATATATTATGAACCTGGAAGGATTCGCTTCGCTCTTCGCATATCCTTGCGGATAAACCCCCGCATATAAATAAAAATGTCCTGTTTTAGGGTCAATAAATAAAGAGCCGTTGACTCCCCATTCATACGGAGCCTCTGACCTGTGTACCGTGCCGCCGACTTTTTCAAATGTATCAAACGAAGGGTCTCCCAAAGTAGGATTCCTTAACCAGAAGTCTTTATTTTTCGCCTTCGCGTAATCTTTGAGCATAAACCGCACCTCATAAAAATCAGTTTCAGGTACATGTTAATTTATTAACGCGCGTTAAAAATCGGTTACTGCCGTAATCCTTTCTTTCCGCGGATAGATATATTCATTTTTCGGCGGCATTGAATTGTAAACCTTTTCAATTTCAAGCGTCCCGATTCTTGGCAAACCGCTTATCCCGCGATAAATGCCTTTAACAAGCACAGACTCCATATTCAGATTAACAGCAAAAACCGCGGCTTTTGAACCGGCCGGAATTTTCCTGATTTCCTCCCGGAAAGGAGTAAGCGAAAAGGCAACTCTGTCCGTTCCCGCAGGCCCTGCCTGAATAACCGGAATGATTTTATACTTTCCGTTTTCGTCAAGATAAGCAATAAACTTCAGCCCGTCGAGTTTTGAAAACAAGCCTTTCCCGATTTTTGTCAGTGCCATGTTTTGATTTTTCGCATGCATCGGAGCGGCTATCCGTGTCAATACGGCACCGGCAACGATTTTACTCATATTCAGTTTTTCCAGCGGCGATATCGTTTCCAAATCCAAATAGTAAATCGTGCTGAAACCAAAATAGGAGTTATATCTGAACATCGGCTTGGCATTATAGCTGTCGAATTCCTCGCCGGTAACGGATGTATGGGTAAAGACAGCGTTGCCACGCAGAAAATCCATGTCACCGTTAAGCGCCAAAAATCCTATTTCCGGCCTCTCGGCAATATGCTTCTTTGAAAGGCCTTCTGAAAATTTACCGAATGTCATTTGGTCTTCTCCAAGCGACTGAAGAGAAGAGATGAATGTTATATGCGGGTAACCTTCAGCATCTTCGGTTACCACCAGGCCAATTTTGCTGTCGCTCTCAAGCATCTTTTTTTGCTCTTCGCTGATTTTGTTATTCATCGGCATTCTCCTCCTGTCTCAGCGCACCTGTATATCTGATGTTGCCGCAAGCATTTGTGCTTTTTGCGCACGCCAGCAGCTGCTCCATTTTTTCTTCAGTCATCAGTTCACTGTCTTGAAACATCCAGTCAATTCCATATCTTTTATACTTATCACGGCAAAGGTTGTTAAAAGCGCAAAGCTCCCAGCGTTCAACACCGTCAAAGTTACCGAGGAAATTCCCGATGGCCGTTATATTTTCTTCGCTGTCTGTCGCGCCGGGTATAACAGGTGTTCTGACCCAAAGCCGGCCCGTCTTGTTAGCCCATATATTAACCAGCTTGAAATTATTAATAATTTCCTCGTTGCCGCGCCCTGTCCACTTTATATGATCTTCGCTGTCTATCATCTTCATATCAAAAAGGACTATATCGGTAACCTCAAGCGCCTTTGCCAATACTTCCGATGAAACAAGACCGCAGGTATCCACAGCAGTGCTGACACCCTCGTTTTTCAGGTCCCTGAGCAAATCAACAACGCCTGCCTGCAGCAGCGGTTCCCCTCCGGAGACCGTAACACCGCCTTCTTTGTCAAAATAAGCTCTGTCTTTCAGCAATTCTTTGCATAAAGTCTTTTCATCGATTTTGTTCCCTTTTAATACCATTGCACCGCTCGGGCACAAATCGGCACACATAAAACAGCCTGTGCATGTTTTGCGGTTGATTTCCATACCTTGCTCTGTCAGCTTCAGGCTCCCCGGAATACAATTGCTTTCGCATGTGCGGCAGCCCAAACATCTGGTGGCCATCCACTCCACTTCTCCTCTGGGAGAAATGCTTTCGGGATTATGGCACCACTTGCAGGCAAGACTGCACCCTTTTAAAAACGCGGTAACACGCAGGCCGGGGCCGTCCTCGCTGCTCATTCTTTGAATATCAAGAAGTGTCAGTTTCATAATGGTCTCCTAATATTTATTGTGGCTTTCTCTTGCTATAATTTCATTTTGCAGTTCTTTGCCCACACTTGTAAAATAAGCGTTATATCCCGTCACCCTGACAAGCAGGTTTCTGTATTCCTCCGGATGCTTTTGCGCATCGCGTAGCATGTCCGCGTCCAGAATATTAATTTGCAAAGCGGTTCCTCCGTTTTGGGTATAACCGCGTAAAAAAGACTTTAATTTTGCCTTGTGCTCGGTGTCGCGCATTAAGGACGGCGATAAGGTCATTGTATGGCTCGCGCCGTTCGGCAGGCAATTGAACCACTTGCCGAAATCGCCCCCTTCGCCGTTTCCGCCCAACACTTTGCCCACGGAATTTGCGTTCGAAGTCGGGCCGTTGATATCCGCGCCGTTCACCGGGCAGATAGCATTTGAAAGGAACTGGCCGTTTTCACGACCGTCCGGGCTTGCGGGAAGAATATAACCGGACCCTATCCAATAGTTCCAGCTGAGCATGCCGCCCCTGAACTGCGCATTTGTCCCGGTAGTTCTGTATTTCCAGACTTCATCGGACCAGTCTTTCATAAAGCGCCCAGCAAGCGCGTCAGCATCGTCGTCATCCCTGCCGTATTTCGGCGCTTTATATTTTGCTGTTGCCTGCAAAATCTCAAAACCTTTCCAGTTAGCTTTCAAGGCTTGAATGAGTGTCGCAAAATCACAGATTTTCCTGTCATAAACCAAATATTTTACGGCAAGCAAGGAATCCACCGTTGAAGCAAATGTGACACCTTCAACCGTTACAAAATTCAGTTCCGCTCCGCCCTGTGTTATGTCAAGAGCTTTCTCCGCGCAGCCGCGCACAAGGCAGGAAAGATATGGAGTCGGACTGAACTCTGCGCGGATGTTGCTGCTTAAATCATAAAGTTCAACAATGCGTTTAATCAGAAACTTCGTTTGAACGATGAAAGCATCATAAAAATCATCAAAGGTTTCGAATGTGTCCGGTTCGCCCGTCTTCGGAGCATCAAGCGCTGTTTCATACGGTTTACCCCAAAGACTGTCTTTGTACTGAAAAAGCTCGCCTCCGTTGCAAAGTGCCAGTTCAACAGCTTTTAAAAAATTCAAGTTGCAGTCCACCGTTGCGGACCGGTCATTGCCGCACATGGTGTTTTCCAAGCACCCAACCGAAGCATAGTCAAACACATTGCTTTCATTAATCAGTTTGCCGCAATTTGCCATTTTAGCCTCCCGGAGCAACCCCGCCATAGACCGTTCATCAAAATTCAGCAGAAACGGCGCGCCCTGGCTGACCGCTATCATATCAATCACTTTATCAAGCAGTTC
>CAYOAW010000013.1:0-7315 GCA_964402095.1 uncultured Eubacteriales bacterium | reverse complement strand
AGGGAAGCAAATATTGATCTATTCTGCCGAAACTGACACCGGCACCGGGATAATTTTCATCTGTCAGCACCAGCATATGCATCAGCCATAAAGACTGCAAAGCTTCCCAAAAATCCTCTGCGGGTTTCGACGGGACTTTCTCAAGATTCTTCTGCATAGCAAGCAATTCGGATTTTCTGGTTTCATCTTTTTCTTCAGCGGCTGACCGGCCGCATAAACCGGCATATTTTGCCGCAAGCTCACAGGGCATCTCGCAGGCAGTCATCATCGCTCTCAGCTGTGCCCCTTTTGCGCCCGCCTTTTCGTTTTCAGGCAGAGCATCATATTTTGATTTAATTTCCGCTTGAATGCCGGTGAAGCCTTTTTCAAGAACTCCCGGATAATCGGGAATCAAATGGCCGGAGGTAGCCCCGCAGTTGCCGAAGCCCCTGTCTTTAAACTCCATGACCTTATTGCGAACCCCGTTTTTGCCTTTGACTCTTTCATTTCTTGCTTTTGCTTCCGCCTTTGTCCAACACCTGGAAGCCATCAGGCTGAACCTTCCGCCCGCAATCAAATCGCCCGGCAGAATTTCTGCGGGGATATGGTTCACAATAGCTTCTTTGACAAACCATGCCCGCCGCTCGGCAATGCTCATTTCAAAGAAGTTATTGCTGCATTTAACCGGCAGCGCAGCCTGTGCGAACGTTTTATTGAAAGTATTAAAAAAAGCGTATACTTCCGGAACGATATAAAAAGTCAATTCATCGAACAATTCGTCCCAATCCGTTCCGGCGGTGAAACATGAATATTCATTGTTCCATTTCCGCCCCGCGCCTTTGAAATAATAATTCCTCAGCCACTCAACACGCGGAGAAAGGTTGTAAGGCATTTTCACTCCGGTACTATTTCCCTTATTCTGCATGGTATATTCTCCTTTTGCATCACAATCATCTGCAAGAATTCATTCTTTGAATTATATTGATGTGTGCTTTTATGTCTGAAATCACTGTTGCTTTGCATTGAACGGATAAGAATTTTTGCCATAGTCAAAGTTTATAATCAGCATTTTACATCATATTAACACTTTTCTCTTCAATGGGCAATAGTAAGCCCCGAACCGTGAAAAAGCAAAAAATAAATTTAAAAAATACCGTATCAAACGGTCAAAGGATTGCATTTGCATGAAATTTTGATATAATTAAAGGAAATTATTTAAACAGTCAGGATGAGGTTAATATGGGTAAAAAGATAATCGTGGCAGGCGCAGGACACGGCGGCCTTGCCGCGGCGGCATTGCTCGCAAAAGCAGGTTTTGATGTAACGGTTTATGAACGCAGCAAGGAAGGAACGCTTGGCTATGACTGGACAGATATTTTCGCTCCGTCAGCTTTGAAAGCCATCGGCATAGAACTTCCGCCGAGCGATCAATATACACCGGACTGTGACAGAACTTTTTACAGTTTCAACCAGCGTATTCCGCTCAAACAAACCATCCCCGATGATAAACATGAGATAAAAATCGAGCGGAAGTTTCTCTACAGCGTTTTAACAGAAAACGCGCTGAAATACGGCGTAAAATTCAGTTATGACTGCAATATTACGGCTCCTATTCTTTACGGAAACCGCGTTGCCGGTATAAAAACCTCAAAAGGCGATTTCTATGCCGACTTGATTATCGACGCTGCAGGGATGGAATCCCCTGTACGGAAAAATTTACCGGATATGTGCGGTATTGAACATTCCGTCGGCCCTTTTGAGCAATTTTATGTTTATCGCGCTTTTTATAACCGGCCTGCCGAAGTTGAGCCTACCGGTGACTACAATGTATATTTTTATCCCAACGGCCATCTTGGCATTGCATGGGTTGTTTCGGAAGCGGAATACACCGATTTGCTGCTTGGCAGATTTGTCCCCTTCACTTTAGATGAAGCCGAAACGGATATCGAGTTTCTGCGTAAAAGCAACCCTGTCCTTGGTGATACGGTACTGAGAGGCGGCGAGTTTGTCAGAATACCTGTACGCCAGCCGCTTTCTGTCATGGTCTGCGACGGATACGCCGCTATCGGCGACAGCGCTTTTATGACTATCCCGATCATCGGTTCCGGCATAGCGAACAGCTTCAAAGCGGCGCGAATGCTGGCGGACACAATTCTTGCCGATAACGAAGGCGCTTTCAGCGCTGATACACTGTGGAATTACCAGGTTCGCTATTACGATGAAATCGGTGCCGGTCTTGCTTCCGTTTCCTGTGTTAAAACATTGCTCACCAAACTGACGCCCGATGAACTTGACAAGATTTTTGAAACCGGCATGATAACCGCCGAAGACTTTACCATTAATTCCGATAACAGCAACATCAGTACAATGCTGAGCATGACACCGCTGGAAGCAAAAAACCGGCTGCATGAATTGAGAAAAGACGGAAAGCTGACAAAGAAGTTCCTTTCGGTCGTGCTGAGAGTCGGAAAAGCCACAGCCGCAACAAAAATCATGCCAAAAAAGTGGAATCGGTCCTCCGTTTTTGAATGGTCGAAGAAATACAAAAAAGCATTTGAATAAAATAAATAAGGGGGGTTCATCATGAAGTTTTCACTTGCCGCATTTTTATTTGACGCAAAGAGGTTTTTCAGCGTTGCTTTCGCATTTTTGTTTTCATTCCTGCTGTACGCAAGCCCGGTAACGCCCGGTCAAGGTGCCGGCACATCCATCCACTCAACAGTCAGAGGCAGCCTTTACCCGTCAACCATAAAAATCATGCAAAAACAGCTGCTTGACAACAGCAAAGCCATTGATATACATCTTTCAAAAAATGAGCGAGAGGCCTGCCAGCTGGTACTGAAAACGAAAAACATTAAAAACAACCTCGAGTGGGATATGACCGCATTCTCAAACGGTAACGGCAATACGCTCGAATGCAAGGTTTTTAAAGAGTCATATATCAATGTTTCAACCACTGATACGCCCCTCTATTACCCTGACGCCATTGTGCCCTTTGCCGGGGGCAAATTTTCCGTTGACCACGCCAATGTAAGCCAACCGTTTTACATTCAGGTCGCCTCCGGTGCGCAAACACCTGCCGGGAATTACACCGCGACGATCAGCATCAAGGATAACGACGACGGCGGGAAAACAGAATGTACTTTTACAATAACCGCTGTGGTTTGGAACTTCACACTGCCCGTAACTCCTTCCTGCGAGACAGCTATGGGGCTTGAAAAAGGCCAAATTGCCGCGAAACACGGTGTTGCCGGCAACAGCGCCGAGGCAACAGAGCTTTATAAAAAATATTACGAATTCCTGCTGTCACATAAAATATCCGCATACAATCTTCCGGTTGATATCCTTAGCGATGAAGCAGATGCCTATATGAGTGACCCAAGAGTCACATCCTTCTGCATCCCCTATTCCGGCAGCGACGAACAGCTTGTCAAATATTATGCCAAAGTCAATTCAAATCCGGTTTGGGCGGCAAAGGGATTTTTCTACCCGATTGACGAGCCTTCAACCGCAGAAGCCTATGCAACATACTGCCAAATGACCGACAGGCTGGCAAGGCTTTGCCCCGGTTATCATATGGTGACACCTTTCAATACTTATAAATTCACCAGTGCCGGCAAAGATTTCAATTCGGTTGAGCAGCAAAAAGGAAAAAGCGACATCATGTGCTGTATCTCCAACCTTTATGATGAAGACGGATTTGCCCGGCAGGTTGCCGAAAGAGTCGCAAACGGAGATAAAAGCTGGTGGTATGTCTGCTGCGGGCCAAAAGGCGATTACTGCAATATATTCACCCATTGGGAAGGCATCCAGCACAGGCTGCTTTTCTGGCAGCAAAAGCAAAACAAAGTCACCGGTTTGCTTTATTGGTCAACTTCCTATTGGGCTGATGTAAAAGATGTATGGACACAGGCTTTAACCACCCCGTGGACAGGCAAAGAATCTTTCGGAGACGGATCCCTGCTGTACAACGGCAACAAGGTCGGTATTGACGGGCCCGTTTCGTCACTGAGGCTTGAGGCGGTTACTGACGGTATTGACGATTATGAGTACCTGACAATGGCCGGAAAGCTTTTCGGCGAAGACTATGTTAGCGATACAATCGCCAAGGTTTCAAGCAGCATGACAAAATATACTTATTCGGACAAGCTGTTTGACAGTGTCCGCACACAGCTCGGCAACGACATCAGCAATTATTACGCGGCAAACTAAAAAGAGTTATAAAAAAGATGCTCAAGGCAGTTTTTTGCCATTGAGCATCTTTTTCTGTAACCCTATAATATTTATTCGATATAAATCGTTTCTTTGATTATTTCAGTTTCAGAAACGGCCGGGTGGCGGTACCTTGTGCGGAACTTGGTGCTTAATCCTAATTCAATGGCTTTTTGCGGGCAATTCTGAATACACGCTACGCATTGAGTGCAGCCTTTGCCCCATACAGGCTTGCCGCTGACTAATTTGACGGTCCCCGCCGGGCAAATCTTTTCACATATACCGCAGCCGTTGCACTTTTTGGTAACACGATAAAATCTGGCCATCAGCGGGAAAAACCGGTAGAGGCTGTGATTAAATGCCATCAGCGCATTGCTTGCCGGCACATTAACCAAGGTTTTATTTTGAATTGCTTTAACAGCGTCCGTTATTGCTTCGTCAAGTTTCGGCAGGCGTTTTTTCGGGCTTGTGGCCAAAGGATAAACATTGATATAATTCGCGACTGTCACGGCAGTTTGGTAAAAGCTGAGTTTCAGCCCTTTTTTATTCAAAATTTCATTCAGTTCGGCATAGCTGTTGCCCGCTCGCCTGCCGCAAGTGGCAAAGGCAAAAATATAGGCATCGGCATTCATTGATAAACTGCTGATGAATTCCGCACATCCGCCGGGCAAGCCTTCCATGTAAACAGGAAAAACAAAACCGATGATATCAGCATCATTGGCAGGATATTTCGCCGGTTCGGTTTTCATGTTCACTAATAATGTATCACCAATGGCTTTGCCGATTTGCTTCGCGGCATACAGGCTGTTGCCTGTGCCGGAAAAATAATAGATTGCATTTTTAGGCATATATATCTCCTTAATTCCCACTTAATTAAATATCGATGCTATAAGTGCTTCTGCCTGCACAGCGGCGGAAAGCTAACACACAAGCATATTATCCCCCGGCAGATTCCAGCGCCGCTATCCCCTCTTCCAACGTTCCTTTGAAAAACACACGATTGCCGTTGTTGCTTTCATAAATTAAATCACGAAGGCTCTTGCTTGTATAACCGCCGAAATCGCCGATGATGGCAACCTTCAGATGATAATTCGAGAACTTTTGGAGAATTTCGCCGGCATAACCGGTTTTAAGGTTGAAAAAGTCTTCTCCCAAACTTTCCTTATAAATAATGACACCCTTGCATTGATGGGTAAACACGGCATCGGCAATGATGTCCAAGATATCTTGAACGCTGTTAACCATTTGATCTTTTTCTATTATTGCTGCAATAGTTCCGTTATTATTTTTGATTTTCATTGCAAACCTTCTTATATTATTTGTAACCACCCTTTACTTAACCGCCACAAACACAAACGCAAATTCGGTTTCAAACTGCCTTTCTATTCGCAGCCCCGCCTCCCGGATGTAATTGGCGGTATCAACGGGGTTATCAGGAAACAAAATGATCTTTCTGGTGCCATAGTCCAAAATGCTGTCCCGGTTCTTATCAATAGACAAAACGAACCGGCCGTTTGCGGTTAACAAGTTCGCAATCTTGTTGATTGCCGCTTGCTTATCCCGGATATGCATGAAGGTCAGCGTAGAATAGACAACATCAAATTGGGACTCAAACTCATAATTCATAAAGTCTGCACAAATCAAGTTCAGGTTACCGAAGGCTTGGAGGTTGATTTTTGCGCGTTCAATTGTCTTTGGTGAAAAATCAATACCGGTAAAACTTTTGCATTTACCGCAAACTTGCATAGCCAGCCGACCTGTGCCGACACAAACTTCGAGGACGGTTTTGTTATCAGCAAGTTTCAACTCATCAATAAACTCCGGTCCGTCCCATTTTTTCATGTATTCCCGCAGCACCGCCGGGTCCCGGGCGGGATCGTTATTTTCATCAATAAGGCTGTCGTAATGCTTTTTTACAGTTGTTGTACCCAAAATCAAAGTGGGAAACACCCGCCCGTCTTTTTCCCGCAGCAAAGCGCCCTGCCTTTTCCACAAGGCGATAGACGCAAGGTTATCTTTCAAAATACTGGCGGTTAACAATTCAATTCCCGCTTGCCGGGCTTCCTCAATCGCAAGTTTAAACGCCTCGGTTGTATATCCTTTACCCCAACAATTGCTCTCTATCCAATAGCCGCATTTGGCAGTTTTGTTTTCAAAATCGCGGTGGCTTACAGATATTGTTCCAATCGGAACACCGTTATTTATGATACAGTAACATACCGCGTTGTTTTTATCTTCCCATGCTTTGCACACCCGATATAATTCTTCTGCAGACGTGCTTTCTTGGGGTTTTGACGGGGACAGTTTCATATGCAGTTTGCTGTCTGTGCTGATTATCTCCGCAAGGCGTTTGCTGTGTGAAAGATTTAGCGGCTGAATTGTAATCATTGCATCCCCCTATTTGCCGGAAGTTCAAAACAACTTTATAAAATTTTTCTGTACTTTTCTGGTAGTATAGCCGCAGTGCTCATAAAACTGATGCGCCTCTGTACGGTTGAATCCGGAAACAAGCCGAATACCTTTTGAGCCGTTTTCTTTTGCCCATTCTTCCGCTTTTTGCATAAGCTGTCTGCCGATTCCTTGTTTGCGATAGTTTTCATCGACTACCAACGCCAATATATTTTTCAAACTTTCGAAATAGATGCATTCATAAGCGCTTAAGTGGATATACCCAACCACCCTATTATTAATCTCCGCAACAAAAATTTTATCGGCCGGCAGGCTTAAAACAAATTGCAGTTTATCCTTTGTCTTATTCAAAGGATAATCGTAGCCAAGGCCGTTTTTGTTCAGGCAATGTAAATCCATATAATCAAGTATTGTTGCTTCACGAATGTCCATGCCACGCCTCTCTTTACCTTTATTAATCAGCAAAGTATAAATTGATTTTAAATATAATAGCATAGAATTAAAAAATGTTCTACTGTTTTTGCTGTTTATCACTCTATTTTCCCTTAATACTTATTGACTTTGAACCCCAAAACCTTTAAAGTTTAAGTAATATAGTTTTCACATCATCGATTTTAAGGGGTTGTAATTTTGACAAAAATTATCTCAATTATTATGACAGTTGTTCTTTTCTTTTCGGGTCAAATAACAGGCGCCGCTTCATTTTTTGACGCAT
>CAYOAW010000012.1:31731-32864 GCA_964402095.1 uncultured Eubacteriales bacterium | reverse complement strand
AACGGCAGACTGCAGACGGGCGAAAAAATGCCTTCAAAACGGAAGCTTTCAGCTCATCTTAAAATAAGTACCGTAACCGTGGAAAACGCTTATGCTCAACTTGTCGCGGAAGGATACCTTGCGGCTGTACCGAAAAGCGGTTATTATGTTCAGCCTTATGAAGGCATAATCTTAAACCATTCCACTGTTACACAAAAACCTGATCTCACATCCGGCGAATCAACAGCACAATATGATTTTGACTTTAAAACAAATGCTGTTATCACAAACCTTTTCCCTTTTGCAACTTGGGCAAAACTGGCAAGAGAAGTACTGGCTGAAAACAGCAACGAACTGCTTAATATCACACATCCGCAAGGATCTTTGGCGCTCAGAGCGGAGATTGCAGATTATCTTTACAAATACCGCGGTGTAAAAGCTGACGCCGAACAAATTGTGGTTGGCGCAGGGTCCGAATATTTAATGGTTCTGCTCATTCAATTGCTGGGCAGAAACAGTACTTATGCCTTAGAAAACCCGGGTTACGGCAAAGTTTTTAAAATATTCCAAAGCAATGAAATTAAGCCGGTGCCGGTTGCCCTTGACGAACAGGGTTTAAGCGTGGCCGGCCTTGCCGCGGCCAAAGCGAATATTGTCCATGTAACCCCTTCCCACCAGTTCCCGACAGGTATTGTAATGCCTGTCGGGCGAAGATTATCGCTGTTAAAGTGGGCGGGAGAAAGTGATAACCGGTTTATATTGGAGGATGACTATGACAGCGAGTTCCGGTTTACCGGCCAGCCTATACCCGCTTTGCAAGGCCTTGACAGATCCGGAAAGGTTATTTACATCAACGCATTCACCAAAAGCCTTGCGCCTTCCCTCAGAATCAGTTATATGGTTTTGCCGCCGAAACTGCTGAATATCTACCGGAGCAAGTTTATGTTTTACTCCTGCACAGTTCCGAATTTTGAGCAGTACACACTATGCAAATTCTTAAACAGAGGATATTTTGAGCATCATTTGAGCCGTATGCGCAACGCATACAAAGAAAGGCGCGATATCTTTATATCCGCAATAGCGCAAAGCAATCTGGCACAGGTAACCGAAATTATCGGTTCGGACGCCGGGCTGCATTTTCTGATGAAAATCAG
>CAYOAW010000012.1:13259-31631 GCA_964402095.1 uncultured Eubacteriales bacterium | reverse complement strand
GTTTATTTATCAGCCGAGAACATAGATATTGACTGCCCTGCGGCCGAATTGAACACACTGTGATTCCGTATTCATATAAATATCAATTGTGGCACCGTTTTTGTGATAAATAAATCCGCCCGTATCTGCCGCTATACAGTAACCGTAAACATATTTTCCGTCAGCCGAAACAACATAAAGCTTGGTGCCGTAAGGGATTTCATCCGGATCAACGGCAACATAGCCTTCCATTGCGGGCCTTCCTGTTGATGTTGTTCCTCCGCCCGAGTAAGCGGTAGATGTTCCTTTAATCAACTTTTTATAATTGACAGGGAGACCATTCGCATCAAATTCCAAACTTGCCGGAGGCGTTAAATCCGATATTGCCGAAAGGCCTGATTTTATTGAAAGTGTTCTTCCGGTATCGCTTGAGCCTTTGAGAATAATCCGTTTCACAGGAGCTTTTGTTGTTTCAACCGAAACAACTGTCGTTTTTTCAAGTGTGCTGTCAACAAACTTGTCCAGATATACAATTTTCTTTTCGCCGTTTGAACCGCCGGAAATCAACTTGGTTTGCCCGTCAGGCAAAGCACTTGTCAGTTTTGTTGTGCTTTCATATGTTATCGGTTTCGTTACTTCCCTTTTCACATAATCAACACGAAGCACTTTAATTTTCAAACCTTTTGAAAGAGGAGTATCAAGCGAGGGAACCGTCTTGTCGTTTTTGTCAAATTGAATTCCGGATTTTTCAATTGCATCGGCAACCGTGCCTGTTGCAATTTTAACCCTTGTGTTTTCATCATCTGCGTTAATAAAAACAGAAAAAGCGCGTTCAATTGTTACAGTCATACCTTCTGAAACCGGTTTTTCAAGCGGAACACTTATATAGTCGTCCTGCCCGACAAGGATCCAATTATCGGTTAAAGAATCGCCAACTGTTTTGCAGCCTGTGACGGTTCTGCTTTTTCCGGCATCAACAACAGTCATTTTGCAGGCTCTGAAAATTGTGATCTGAGAGTCTTTGCCTGAAACAAATTTTGAAGTATCAACAATATCATTATATTTCAGTACAAAACCGGCCTGTTCCAAAATATCCTTCGCTGTGGTTTTTCTTGTTTCGACCTGAGTCTCGGCCCCCGGTTCATAAATCGTCACCGTATAAGATGCATTGGCAGCACCGCCCATGAGTGTCATAGAACAAGCCAATACTAAAGCGATAAGCAGTGCTGTAATGATTTTTTTATAAACACCGGTTGCATTGATTCGCGTGAGTTTTTGTATCATCGTTTGCTCCTTTTAGGCATGATTCAATGGCTTTCATTACTGTTTGTGCCCGTAAGCCATCGTTTATCCTTGAGGCGATGTTCATTATATTCACCAAATTCGATTGTGTCAAGCCGGGTAAAAACGAAAATTATGTACATTTTGCACAACTAATATACTCATTTCAGACTCATAATCATTCTGTCAGGGTGCTATTTTTCTATATTGTTATTAAATTTTGTGAGAAACCGAAAAGTTACAAATAGTTACATTTCGGTTAAGACATGTAACAAATTGATTAAATTTTGGTAGTTATTGTATCAGCATCTTCTTCCCGAATATACAAAAAAACCGCGAAACGCAAATGTTCCGCGGTTTTTGTATTGTTCTCTGTATTATCTCTTGCTGAACTGAGGCGCACGGCGAGCACCTTTGAGGCCGTATTTCTTTCTTTCTTTCATTCTGGGGTCTCTGGTCAGGAAACCTGCTTTTTTCAGCACCGGGCGAAGCTCACCGTCAAAAAGAAGAAGCGCACGGGAAATACCGTGGCGGATAGCACCCGCCTGCCCGGTTACACCGCCGCCGTTTACACGGCAGACAATGTCAAACTTTTCTTTTGTGTTGGTTAAGACGAGAGGCTGACGCACGATGAGTTTAAGGGTCTCAAGACCGAAATAATCGTCAATGTCTCTGTCATTGATTGTGATACTGCCTGTCCCCGGGTAAACACGAACTCTTGCAACAGACTCTTTTCTGCGGCCTGTGCCGTAAAAATATGGATTATTATCGTACATTATTCATTGCCTCCCTTCTTATAATGCCCATTCTTCGGGCTTTTGTGATGCATGCTTGTGTTCGGCGCCCCTGCAGACACGGAGCCTGGTAAGAGCTTTGCGGCCGATAACCGTATCCGGCAGCATCCCTTTGACGGCATGCATAACAACGAATTCGGGTTTTGTTTTCATCAAAGTGCTGTATTTAACCTCTTTCATATTGCCGATGTAGCCGCTGTGATGATAATATGTTTTCTGGTCAAGTTTGTTGCCGGTAAGGATTGCTTTTTCAGCATTGATGATAATGACATTGTCGCCGCAATCGGCGTGCGGAGCAAAAATTGGCTTATGCTTGCCGCGAAGAAGAACAGCTGCCTGAGCAGCAACACGCCCAAGGGGCTTCCCTGCGGCGTCAAGCAAATACCATTTGCGGGTTATGCTCTCCGCTTTTGGCATGGTGGTTGACATATAATTACCTCCGATACAATTTTATACCAAGTTCATATAAAGCAAAACAGACTTGCTGTATAAGCACAACTCTGTTAACTTCCCCGGTATTGTGCTTGCATATACTAACATAAGGGTATGCCGCTGTCAAGAGTTTTTTTGATTTTTTTAATTTACGGAACACAAGCTCCGTTTTTCTCGTTTTTTTGCGTATTTTCGAGCTATTGCTCTTAGGCAAATAACGATTTCAGTGCAATTAAACATGATGAAAACGGGGCGGTATGAAAACCGCCCCGAAAAATATCATAAATTAATTATCGGTTCAATATGTTAATCCTGTAATTTATTCAGTGCCTGTACTAAATCATCAATAATATCATCAATAAACTCTATTCCGACGGAAAGGCGTATCAAGTCCTCACCAACTCCGCAAGCGTCCAATTCCTGCGCAGAAAGCTGCCTGTGTGTTGTACTTGCCGGATGCAGCACACAAGTCCGGCAATCGGCAACATGGGTGACTATTGCGGCAAGCTTCAGGCTGTCCATAAATTTAACAGCGCCGTCACGGCCGCTTTTCAGCCCGAAAGAAATAACACCGCTCGTACCGTTCGGCATATATTTTTGAGCAAGGCTGTAGTACTTGCTGCTCTCAAGCCCGGGATAATTTACCCATGAAACTCTTTCATCTTTTTCAAGGAATTTTGCAACCGCCAAAGCATTTTGGCAATGGCGTTCAACTCTTAAAAATAATGTTTCAAGCCCAATATTGAGTAAAAATGAGTTTTGCGGAGAAGGAATCGAGCCCAGATCTCTCATAAGCTGAACAACAGCTTTTGTGATATATGCGCCCTTCCCAAAACTTTCGGTATAGGTTATTCCATGATAGGAGGCATCCGGAGTTGTCAGACCCGGGAACTTGTCGTTTTGATTCCAGTCAAAATTGCCGCTGTCAACAACCGCTCCGCCGACACTGGTCGCATGCCCGTCCATATATTTTGTTGTGGAATGAATGACAATATCGGCACCGAACTCAAAGGGATGGCAGTTGACCGGGGTCGGGAAAGTATTGTCAACAATCAGCGGCACACCATGCGCGTGCGCCGCGCAGGCAAATTTTTCAATATCCAGTACTATCAGAGACGGATTTGACAAACTTTCGGCAAAGACGGCTTTTGTATTGGGTTTGAAAGCGGCGCTGAGTTCTTCTCCGCTTGCGTCGGGATTGACAAATGTAAAGTCAATGCCAAGTTTCTTCATTGTCACAGAAAAAAGATTGAATGTCCCGCCGTAAATGGTTGAAGAACTGACAACATGATCCCCCGCGGAGCAAATGTTGAAAATTGAGAAAAAAGATGCTGCCTGCCCTGAGGTAGTTAGCACCGCCGCAACACCGCCTTCAAGTGCTGCTATTTTCGCCGCAACGGCGTCATTCGTCGGGTTAGACAGACGCGTATAAAAATAACCCGGCGCGCTTAAGTCAAAAAGTTTACCCAATTCTTCACTCGAATCGTATTTATAGGTTGTGCTTTGAATAATGGGCAGCACCCTGGGTTCGCCGTTTTTCGGCGTATACCCCGCCTGAACACATTCTGTATTTATATGATGTTTTTTCATACCGGTTTAATTCCTTTCTTATATCTGCCGTTCACTTTTTTAACTTCTCTATTAAATCCTTTATAATGCCAAGTTTTCCGGGTATATCAATAGATTGCGGGCAGTGCGGCGCGCATGTACCGCACGCTATACAATTTTCCGCCCTTTCACCTTCAAAAGTCTCATTATACATTCGGACAAAGTCCTCTTTATTCTTGCTCATCACATAACCGTTATATAGTTCAAACATGCCCGGAATATCTACCCCGGAGGGGCAATCCATACAATAACGGCAGTCCGTGCAAGGAATCAAATCCTTTAGATTATAAGCCTCTGCCGCTTTTTCAACGACTGAATGCTCATCATCTGAAAGCGGTTCAAAGTTTGTCATTGTTTGAATATTATCTTTAAGCTGCTCCATATTTGACATTCCGCTTAAAACGGTTATAACATTCGGCAAGCTTGCGGCGTACCGTATTGCCCAGGAAGCTATGCTCATATCCGGCCTCGCGTTCTTTAAAAGTTCGCAAGCTTTTTCACCGGGGTTTGCAAGGGCTCCGCCGCGCACCGGCTCCATGACGATGCAGGGAATTTCATTTTTCTCAAGAATCGCATACTGCTTTTTGGCGTTTTGCTTTTCCCAGTCGACATAATTGATCTGAAGCTGGGCAAAATCCCAGGCATACTTGCCGACAATCTCTTCGAGCAAATCGGGTGAATCATGGAAAGAAAACCCTATATTCTTTATTTTTCCCTGTTCTTTCATTTCGGCAATAAAATCGTATGCTCCGAATTGCACAGCTTTTCCGAAAAGGGTTTTATCCATAGAATGAAGCAGATAAAAGTCAAAATAATCCGTATTTAACTTTCTCATCTGATCTTTAAATATTGCTTCCATCTCTTCGGCTTTGCTGACACCCCATAATGGCAGTTTTGTCGCAAGAATATAACTGTCCCTCGGGTATTTCCGCAGCGCCTTTCCCAAAAAAACCTGAGACTGGCCGCCGTGATATCCGTGAGCTGTATCAACATAGTTTATTCCGTTCGCAAGAGCATAATCAAGTATCTCTTCGGCTTTATTATAGTCAATCGCCGAATCATCACCGCCGATAACCGGAAGCCTCATGCATCCGAGACCCAGGGCAGATATCTCACTGTTTTTATAATTTCTTTTATACATACATACCCCTCACTCTTCAATAATATAATCATATTCCTCAGCGGAAGGTTCCTCAAAATCCCGATCAAGTTTTCTCAATAAATCCGAATGAATAATAAACTCGCGCTTTGTCGAACCGGATAACCGCGCGTTGCGCAATTGCAGGCGTTCCTTCCTGACCTCGTCCGGTATTTTGAAATAAACCGTAACAACCTCTATACCCTTTTCACGGAAATAATCTTTCGCGGATCTTCTTGATGATTTTGTCCAAAAACCGGAATCCAAAGCCGCGTTAATATCCATTTTCACAAGCTTTTCAGCCTGGCCGAAAAGGAAGGAGTGGCAACGGCGTTCCGTTTCTTTGTGTTTATCGCCCAAACACCCGTCAAACAGTTCCAATAACATATTATCGCAGGATAAGAGCATCATTTTTTCCTGCTGCTCCGCCCATGTTGTTTTGCCGCTGGCTATTTTGCCGATAAGTATATAAACCTTAGCCATTATTTACCTCTTTTTCCGTTATGGCATTGCAAAAAGGAATCGGAAATTAAAAATCTATAAATTTCCGCATCATAGCCGGCCCGAAATCTTCATAATTGCCGGTCAGCTTTGCCGATTCTTCATTAATGGTATCAATTCCGCTGTAAAGTTCAGTACCTTTACGATAAATCATATACGGGACGGGGTCGGGAGCGTGTGTTTTGGTTACGATAGGCGTGGGATGGTCAGGTAAAATCATAATTTTATAATCATCGCAAGTGTCTAAATAAGCAAGCAGCACAGTTAAAATCTGTTCATCAATCAGTTCAATTGAACGGACTTTATTTTCCGGTTCATTGCGATGGCCGCATTCATCCGGGGCTTCAACATGGATATAAACAAGGTCCCGGCCGTTTTGCCATTCCTCAACGGCAGCCTGTGCTTTTCCTTTAAAATTCGTATCCAAATAACCTGTCGCCCCGGGAACATCCGGGGTATTCATCCCGGCACAGATACCGATACCTTTCAAAAGGTCAACGGCGGATATAATACTGCCCTTTAATCCGTATGTTTTTTCAAAAGAAGGCAGAGAAGGCTTTTTCCCCTCGCCCCAAAGCCAAATCGAATTCGCAGGCAGTTTGCCGACAGCTTGCCTTGCCTTGTTGACAGGGTGATCTTTTAGAAAATCGAAACTTTCACGCATCATTTTTAATAACGGAACAGCATTTTCGCTTGTCGAAAGATATTCCCCTATTACCCTGCCGGAAATATCATGCGGAGCTGTCATACCGCCTAAATCAGTCGTACCGCCGTGGTGAATAAGGCAATGGCGGTAACTAACACCGCTGTAAAAATGAAATTCGCTGTTCCCGAAATATTCCTGTACACTTTTAATAATTTCGTCTGCCTCGGCGCTCGAAATATCCCCGGCAGAATAGTCCAGCATCGTTTTGTCCCGATAATCCGGTTCATCGGACAGTGTCACCAGGTTGCAGCGCAAAGCGATGTCCGTATCCTTCATATTGATACCGATACTGACGGCTTCCAACGGAGACCGGCCGGTATAATACAGCTTCGGGTCATAACCCAAAACACTCAAATTTGCGATATCGCTCGCAGGTTTCAAACCTTCGGCAACGGTTCTGACCATTCCGACTTCGCCGCGGCGGGCAAGTGAGTCAAAAATCGGCTTCTTTGCAGCCATCATAGGCGTTTTTCCGCCAAGGGCCGGAACAGGATAATCCGCCATCCCGTCATATAACACTATCGCGTACTTCATATTATCTCCTGCCTGCCATTTTCATTTATTTATAATATAATACTCCGGATTCAAATATCTTTTGATCTTTTTCAAACGGAACATTTTTGTAAAGGTTTTCGCCTTTTCGTTCACTGTGTGCCATTTTGCCTAAAACCCTGCCGTCGGGGCTTGTTATACCCTCAACGGCGCATACCGAACCGTTGGGATTGAAAGGTGTGCCGGCACAGGGCAATCCGGACAGACCGACATACTGGGTCGCAATCTGGCCTTGCGCGGCAAGCTGCCTTAAAGTGTCTTCGCCGCAGACAAACCTGCCTTCACCGTGGGAAACGGGTACCGCATGCATATCGCCCGCATTTACAAGGCTCATCCATGGCGACAGGACACTTGTTACCCGCGTATAAGCCATTTGCGACACATGGCGCCCCAAACTGTTAAAAGTTAATGTCGGGTATGAAGGTTCGATGTCGACTATTTTCCCGAATGGGACAAGGCCGGTTTTAATAAGCGCCTGAAAACCGTTGCAAATGCCAAGCATCAGTCCGTCCCGTTTCTCAAGGAGTTCGGTCACAGCCTCGCGTACCCTTTCATTCCTGAGCGTCGTAGCGATAAACTTACCCGAGCCATCCGGCTCGTCACCGCCGCTGAAACCGCCGGGGATCATAATAATCTGCGAATTTTTGATCAATTTTACAAAAGCCGCAATGCTTTCGTCAATATCTGCGGGCGTAAGGTTTTTAATGACCAAAATTTCCGGTTTTCCACCCGCTTTTTCAAAAGCCCTCGCAGAATCAATTTCACAGTTAGTGCCGGGAAACACCGGTATTGCCACGCCCGGTTTTGCGGTTTTAATTGCAGGAGCCCGTTTGCAAGGTTTTGTATAAAGAGGAACTTCAAAAGGCATTTCCGGAGACTTTGCTTTTGTCGGGAACACATTTTCCAGCGTAACGCTCCAAGAATTCACAAGATCATCCAGAGGAATTATTTCACCGTCAATTTTAAAGCAGCTGTCTTGTGTTGTCCTGCCCAACTCAATGATATCAAGCCCGGTTAAATCGGCATTTTCAGCAACTTCAGCTGCAAAAGAGCCGCAAAGCGGAGCAAAAAGAGTTTCGTCGTCAAGGCAACCGGCGAAATCAAAACCAACAGCATTGCCAAATGCCATCCGGCAAACCGCGGCAGCCGCTCCGCCCTCGCGAATAACAGAAGCCGCCAGTATTTCCCTGTTTTGAACCATTGAACAAACCTTTGAAAAAAGAGCTTTTGCAGCCTTCCATTCCGGCAGCAGCGTCTGGTTGTTAACCGGCATTTTAATCAGGACTACCCTGGAGCCGGCTTTCCTGAAAGCGACAGAACCGGTCAGGCTTGCTTTTGCCATGGAAACGGCAAAACAGACAAGAGTAGGCGGAACATCCAGCTCATTAAAAGAACCGGACATACTGTCCTTCCCGCCGATAGCCGGGACATCGAAATTCAACTGAGCGGTCAACGCTCCGAGGAGCGCGGAAGCAGGTTTTCCCCAACGTTCCGGCACATCTCTCAAACGCTCAAAATATTCCTGTAATGTTAAGCGGCTGTTTGACGGATCTGCGCCAACAGCGGCAAGTTTCGCCAAAGCTTCGGTTACTGCATATACGGCACCGTGGAACGGGCTCCACCGGCTCATACCCGGTATAAAACCGAAACTCATGGCTGTAGCGGTATCCGTTTCACCTTTTTCCAATGGAATTTTCGCACACATGGCATCTTCCGGTGTCAGCTGCATCTTTCCCGCAAAAGGCATCAGAACACTGCCAGCGCCGATGCTGGAATCAAACCGCTCTGCTAAACCTTTTTGCGAACAAACTTCAAGCCGGCCTAAATTCGTTTTTAATGCCGTTGCCCTATTCAATCCCTTAAGTTTTTCCGGCACGGCGGTTCTGTAGTTGCATTTGGCGTTTACCGCTGTTATTTTAGCTTTTGCCTGCTGGGTAACACCGTTTGTATTTAAAAATTCGCGGCTTATATCAACAATTGTGTCCCCGCCCCAATGCATCACAAGCCTGGGGCACTGCGTAACCTCCGCGACAACAACCGCCTCAAGGTTTTCCTCATGGGCAAATCCGATAAACCTCTCAACATCTTGCCTGTCAATTACAACCGCCATGCGCTCCTGCGACTCCGAAATCGCCAGTTCGGTTCCGCCGAGCCCATCATACTTTTTCAGCACCGAATCCAACTTTATATCAAGACCGTCCGCAAGCTCGCCGATGGCTACACTGACACCGCCCGCGCCGAAGTCATTGCAGCGTTTTATCATATGAGCAACTTCCGCATTCCTGAACAGCCGCTGAAGTTTGCGTTCTGTTGGCGGATTGCCCTTCTGCACCTCTGCACCGCAAGTTTCGATTGAAGCTGTATCATGGGCTTTTGAAGAGCCTGTAGCACCGCCGCAGCCGTCTCTTCCGGTTCTGCCGCCGAGAAGCACGATTAAATCGCCGGCAACAGGAACTTCCCTGCGGACATTGCCTTTTGGAGAAGCACCGATAACAGCGCCTATTTCCATGCGTTTTGCCACATAACCGTCATCGTAAAGCTCTGTAACCTGCCCTGTTGCGAGCCCTATCTGGTTACCGTATGATGAATACCCTTGCGCCGCGCCGACTGTAATTTTTTTCTGCGGAAGTTTGCCCTGCAATGTTTCGCTGAACGGGGTATTCGGGTTGCCGCTGCCGGTTACACGCATAGCTTGATAAACATAAGCCCGGCCGGAAAGAGGGTCCCTTATCGCGCCGCCAAGGCAAGTTGCCGCGCCGCCGAAAGGCTCAATCTCCGTCGGATGGTTGTGCGTTTCGTTTTTAAACTGAATCAGCCATTTTTGTGTTTCCCCGTCAATTTCGACGTCCGCTTCAATCGAACAGGCATTTATCTCTTCACTTTCATCCAGATCGTTTACCATGCCTTTTATTTTCAGTAATTTGGTACCGATAGTAGCCATATCCATCAGCGTAATATTTTTCCTGCGTTCACCGTAAACGGTCCTGCGCGCGTCCAAATACTGCAGCCACGCCGTTTCAATTGCCCCGGACAATTCTCCTTTTTCAATCTCAACGCTTTTGAGTTCGGTTAAAAAGGTGGTATGCCGGCAATGGTCGGACCAATAGGTATCGATAACCCTGAGTTCGGTTTCCGAAGGCTCGCGCTGTTCTTTATCCCGAAAATAATCCCTGCAAAATTTCAAATCCTCAACGCTCATCGCAAAGCCGGAATCTGAATGGAATTCGGCAAGCTCGGCATCGCTCCATTGGAGCATCCCTCCGACCCGTTTAATTTTCCCGGGTTCCGCGGTTTTAATATCAAGGCTGTCATATATTTCCATAGACGCTAAGCGTGCTTCAACAGGGTTAATCAGATAATTAATAATTTTATCGAAATCCGCTTCCGCTATTTCACCCTTAACGGCATACACCTTTGCAGTTTGAACCTTGGGACGCTGGCCAAAGGTCAGAAGCGCTATACATTGAGCCGCCGAATCCGCCCGTTGGTCATATTGGCCGGGCAGATATTCCACCGCGAAGACGCGCCAGCCTTCCTGCAGCGGCAACTCCGCGTATGTTATGTCGACATTCGCCTCGGAAAGAATAGTGGCTGATGCCCGCTCGAAATCATCCGCATTCAAGCCTTCAATATCGTAGCGGTTGAAGAGGCGCAGGCCATCAAGCTCCGAAATACCCAAAGTTCCTTTTAGATCTGCAAGAATCTGCCCCGCTTCAATATCAAAACCCGCTCTTTTTTCAACGAAAATACGTCTGACATCGGCCATGTAAAAAGCCCCCTAATACAATACAATTTAATTAGTTTATATTGTAACACATTCAAAATAAACATTAAAGTACAAAAAAGCTTGAGAGTTATAAAATATTCCGCATTTTTTTGACAGATGTCACAAAAGCAAAAACCGTCTGCGCACAAAACGCAAACGGTTTCTAAAAGCAGCGAATGAGCCATTCCCGAAATCCAAACTTCATTTTTTCATCGGTTATCTCTAATATCCGGACAAGTTAAAAACCGGCACAAATCATTAATGTATTATAATAATGATGAACATTAAAATAATCCGCAAGGCTGACCCCTGCAATCGCCGCTATAATAACCCCGACAAATGTCAATCCCAAGATAATTGCATAAAAAAGAAGTATGGCCTTTGAAAAATTCTTCAGTGTTTTCTTTTTTGTGTCCCCGAAAGCCCAAACGAAAAGCATAATGATATAAACCAGCCAGCCTACAAAAGGTATTAAGCCAAGGCAAAAAATACCGATCCAGCCGCCCATGGAAACATGCTCGTCATCATGCTGGCTTTGCGGTACAAACGGCTGCTGGTAAAGCGGCTGCTGATATTGGAGCGGCGGTGTTTGTTGGTAGGTCGGCGGTTGATATTGCGGGGGCTGCGTTTGGGGTTGGGGTTGTGCCGCAACGGGTGTTCCGCACTTTGCGCACACCAAGGCAAGGTCATCCATTTGTTCTCCGCAGTTTTTACAAAACATATTAACAACTCCTGACCTTTCTCATATTCGGCAAAGTTCTTCAGTGCCAATTTTATGCTAACAAAACTATTGGATAAAGTCAAGAAGTATTCTGATCAAAAGCCGTCAATTCCGCCCCGCTGCAAAGCTCCCAATAACTTTTCAATAACGTCGCCATACTTGCTGCTTAGTGATTTTAAAAGTTCTTTGACATCCTGCCGCTCGGTATGCCCGTCTGCAGGGCAGCGGCTTTTAACAACCGGCAAGCCTTCATGCATGACAGCTCTCGCTATATCGCTCTCGCGCGCAAAAATCATTGGTCTGATGACCGAAATATCTTTTCTTGAGAGGTAGGTTACCGGTGAAAAACAGCCGATGTTTCCGCCATTCAACAGGTTCATCATAAATGTTTCGGCAGCATCATCCATATGATGCCCGAGCGCAAGTTTATTGCATCCCGCGGCTTTTGTTTCATCATGCAGAACTCCCCTGCGCATTCTTGCGCACAAGCTGCAGGGATTTTTCTCTTTCCGGTTTTCGAAAATAACCTTGCCGATTTCTGTACGCCTGATTATATAAGGCACATTAATCTTTTTGCAAAGCTTTTCGATTTCGCTGAAATCGTTTTCCTCACCGTTAAAGCAAGGATCCATGCTGATTGCAACCAGCTCATATTTTTTCGGATAAAAACGCCTCATTTCGGCAAGGGCAGCAAGCAGCGCGAGGCTGTCCTTGCCGCCGGAAACACCGACCGCTATTTTATCGCCGTCTTCAACCATATTATATTGTTCCATTGCGGAGCGCATATAGCTCATCAACTTCTGCATAGAACACCATCGTTTTCATTAATAATAATTTTACTAAGCAATACAAATTCTCTCGACCGAAACACATTTTTTCGATTTTGCATCAACATCAAAAATGCAGCCGCTGAGCATGCAAGGCACATCCGGAACTTCGAAACGCGCGGGCATAGAGTTTTTCAGCCAGGTTAGCGAAGATTCCGGTGTAATACCCAAAACCGAATTAACGGGACCGGTCATCCCCAAATCCGTAATGTATCCGGTACCCTTTGGCAGGATTTGCTCATCTGCAGTTTGCACATGGGTATGTGTACCGAAAACAACCGATACCCTGCCGTCAAGGTAAAAACCCATCGCTCTTTTTTCGGAAGTAGCTTCGGCATGGAAATCAAGCAAAATAAAAGAACAGTCTTGCAATTTTTCAATCAGGGAATCTATACATAAGAATGGATTCTCGGCAATATTCATAAATGCCTGCCCCATCAGGTTTATAACACCGACCTGGACCCGGCCCATATCGATAACGCCCGAACCGGCACCGGGATTACCGCTGTAAAGGTTTGCGGGGCGGATAATGTCGGTGCGTTCGTCAAGGAACTCATATATCTCGCGGCGTTTATAAATGTGGTTGCCTGTTGTAATAAAATCCACTCCGCTGTCAAAAAGATGCCGCGCGGAATTTGGCGTTATTCCGTTGCCTGCGGCGGAATTTTCGCCGTTAGCTATGCAAAGGTCAATATTTTTCAGTTTTTTTAAGGTTGGCAGATGCTTGCGTACAAAATCACAGCCTTGTTCCCCGACAACATCGCCAATTGTCAAAATATTCAAATCAAACCACCGCAATTCTAAATAATTTTATACCGCAATATGAAACCGAATACTCAAATACAAATTGTCTGACGGGTATGAAACGCCGCAATATAAAAAAGAGGCGCACTTTCGCGCGCCCCCTGAGTTCAGTTTTTATTTCGCGTACTCAATCGCGCGATTTTCCCGTATGATATGAACCTTGATTTGCCCAGGATATTCAAGTTCCTCTTCAATCTTTTTAACGATATCCCTGGCAACAAGGACCATCATGTCATCAGAAATAACTTCCGGCTTAACCATAATGCGGACTTCGCGCCCGGCCTGAATAGCGTAAGAGCGTTCCACGCCCTCAAATGAGGTTGCGATTTCTTCCAGCTTTTCAAGGCGTTTGATATAATTTTGGACATTCTCTCTGCGTGCTCCCGGTCTTGCGGCCGAAATTGCATCTGCCGCCTGAACCAGGCAAGCAACAATCGTCTTCGCCTCGACATCACCGTGATGAGCTTGAATAGCGTGGACAACCGCTTCGTTTTCTTTGAACCGCTTCGCGTATTCAACACCGAGTTCAACATGCGATCCGTCTATCTCATGGTCCAAAGCCTTTCCTATATCATGCAAAAGGCCTGCTCTTTTCGCAAGTTTAACATCCGCGCCGATTTCCGCCGCCATAAGGCCCGCGATAAAGGATACTTCCAACGAATGATTAAGCACATTTTGGCCGTAGCTTGTGCGGTATTTGAGCTTTCCGAGAAGTTTGACGATTTCCGGGTTGATGTTGCTCACACCGGCATCCACAATTGTTCTTTCCCCGGTCTGCTTGATTGTTTGTTCCACTTCTTTTTTTGATTTTTCAAAAAGTTCTTCAATTCGCGCCGGATGAATACGGCCGTCTAAAATCAGCTTTTCCAGTGTTACCCTTGCCACTTCGCGGCGAACGGGGTCAAAGCTCGAAATTGTGATTGCTTCCGGTGTATCATCAATGATAAGGTCCACTCCGGTAATTGTTTCAAGCGTGCGGATGTTCCTTCCCTCACGCCCGATAATGCGCCCTTTCATTTCATCATTCGGCAAAGCAACAACCGATACGGTAGCTTCCGCAGCATGGTCCGCCGCACAGCGCTGAATCGCTGTTGAAATTACTTCGCGTGCCATAATGTCCGAATCGTCTTTTGTCCTTTGCTCAAACTCCATAATTTTGAGTGCTTTTTCATGTGTCAAAGCGTCCTCAAGGCTCTTAAGCAAATAATCCTTAGCCTGTTCCTTGGTGTAACCCGATATTCTCTCAAGCATTTCAAATTGGCTTCTTTTAATGCTGTCAATCTCAATTAAACGGTCTTCGGCGCCCTTGATTTTCGCTTCCAAAGCTTCCTCTTTTTTTTCGAGGTTTTCGCTCTTCTTGTCTATCGTTTCTTCTTTTTGAACCAAGCGGTGTTCCTGTCTTTGAACCTCCGCGCGCCTCTCGCGCAATTCCTTTTCCAATTCGGCCCTTTGCTTGTGGATTTCATCTTTTGCTTCCAGAATTGCTTCTTTCTTTTTTGTTTCGGCTTGCGAAATCGCTTCGTTAACAATTCTTTTCGCTTCTTTAGTAGCGGAACCTATAGCGGACTCGGCCACTCTCTTCCTGTTAATACCGCCGAGGATGAAGCCTGCAACGCCCGTTGCTGCCGCACTGATTACTACAATTATTAAAACCAGCCACCATTCCAAATTGAATTTGCACCTCCTTCTTCCTTTTGTTTTTAAACTAAAATTAGAAATAATTCATTAGGGTAAACCCTATATGGTGTATTCCGGGAACAACAGAACACCATTTGTAATATTTTATACTTAAGAGACCTCTATGTCAAGTTTTTATTTATATGAAATTTCGTTTATTTCTGTTATTTATTTATTTTTTTCAAAATTACAGTTGACAAAGTATTTTTTTTAGAGTATAGTAGCAATAAGCCTTGAAAGCTCATGTGAGCATTGTTTATTAAGCAGAGGTCCGGTTTAAATCCGGAACAAGGCAAAATATTATTAAGTGAGGTAAACAAATTTCATGGCACAAGACAAAACACTGACCTGCAGGGACTGCGGAGCAAGCTTTGAATTCACAGCAAGCGAACAGGAATTTTATGCTGAAAAAGGATTCGCCAATGAGCCCAGCCGCTGCAAAGATTGCCGCGCAGCACGCAAAAATGAAAACGGCGGAAGAAACGGCGCAAGAGGACCCCGCGAAATGTTTGACGCGGTATGCGCAGCTTGCGGAAGTGCAACGAAAGTTCCTTTCCAGCCAAGAGATGACAGGCCTGTATATTGCAGCGACTGTTTTTCTAAGCAAAAAAGATAATTATTATCTGCTGAGTTACAAAGATACACCTTTTCAAGGTGTATCTTTTAATTTTTTATTATGTATTTTATGTGCCTGCGCCTGTCCCTTTTTACCTTTGCATAATTGACATTGATAATTTTTTAGCGTATGATAAATATGTAAAATATCCTTTCTTTGCAGAGATTTCGATCCGGTTTTGGCCCGCTTAAATATAATTCTTTGAATTGCATATCATTATGAAAATTCATATAAATGCCCGGTGATTTTAATTTTATATTCACATCATAATTAAAATTGTTGCTGTATATTACTACAGAAAGAAGGAGATTTCTTTGAAATATCAGCTGATTGTTGACAGTTGCTGCGAACTTACGGATGATTTAAAAGAAAGTCTCAATGCAATTTCAATTCCCCTTAAAATGATTATCGGTGACGAAGAGTTTGTTGATAACGAAAATTTGGATATCGACAGATTTTTGAAGTTGATTGGCAATGTCAAAGAGCTCCCCAAATCTTCCTGCCCTTCTCCGGGGGACTATGCGGACGCTTACCTGAAAAGCGATGCCGATTACATTTTTACGGTTACCCTGTCTTCCCGCCTTTCCGGCTCCTACAACAGCGCCATAAAAGGCAAAGAGATAGCCGAGGAGGAAGGGAAAAAGATTCATGTTTTTGACTCAAAAAGCGCATCAGCATGCGAATTGCTTATTGCTTTAAAAATCAAAGAGCTTATTGACAGTGGATTAGAGCCGGATGATATTATCGCAAAAGTCGATGAGTTTATAGCGCAGTCGCAAATATTCTTTGTTTTGGAAAAAAACGATAATCTGATTAAAAACGGCAGAATGAGTTCTTTTAAAGGCAAGGCGCTTTCTATGCTGAATATAAAGCTGATTCTCGGTTCGGACGGTGACGGTAACATCAAGTTATTTTCGACGGCAAGGGGCTACACCAACGCTATAAACAAACTTGCCGAAACAATAGCGGACTCCTGTGCCGGTAAAAAAGGCCAGACGCTTGTAATAACCCACTGTCAAAATCTTACCGCGGTGAAGTTTCTTGTTAAAGCCGTTAAATCAACCTGCTCTTTCAGGCAAATTGTAGTTATGCCGACCGGCGGCCTGAGCAGCATGTACGCCGACATAGGCGGAGTTCTTGCCGCTTTTTAATTTTTGCTTGACACCTTAAATTTTATGTGTTAATATCACTTTATATTTTCAAAACTGTGATGCAGAGAGCCGCCTTGCAAATGTTTTTCCAGAGAGCCTGCCGCCATAGGCTGAAAGCGCGGGCAAAAGCAGAAGGCAGCAACCACTGCGGAGCGTACGCCGAAGCTTATTTCAAATAAGATAAAG
This sequence comes from uncultured Eubacteriales bacterium, assembly GCA_964402095.1. Classification (GTDB taxonomy): domain Bacteria; phylum Bacillota; class Clostridia; order Oscillospirales; family Acutalibacteraceae; genus UBA1447. The sequence continues at coordinate 14,892 of CAYOAW010000012.1, read as the reverse complement.
CGCGCCGTTGAACCGCGTTAAGGTGTTCAAGAGGCAGGTTTTTCTGCAATTTGGGTGGAACCGTGGAGCATAAGCTTCATCCCTTTTCGAGGGGATGAAGCTTTTATTTTTCGTCAAAACAAGGAGGATTTTTATGATTAAAGTAACATTGAAGGACGGCTCGGTACGTGAGTTTGAGGCAGGCACAAATGTAATCGACATTGCCAGAGCCATAAGCCAGGGACTGTTTAAGTCAGCCTGTGTATGCCGAATCAACGGTGCGGTCAAAGATTTGCGGACAAAAATTGAAGAGGATTGTGAGCTTGAAATCCTGACGTTTGACGATGAGGAAGGCAAAAAAGCCTTCCGCCACACTGCTTCCCATATTCTGGCGCATGCGGTTAAAAGACTTTTTCCGTCGGCAAAACTCGCAATAGGCCCTGCTATTGAAAACGGTTTCTATTATGATTTTGATGTTGACACGCCTTTTACACCGGATATTCTTGAAAAAATTGAAACCGAAATGCATAAAATTGTCAAAGAAGACCTGAGGCTTGAACATTTTGAGCTTGATGCGCAGGAAGCGTTGTCAATGATGAAAAACGCCGGTGAAAATTATAAAGCGGAGCTGATTGAAGAGCATGCCGGCAAAGGTGAAAAAATTTCTTTTTTCAAACAAGGTGATTTTACCGAGCTTTGCGCCGGGCCTCATATTCCGGGTACAGGCAGAGTGAAAGCATTTAAGCTGACATCTTCCACCGGGGCTTATTGGCGCGGCGATTCCAACAATAAAATGCTTCAAAGAATATACGGCACAGCTTTTGCAAACAAAGATGAAATGGAAGCCTATTTAGCCGCGGTTGAGGAGGCAAAAAAGCGTGACCATAACATCATCGGCCGCCAGCTCGGCTTTTTCACAACTTCCGATTATATTGGGCAGGGTCTTCCGCTGTTAATGCCAAAAGGTGCGAGAGTTGTCCAGCTACTGCAGCGTTTTGTTGAAGATGAAGAACAAAAACGCGGTTATCTGTTAACCAAAACACCCCTTATGGCAAAGAGCGATTTATACAAACTATCCGGCCACTGGGGCCATTACAAGGACAGTATGTTTATTTTGGGCAATGAAGAAACGGACGAAGAAGTTTTCGCCCTGCGTCCGATGACATGCCCGTTCCAGTTTATGATTTATAATGCCGAAATGCATTCCTACAGAGATTTGCCGATTCGTTACAATGAAACATCAACGCTATTCCGAAACGAGGCTTCCGGCGAAATGCACGGGCTGATCCGCGTTAGGCAATTCACCATATCCGAAGCCCATCTTATCTGCACGCCGGAACAATTAGCGGATGAATTTAAAGGCGTTGTCGACCTTGTCAATTTCATGACAAAGACGCTTGGCATACAAGATGATTTAACATACCGCTTCAGCAAGCGCGACCCGGCGGACAAAGAGAAATATATTGATGACGACGAGGTTTGGAATAACACAGAATCAATTATGAAGAATATCCTTGACAGCCTGCCCATTGATTATGAGGAAGCTATCGGCGAAGCCGCATTCTACGGGCCTAAACTGGATATTCAGATGAAGAATGTTCACGGCAAAGAAGATACGCTCATAACTGTTCAAATCGACCGTTATCTTGCCGAA
>CAYOAW010000012.1:0-13159 GCA_964402095.1 uncultured Eubacteriales bacterium | reverse complement strand
GTTACACTTGACGACAGAAGCGAAAAAATCGGTTATAAAATACGTGAGGCTCAGCTTAACAAAATACCTTATATGCTCGTGATGGGCGACAAAGAAGTTGAAGACGGCACAATATCTGTACGCAAACGCGGCGAAGGTGATTTGGGCGCGATGGCTGTTGACGATTTCCTTGGGCTGGCACTCAGGGAAACTGCCGAAAGATTGATTTTTTAAATTTATTTTAAGCAAAAAGCATAGCAAACGGCGGAAGCATTGATTTTGCTTCCGCCGCTGTTTCAGTTCCTGTTTTTGATCAATCGCCGTATTGATGATACAGCGTACAGAATCATTGAATCCGTTTTGTTATGAAAGGATGCAAACCATGAAAATCAAAGATCCGGTTCTGCCCGGAATTATTCCGGAAATCCCTTTTTACGAAGTTCAAGAAGCCTTCGAACGGGATGATGACGAAATAAAACAAAAGACATTATCCGGTCAAGTCATCACCGGCCTGAAAATCGCAAAAAGAGAGTTCTGCCAATGCAGATTTATAAACTGTAAATTCGCCGAATGCTCCTTCGACAGGGTTCGGTTTACGGACCTTATTTTCAGAGGCTGCGATATGTCAAATGTCTCGTTAACCGGCAGTTCTTTCACCCGGGTTGAATTTGAAAACTGCAAAATGACCGGGACATCATTTGCGGAATCCGATATAAGCCATGTGAAGATTACCGGCGCGCAGGGAAAACTTTCAAATTTTACCGGTGCTTGTTTCAGCACTTGCGTCTTTCAAAACTCCGTCTTCACAGAATCCTCTTTTTCGGCAGCAACGTTCAATAACATTATGATGAGCGCCTGCAACTTTACGCTTGCGGATTTTATGCATGCAAAAATGAAAGGTCTGGATTTCACCGCCTGTGACATCTCCGGCGCTTACTTTTTTATCGAAGACTTAAAGGGTGTCGCCGTCACATTCAGCCAAGCCGCGGAACTTGCAAAACTGCTTGGGCTGAAAATAAAAGAACCGCAGATATAATTTTTAACTGTAAATTACAGGGCAGTTTCCAAATGATTAAGAATCACCGGATATGCCCTGTTTGTATAGCAATTTTAAAAACAACTCTCCGGTCATAAGTCTTAAACATTAAACCTGAACAGCACTACATCTCCGTCCCGCATAACATATTCCTTGCCCTCGCTTCGAACAGCGCCTTTTTCCTTTGCCGCTGTCATCGACCCCAAATCAATAAGCTCATTGTAACCGATGATTTCCGCGCGGATAAAACCTCTTTCAAAATCAGTATGAATTTTACCGGCAGCCTGCGGCGCTTTTGTACCTTTTTTTATCGTCCAAGCCCTCACTTCATCGGAGCCGACAGTTAAAAACGAAATCAAACCCAACAGCCTGTAACTTTCCTGAATTAAAATATCAAGGCCGCCTTGTTCAACACCAAGCTCAGACAGGAACATCTCTTTTTCATCTTTTTCAAGCGAAGCAATTTGCGCTTCCAGTTCAGCGCAAATCGGCAGCACTTCCGCGCCTTCCGCTTTTGCTATCTCACAAACGGCATTATATCTCCCGTTAGATTCAATTTTATTCGCGAAATCCTCTTCGCTCAGATTGCAAGCGTAAATAACTGGTTTTGAGGTTAAAAGCGCAATACCGTCCATTATCTCTTTTTCATCATCCGCACATTCAACATTCCGCGCGGGCACTTCATTTTCAAGTGCCGTTTTCAGCTTTTTCAAAAACTCCAATTCTTTTGCCATTGATTTATCGCCTTTGAGCGCTTTTGTTCCCCTTTCAATGCGCCTGTCAATCATTTCAAGATCAGCAAAAATCAATTCAAGGTTAATTGTTTCTATGTCCCGTTTAGGATTTATATCTCCTTCCACATGAACAATATCATCGTTTTCAAAACAGCGCACAACATGCACAATAGCATCAACCTCACGAATATGAGAAAGGAATTTGTTTCCCAACCCCTCCCCCCTGGATGCGCCTTTTACAAGACCCGCAATATCTACAAACTCTATGACGGCCGGAGTGGTTTTTTTAGGTTTATACAATTCCGTCAGCTTATCAAGCCTGATATCCGGTACGGAAACAACGCCGATATTCGGTTCAATTGTACAAAAAGCATAATTAGCCGACTGCGCCCCCGCGTTTGTGATTGCATTAAAAAGTGTGCTTTTCCCTACATTCGGCAGCCCGACAATACCCAATTTCATAAACATACATCCTTTGCAGTTTTCTAACAGACAAATTATAGGGCTTGAAAGAAAAAAAAGCAAGCGCCGCAGGCAAACACTGACTGTTTATATGGCGTAGGATTACGATCATTATTTTTCATGCGGGCACTTGTGATTTGCAAAAGCGAAAAAGATAGTGTAAAATATATTGCGCTTCTATATAACAATATGAAATAATAAAAAAAGCAAAACATGACCGCATCGGCCCGAAAAGCCCCCCGTTGCTGCTGTTTTTCTTTTAATACACCGGTTTGAAAGGAATGGTCCTTATTAAAAATATATTCCGTACAGCGGCTTTGGCGCTTGCTTTTGTGCTTATTACTGGCGTTTTATCCGGATGCGGCAAAAACAAGCCCGGCGAGACGGCAAGCACAAAACCTGAAAATACAGCGCAAACCGAAGAAACGGGCTTGCTGAAGCTGCCCTATTCAAAATCCGAGCCTTTCAATCCATTCAAGGTTAAAAGCCTGGTTGGCATACAGCTTTCCGCTTTGATCTATGACAGCCTTTTCCGCACCGACTCTTCCTATAAACCTGTTGCGGTTATCGCAAAAAGTTATATGCAGGGAGGGCTGAAACTGACTGTAGAAATAAAGACCGGGCTTACCTTCAGTGACGGAGAGGCTCTCGACGCTGATGATGTTGTGTATTCTTTCGAAAAAGCCCATACCTCCCCTGCTTATGCAGGCCATCTTTCCAATATCGGCTCGGCAGCAAAAAGCAGCGAATACAGCGTCGTTTTTTTCCTAAAAAACCAGGATCCTTATGCGGTTAACTGCCTGGATTTTGCTGTTGTGAAATATTTGGACTCAGATGACTCCCCCTTGGGAAGCGGGCGTTATATTTTAACCGACAGCAAAGGGGACAAATATTTAAAAGCAAACGAAGCGAGGCTCGGCGGTTTCTTCCCGTCAATAAAAAAAATATTGCTTGTAAATGTTTCAGATTCCGATATACTGAGTTACAGCCTTCAAATAGGAAGCTTGAGTTTCATCTTTTCGGATTTGAGAAACGGAGATATCAAGCGTATGAAGGCATCCATTTTAAAAGCAGATATGAACAACCTGGTTTATCTTTCATTCAACAGTTCATCGCCGGTACTTAAAACAGCCGGCGTCCGCAGAGCGGTCTCCATGCTGATTGACAGAAAAGCCCTTGCCGCGCAGGCCTTCCAGGGATATTCAAACGCAGCATACTCGCCGTTTAATCCAGCATGGATCAGCGATTTCGGATTTACTGTCAAAACAGATAAAACCCATGCCGTTTTGCTTTTGAGAAAAGCAGGATTTTCAAAAATCAACAGCAGCGGAATCCGATACAACAGTTCCGGGAATGAACTTGAATTCACCCTTCTGGTCAATAAAGACAATATTTTTAAGCGCGAAGCGGCAAGCCAAATATCCTCGCAGCTGTCAGAAACCGGAATAAAGGTTAATATAAATGAACTTCCGCTGAACGAATACACCTCAGCCGTAAAAAGAGGAGACTATGATATGTACCTGGGTGAAGTTATGCTTAACCCCGACATGAATCTTTCGCCCCTTTTAAGTGCCGGGGGCAGCGCGTCTTTCGGTATTGACACAAAAGAAAGCACTGCCTGCGCCGCATATAAAAAGTTTTTGGACGGTAAACTTGAAATCAAAGAATTTATTGACGCTTTTAATGCTGATACCCCGTTTATGCCGATTTGCTACCGTTGCGGAATGATTGCTTTTGACCGGTCTCTTTCAATACCGCAAAGCCTTAATACAAGCGACATTTACAGTGAAATCGGCAGCTGGTCATTTGTAAAAACACAGAGCTGAAGCATTCGCCGGCAATATTATATTGTTCATCGGCTTTTATTATAGTATAATAAATTGCAGCTATTCATAATGGAGGGTATTCAAATGATAAGGATGGAAAATCATCTCGGCATCATAGAAATTTCGCAGGGCTATTTTTCAAAGCTGATCGGCAATGCGGTTTCCTCTTGCTTTGGGGTAGCCGGCATGGCGAACAGCAACGCTCGCCAGGGAATCCGTTCCTTTATAAACAAGCAGCAGATTTTTCCCGACCAGGGTGTTGCTGTGCGCAGAGACGGCAACGGGTTAACCGTTGACCTTCACATTATTGTAACTTACGGCCTGAACATATCCGCTATTGTAAAAAGCATTGTCAACAAAGTGCGTTATACCGTTGAGGAAGCAACCGGACTGGAAGTGCACAAAGTAAATGTATTTGTTGACGCAATGAAAAATGATTAAGCCGTAAAGGGGTGACCTGATTTGATAACAGGGCAACTGCTGCGGGATGCCATCATTTCCGCCGCTCATTATATTTCCGGCCTGCGAAAAGAGGTCGACGCAATGAATGTTTTTCCGGTTCCCGACGGGGATACCGGAACCAATATGTCCATGACAATAAACGCCGCTGCCCGCGAAGCCGCTGTCCTGCCAGATGACTCCGACATTTCGGCTGTTGCGGATAAAATTGCTTCCGCTCTGCTCAGGGGCGCACGCGGCAATTCCGGCGTTATACTATCGCTGATTTTCCGCGGTTTCGCAAAAGGTCTTAAGGGGCTGAAAGCGGCTGACGGAGGGAATTTATCGGATGCGCTTCAGCTTGGTGTTGATGCCGCTTACAAAGCTGTCATGAAACCGACAGAAGGCACAATTTTAACCGTTGTCCGTTTAGGGGCTGAAAATGCCCGCAGCGCGTCTGCAGGCGGCGCCGATGTATTGGCAGTTTGGGACGCCGCTTGCAAAGGAGCGGCCCAAGCGCTTGCTCAGACACCGGAGCTTCTGCCTGTGCTTAAAAAAGCGGGCGTTGTCGACGCCGGAGGCCAAGGGCTTGTATACATCTTTGAAGGAATGAGCAGCGTTTTCAAGAATAATATCATTTTTTCGGATTCCGGCGAATCGGCTGAACCGGTGAAAGCGAATTACTCCGCTGCAGGCCATGCGGGGAATGAAAGCATCGCTTTCACCTACTGCACCGAATTCATCGTAAACCGCGCAGACACACAAGATTCGCTGAAACTGCGTGCATATCTTGAATCTTTGGGTGATTCGGCTGTTATGGTTGACGACGGGCAGTTAATAAAAGTACACCTGCACACAGACAACCCCGGCAATGCTGTACAGGCAGCTCTTGAATACGGCCAGCTGGTAAATATAAAAATTGATAATATGCGGCAGCAGCACCGGAATGTCTCCTGGGGTGTCGAACAGGCCGAAACAGCGAAGGCCGCCGCCGAAACCGAACCGGAAACACCGCAAAAGAAATTCGGGCTGGTTGCGGTTGCCGCAGGTGCGGGTATAGAAAACCTTTTTCTTGAACTCGGAGCCGATAAAATTGTAAGCGGCGGCCAAACGATGAATCCCAGCACGGAAGATATTCTTAATGCGGTACTGGCAACTTCCGCCGAACATATTTTTATTCTGCCAAACAACAAAAACATCATTATGGCTGCAGAACAGGTTATTCCTTTATCAAACCGTAAGATCAGTGTTTTGCATACCCGCTCCATACCGCAGGGTATAGCAGCCGCGCTTAACCTTGATCCGGATATATCGGTCGAGGAAAATCATCTGGCTATGATGAAGGCAGCCGAGAAAGTATCAACAGGACTTGTTACTTTTGCGGCCAGAGACAGCACTGTTGAAGATAAAAAGGTTTTAAAGGGTCAAATTCTCGGCATGGAAAACGGAAAGATTACCGTTGTGGAATCCTCCCCCGTTCAAGCCGCATACAAAATTACCAAGCATCTTTTCAAGAAAGGCACCTCCTCCGTTATCACTATTATTTACGGCTCTGACGCTTCCGAAAATCAAGCGCAGGAACTGGAAAAATTGCTTGAAGAAAAATACGGAATCGATGCCGAAATTTCCGTAATCAACGGAGGGCAGCCGGTGTATTCCTTCATCCTTTCTGTTGAGTAAGCAAATGCATAAAGGCGGATAACTGCTAATGGAACTTAACACCGAAATCAAGTATTTGAAAGGAGTCGGCGAATACAGGGCCAAACTTTTAGCAAGGCTCGGTATTCAGAATATTGACGCCCTTTTGCATTTTTACCCGCGCGCTTATGAGGATTGGAGCAAGATTCAGCCGATATCGAAAGCGCCGTTCGGCGAACCCTGCTGCATAAAAGCCATCGTTAACCGTAAGCCGTCGGCGCACTTGGTGCGCAAAGGTTTGACAATCTATAAAACCGAGGCAACTGACGGGGAAAGCCTGCTTCAAATAACCATTTTTAATAACAAATATGCCGCCGACAAGCTGAAAGAGGGAGATGAATTTCTTTTTTTCGGCAAAATCAGCGGCAATTTTTATATGAGGGAGATGCTGTCCCCCGATATTGAAAAAGTAAACGGCAAAGAACGTATCCGGCCTGTCTATCCGCAAACGGGCGGGCTCAGTTCAAAAGTCATCGAAAGTCTTGTTGAAAGAGCTTTTGAACTGGCAGGCAATAAACTTGCGGATCCTTTACCGGCAGCATTGCGGGAACATTACTGCCTGCCGGATATACGTGATGCAATTAAAAGCATTCATTTCCCGGGCAATGATGACCTGCTTGCCGAGGCGCGCCGCAGGCTTATCTTTGAAGAGCTGCTGCTGCTTCAGATCGGGCTCATAAAACTGAAAGGCCGCAGCAAAGCTTCTGCCGGCACAGTCATAAAGAAAGATTTCAGCAAAGATTTCTTCAATCTGCTGCCTTTTCAGCTGACCGGAGCCCAAAACAGAGCTGTCCGGGAAGCAATGGCTGATATGGCCGCGCCTTACCCCATGAATAGACTTTTACAGGGGGATGTCGGTTCAGGCAAAACAGCGGTTGCGGCGGCGCTTATTTTCAGCGCGGTAAAAAACGGTTTCCAATGCGCATTGATGGCGCCGACCGAGATTTTGGCGCAGCAACACTTCCGGACACTTGCCGGCATGTTTAAAAATACCGGGATAACCGTTGACCTTCTCACAGGTTCCGCGCCCGCAAACATGAAAAAAAATATTAAAGACAGGCTTCGGGACGGAAGTCTTCAGTTAATTATAGGCACACATGCGTTAATTCAAAGGGATGTCGAATTCAGCAATCTCGGTCTTGTCATTACAGACGAACAGCATCGTTTCGGGGTCAGCCAGCGGTCTCAGCTTGGCGAAAAGGGTAAAAATCCCCACATATTGGTTATGTCCGCAACCCCCATCCCCCGCACGCTTGCTTTGATTATTTACGGAGATTTGGATATATCCATACTCGACGAAATGCCGCCCGGCAGACAAAAAATCGAAACATATGTTGTCGGAAGCGATAAAAGGGAAAGGGCATATCATTATGTCCGGAAACATCTTGATGAAGGCCGGCAGGCTTATATTGTCTGCCCGCTTATTGATGAGGGAGAATCCGAACTCGCTGCGGCAACGGATTTTTCCGAAAAATTATCGTCGGGCTTTTTCAGCGGTTATAGGGTCGGGCTTTTACACGGCCAGCTAAAGCCGAAAGAAAAAGAAAAGGTTATGTCCTCCTTTGTGACAGGCGAAACACAGCTTTTGGTTTCAACCACAGTTATCGAAGTCGGTGTTGATGTGCCGAATTCCGTCATTATGGTTATTGAAAACGCCGAACGCTTCGGACTTTCCCAGCTGCACCAGCTTAGGGGGAGAATTGGCAGAGGCGCGTATAAATCAACCTGTATCCTGATTTCGGACGCGCAAAACAGCGAAGCAAAACAGCGGCTCGACGTTATGTCGAAGACAACGGACGGTTTTAAGATTGCCGATGAGGACTTAAAGCTGCGCGGGCCCGGAGACTTTTTCGGAGCACGGCAGCACGGCCTGCCTGAACTAAAAATCGCGGATATGCTGACTGATAACGAAGTGCTGAAGGAAACACAGACGGCGGCAAGGGAGATTATTGAAAATGACCATGATCTTTCTGCGCCGGAAAACAAAGGGCTGAAAACCGCCGTTTTGAAACTGTTCGGTACTGTCGGAGAATCGGGGTTGAATTAAGCAGCAATGAGCTTTGCTTGATTTTAATATCAGCACGAATATAGCAGCAAATAAAAACTATTTTATTTCTATTTTCAAATTTATAAGCACACTTCCCACTGTATAATAATATAGTTTTGTAACACTTTTGTAATTTTTTCAATTGCGAGGTGAAATTGGTGCGGAAACGCAAAAAGCAGGATGCCGGAAACAATGATAATCCTTACAGGGATATAATCGGTATCCCGGAAGATTCCGGGTCCGACAACTTACAGGCATTAAACGGTGAAAGCACTGCCGCTCCGGCAGTTACGGATATCCTTGATGATTTTGACAGTGAAAATTATCTCGGTTTTTCCGTACCGTCAAGCATTGTCCAAAATGATAATACGGAAGAAAACGCTGCAGACAGCCTGCCCGTGGGCATCGCCGCGGCACCTGTCGAAAGCCTGATTGAAAGCGAATCCCATGTCGGGGACACTGTCGGTTTTCTTATGGACAACAACGAACCGGAAAAAGACAAGCTCGAAGATTCGATTAAAACCATTAAGAAGACAACAAAGAGTATTTTCGGGCCTTTTTCTGTCTTTTTCGGTTTTATTTACCGTTTTATTTATTTTTTCGGCATTCAATTTTTCCGCTACGGCAAGCGTTTTTTTGTAAGGGTTAACCGCCAGGCGGTCAAGCCTTTCCTTTATGCGGCAGTGCTTTTACGCGCATTGGTTATCGCTGTTGACCGGCTTTTCTTTGTAAGCGTGCATGCCGTTCATGAAGAAGGAGTTGTTCTGCGCAAAGAAATCCGAAAATCTTCTAAATATTTGCTCAGCGCCGTAAAAAAAGATCCGCTGTCTGTTTTTCCGATTTTAAAACATTACATCAAAAAAGCCGTCACAAGCCATAAAGAGATGTTCAAATCGGCTTTCAACCTGGCATTGCCTGTTATGGCGCTGGTTGTTTTTTGGCTAACCGTAAGTTATTGGAACAGCGTAACTTACTCGCTTAAGGTCACTTATCAAGGGAACAGCCTCGGCTATATTCAGGACGAATCTGTATTTGTCAGCGCCAGGGCGATGGTCAATGAACGTCTTGCCGCGAATTCAAATGTTGAGGCAACGGCTGATGCCGGGACAAAAAAGGCAGCCTCTGTTGATTTCGGCAGCCCGACATATAAACTTGCGCTTGTCAAGCTGAACCAATTAAGCGACGATGAAACCATATGCGATAAAATTATCGATCAATCCAAGAGTGAATTTATCAGCGCCTGCGGTATATATATCAACGGAAGCCTTAAATATATTGTTAAAAATGAAGCAGACGCGAACGGTGTTTTAGATAACATCCTTGCGCCATACAAAAATAGAAGCACAGCGATTGTCGCGTTTGTTGATGATGTCAAGATTAAACAAGGTCTCTACCTGGCTTCCGCCTCCGAAATCTGGACTGCGGAAAAGCTTGAGAAAACTTTGGAAGGGACAAACGAATATATAGCAAAAGCCGGCGACACCCTATGGGATATCTGCCAAAATTTCGGTTTGACAGAAAATGAAATCAGGCTTTTGAACCCGGATATGGGTGCCTATATACATGAGGGAGATACAATCATTGTATCCGGCTCGGCAGAACACCTCAGGGTGAAAACGATCATAACAGAAACCAGAGAAGAAACGATCAAATACGAAATCAAAGAAATAAACAGCCCGTCGCTGTTTGAAGGCGACAGCCGTATTATAAGAAAAGGCGAAAACGGTACCGACAGAGTAACGGAACTGGTCACCTATATTGACGGTGTGCGAGCAAAAGCAAAAGAAATTGACCGGTTACGGATAAAGGACGCTGTTGCCGAAAAAGTCGAAATAGGCACGAAGTCCACAACCGTTTACAGCCGGGACGGTTCCTACACCGTGACTGTCTCAAAAGAAGGATTTGTCTGGCCTGTGCCGAACTGCAGATCGGTCAGTTCCTATTTCGGATACCGCAGCAGCGGCTACCACGACGGCATCGATATCAGCGGTACGGGTACCGGCGGCAAGACTATCGTCGCGGCAAAGGACGGTGTTGTTGAATCGGTGCAAAGCGGAGGCACACTCGGCATGTATATCATCATCAACCACGGTGACGGCATTAAAACCGGATACGGGCACTGCCGCTCAGGCTCGGTTGCGGTAAGTCCGGGCCAGCATGTTTCAGCCGGGCAAAAGATTGCGGAAGTCGGCACCACGGGAAACGCGACAGGGCCGCATTTGCATTTTAATGTTATTATTAACGGCAGCAATTCCAACCCTATGAATTATGTAGGCTGAATAAATGAAAGCAGGTCCTTTCGGAGCGAATTCCGGAAGGACCCGTTTTTATTCTTATCCGCTTTATATTTCCGTGAGGTATCTCCGCAGCGCATCCTGCCAGGCCGGCAGCCTGTGAAACCCGGCGCTGTCAAGACTGCTTTTTGAAAGGCGCGAATTCAAAGGGCGGGTAGCTTTTGATCCGTACTCAGAGGTTTTTATCCGGATAATTTTTGCGGGCAGGTTCGCCTGCCGCATAATTTCCTCCGCAAATTCCGCCCAAGAGCAAAAGCCTTCGTTCGTTGCATGATAAACACCGTATTTGTCTGTCCGGACCATATCGCACAGCAATCCTGCCAAATCCGATGTATAGGTCGGCGAGCCGGTCTGGTCATCCACAACGGTTATTTTCTCTGTTTGGGAACCAAGGCGCAGCATGGTTTTCACAAAATTATTACCGTTTTTGCCAAACACCCAGGAAGTGCGGACAATAAAATTCCGGGTACAAAAGTTTTGAACTGCTTGCTCACCTGCAAGTTTTGAACTGCCGTAGACATTCAGCGGTTTTTTCGGTGAGTCCACTTCAAGCGGCTTGCTCCCCTCCCCGCCGAAAACATAATCCGTGCTGACATAAATAAGTTTCGCTCCGGAATTTTCACACGCCAAAGCAATATTTTCCGACCCCTGAACATTTACCGCAGTACAAAGGGCCGGTTCATCTTCGGCTTTATCGACCGCCGTATATGCCGCACAATGTATAACAGCGTCCGGGCAAAGCTGATTGATATAACGCAATGTTCCGGCTTTATCGGTTATATCAAAATCGCCGATATCCGCGCAAACCGCCTCGATTTTTCTTGCAGCCAGTTCTTTCACCGTATCATATCCAAGCTGCCCTTTTGCACCCGTAATAAGAATCTTCATCTTTTCCTCCAGCAAAATTACTGCAAACAGTATATCACATTTTCCGTTCTCTGCAAATATCCATGCGCGGGAAGCGGCAGCTGTTGATTTTTTACGATATTGTGCTATTCTTTTATTGGCCATCCGGTAAATATGCAGGAAACGAAGGGGAAGAAACGATGTCATTTTTTAACATCAAAAGCGTTAAGCTCGCAGGTATTTTTTCACTGATTATTTCATTTTTTACGGGGATGTTTGCTATGGCGGTCGACTGTGTAAATAATGTCACTTTTAACATTGACTCCTCCGCAACCGGTAAAGTCATCGGCAACAAAGTCAGCAACTGCAACCTGTGGTCGCTCGACGGGCTGCTCGGCAATATCAGCATTGACGAAACGGCAGATTCAACAAGGTTCACCGAATATATTCAGATTATGACGGCGACCGGCGGCAACGCAGACAGGGACCTTTTCAAAGACCCGATGGACAAAACGGTTCTTGACGATTATGATTTTTCTCCGCTGCTTGCCGCCTGCCATAAAATACTGGACTTGGGCGCGAAGCCGGATATCATCACCGGCGCGGTACCGCTTAAATTTACCACTGACCCTGTTATGGGGGTTTTCGGCGTAAATGTATACCCGCCGGATGACTTTAATCAGTATTACACCTATATATGCGCGGTTGCGCAGGCTCTTGTTGACGAGTTCGGCAAAGAGGAAGTGCTCACCTGGCATTTCGGTGTTCTTACCGAATATGAAAACAAGGATTGGTTTATGGCCAAAAGCGGCACTCCCGCGGATTCCTGTGTTGCTTTTTGCAAACTTTACGACTTTACGGTTGCGGCGCTTCAAAAAACAATCGGGCAAAATGTTTTTGTCGGGGCACACAGCATGACCGTTGTTGAAGGCCTTTGGGACGAAAGGGATTTTATCGGGCATTGCGCCAATGGCATTAATTACTCAACCGGAGAAAAAGGCACAAGGCTCTGCTATTTGTCGGTATCGTTTTATGACAGCAAACCCGGGGAATTCTCCGACTTAACACTGCCCGAAACCATTGCGGTGCTGCGCGATAAAGCCGAAAGCGTTGGCCTGAATAATTTGACTTACGGTGTGGATGAAGGCAGAATTCTTTCCGGGACACCCGGAGCTGCCGCTTCCGATTTAAATCTGCGCATTTGCGGTTATACCTACCAGGCAGGCTATGACGCACGGCTGATCAAACAGATGATTGACAATAACATTGATTATTTTACATCCTGGGGATATACAACAAACGGCCATTGGGGCGGCCTTGCGACTGTCAGTTTTCATGTCGCAAACTGTTTTTACGATATGGCCGCTTCCAGAAGGCTTACCGTTAAGAAATGCATCGCCAACCTGCTTGGCGCTGAAATCGAAGCTGTCGCCGGATTTGACACACAAACGAATAAGCTGCACATCATGGCATACAATTTTAAAAACAAGACGGATTACAAATACTCGGCTGATTTAAAATTCAATATCAAGGTCCCGCAATTTAAAGGCAAGACCGTCAAAATCACAAAATATGTGATTGACGACAGCTGCAATTTCTTTGACGAATGGCAAGCCGACAGAAAAACTTACGGCATAACCGACAGCTGTTTCACCTGGTCACCGGATGATCCCGCGCTGGACACTCCGACAACACTGACGGCACAGTGGGCAAGGGACCTCTATTTTAAAGAGCTGCGCCCCAAGTATAAAGAATGCTCAAAACTTGTTCCGTCAACCGAAACGGTTATGGTCAAAAAC
>CAYOAW010000011.1:0-33425 GCA_964402095.1 uncultured Eubacteriales bacterium | reverse complement strand
TGCAGGTAGAAAGTCGCCCCCATGTATTCGTTTGTTGTCAAATCTTCGTCAAGCAAAACAGAAATCGGAAGATGCGCAGTTTCACCCGGTTGAATTACGCCTAAATAATACCAGTAACCCGTGGTCCAGAAATGGTCGCCTGTTATCCATGTGCCTTCTTGATGAGGATTGTCGGAGAACGCCCTGAAATCCCATAGTTTAGGCGATCCGGTTTGATTGAGCGAAACATTCTGGTTGCTAATCCAATCCACCGGGCCGGTTGTGTCAAGGTCAGAAAAATAATACTCGGTAATAATCTCTTTCTCCCAAACCTCAGCAGGGGCTATGCTGGTTATTGTGTCAATGTTGCCGAAAATATCATCGTCAACACTAATGTCAGTCAATGTTACATTGCCGGTGTTTGTTACCACAAATTTAAAGCTTGGATCAATACCGGTTTGCGGATAATATTGAGGTCCGGGCACGGTATCCGCGTCATGCCAGGTAGCGCCATTGTCAAAGGATACATACTTTTGTATATCAATAAGCGGGCGCGCAACTCTTACTCCGGCATCTATTGTCATATTATTTTCGCCGGAAATTAAGACGACGGTATTGCTGAGATAAGTGATCGGATCAATATTGCTGTCTATTGCGGTATTGCTGCCTGCCGTTTGCGGAGAGAATATATATCCGCTTGGCCTGACAACGGCAACAGTATAAGTACCGGGAACCAGATTCTCAAAGGAATATGCGCCGTTTGAATCCGATGTTGTCGTCGAAATCTGAACCCCCGCATTGTTAAGAAGGTTAATTTCAACGCCCTCCATGCCGGGCTCGCCGGCGTCTTGAATTCCGTTTTCGTTCAGGTCATTCCAAACATAATCGCCAAGGCTCGCCAGATTATAGAACCCGCCATCTATGGTTGGATTGTTTTCACCTGAAATAAGTGTTACCGGGTCACTCTTTAAATCAGGATTCAGGTTGCTGTCTTTTGCGGTGTTGCTTCCCGCTGCCTTTGCGGTAAGCTTGACAAAGCCTGCCGGGGTAACCACTTCAACCGTATAAGTACCCGGGATCAGCCCGGTAAAACTGTAAAGACCGGAAGAATCTGTTGTTGTGGTTGCTATCTGTACCCCCAGATTGTTTAAGAGCTTGACCGTTGCTCCGGGAATTCCCGGTTCGCCCGTATCTTGAATGCCGTTTGCGTTAAGGTCTTCCCAAATAAAATCGCCAAGACTTGCCAATTTATAAAAACCGGCATCTATGGTTATATTGTTTTCATTCGAAACAAGCGTTACAGGGTCACTCTTAAAATCAGGATTCAGGTTGCTGTCTATTGCGGTATTGCTCCCAACCGTTTTATCGGTGAGAATATCAAAACCTGCCGGCTTAACTACTTCCACCGTATAGGTTCCCGGCGTTAGCCCCGTAAAACTGTAAATGCCGGAAGCGTTTGTTGTGGTGGTTGCTACCTGAACACCCAGATTATTCAAAAGGTTGACCGTTGCTCCGGAAATTCCCGGTTCACCTGCATCTTGAATACCGTTTGCATTAAGGTCATTCCAAACCAAATCCCCGAGAGAGGCTGTCTGGTATAAACCGGCATCAATTGTCGGGTTATTTTCACCGGAGATTAATGCTGTCACATCGCTTCTTGAAGTAGCGATGTTTATGTTGCTGTCTATGGCAGTGTCGCTTCCCGCAGTCTTTGGAGAGTTCAAATATCCGCTCGGTTTTACCACTTCAACAATGTAGCTTCCGGGAGCTAACCCTGTAAAGGAATACGCACCGCTTGCGTTGGTTGTCGTGGTGGCAACTTGGGTACCGCCACTGTTTAAAAGCCTTACCGTTACATTCGGGATACCAACCTCGCCCGAATCCTGAAGGCCGTTTGCATTAGTATCGTTCCAAACAAAATCGCCGAGTGACGCGAACTTATAAAGTCCCCCGTCAACATACATATTGTTTTCACCCGATATCAAGGTGGTTAAGTCACTTTTCCATGTGCTCGGGTTTATATCACTGTCTGTTGTATTATTCCCGCCTTGACCTTTTAAGGTAATGCCGTCATACGCTGCGGGTTTTACAATTTCAATTGTATATCCCCCCGGCACCAAGCTTGTAAAGGTATAGAAACCGCTTGCATTTGTTACCGTGCTTCCAATCTGCGTTCCGGCGCTGTTTAGAAGCTTGACCGTTACCCCTGAAACCGGAGGCTCTCCGGCGTCCTGAATACCGTTGCCGTTTACATCTTCCCAAATATAATCGCCGATAGATGCGAATTGATAGAAACCTCCATCAAATGTGGTATTGTTTTCCCCTGAAATCAAGGTAACATTCGCGCTTTTTAAAGTGGTTGTATTAAGATTGCTGTCTATTGCTGTATTTGTGCCTTGCGTTGCAGGGCTTGCGCCGTCAAAGCCAGCAGGCATTACGGCTTGAATGGCATATGTACCGGGTATAAGATTGCTGAAGGTATAGATTCCGCTTGAATCTGTTGTTGTCGTGGTAATTGTGTTGCCGGCGCTGTCCAATAATTTGACCGTTACACCCGCAATTCCCACTTCCCCAGAATCCTGAATACCGTCTGCATCCAAGTCCCGCCAAATAAGATCACCGAGCTTGGCATATTTGTAGAAGCCCGCATCAATAGTTAAATCGCGCTGGCCTGCCGCTAAAACAACAGTATCACTTTTAAATGTTGTTGTGTCCGCGTTGCTGTCTGTGGCAGTTGTTGCAACGGAAGCATAGCGTGGCGCAGCTTTATCCCAACCGGTCGGCATCGAAAATTGAACAATATAACTTCCTGCCGCCAAATCATCAAAGCGGTATGCACCGGTGGAACTTGTTGTTGTAGCCGGTATTAAAACACCATTTACATTTGTCGCCTGTAACCCGGTTGTTGCATCAATTAACGATACTGTTACACCGCTTATTCCCGGTTCTCCTGTATCCTGTCTTCCGTTTGCATTATAGTCATCCCAAACGAAATCGCCAAGAGCGCCAAGGTACATCCCCTGGTCAACATAGGTGACATTAAGATTTGAAGTAATCGTAATAGTGCCGGTCGTAGCGGTCGGACCGTTTGCCGTTGTCCAAGTACCATCGCTGTTGGTTGTAACTGTTACCGCTCCGCTGTTCGGGCTGAAGTTATAATTTTGACC
The DNA here is from genome assembly GCA_964402095.1 of uncultured Eubacteriales bacterium. Taxonomy (GTDB): domain Bacteria; phylum Bacillota; class Clostridia; order Oscillospirales; family Acutalibacteraceae; genus UBA1447. The sequence goes on along the minus strand of CAYOAW010000011.1, from coordinate 30,279 downwards.
GGGATTGACAAAGATAACTTTGTATGTTCCGGGATTAAGGCTTCCAAAACTGTAAATTCCGCTTGAATTTGTAACAGTGTCCGCAACAACAACACCAAGCCCGTTTGTAACCGGGTTGCCCGCAGCGTCCGTTAGTCTCACAGTCACACCGCTGATGTTCGGTTCCCCTGAATCTTGGGTTCCGTTTGCATTTCTGTCATTCCATACCCTGTCACCGATTGAACCGAATCGGTACATACCGGCATCGATTGTGTCAATCCTTTCGCCGGCGGTAAGAACGATGTCGCTTGTTTTGTTTGTTGAAGAGCTGACTGTGATGTTGACATCGCTGTCATTATCCACCCCCGGGGTTGTTCCGGAAGACACTGTGAACTTGCCGTTTGTATTATAAGTACTCGGCCTGATAACCTCAACAACATAAGTGCCCGGGGGTAAGTCGTCAAAAGAGTATATACCGGAACTATTTGTGGTAGTCGTTTTATAAGCAGTAGCGTTTCCATCTTTATAAAGTCTAACTGTAACGCCGCTTATACCGGCGTCACTGCCGTTTTTAAGTCCATCCGCGTTCAAGTCATTAAAGACTAAATTGCCGATATGCCCGAGATATACGCCCATATCAACCGTCAGGTTTTGAGTTCCGGATAACAATGTGTAGTTGCCGGTTGTCGCAGTTGTGCCGACATCCATAATCGCATCACTGTCAATAGCATCGTTCGCACCGACATTTGCCGTTGATAACTTATAGCCGGTTGGAATATTAAATCTAATCTTATATACGCCCGGATCCAACCCTGTAAACAGATAATTCCCGGATGCGTCAGTTGTTTGCGCCGGAACAGGTGTTCCGTTTCCATAAAGTGCCGGTGCGCCGGCAGCATCCAGCAGCGTTACCGTAACGCCGGCGAGCCCGGGTTCGGCAGATGTTCCTGCCTGTAATCCGTCGGCGTTATAATCATACCAAACCTTGTCGCCGATTGAGCTGAGCCTAAAAAGCCCCAGATCAATTGACAGATCGTCCGCTGTGTTTATTGTAAAATCAGGCGTTAATATAGAATTTTTCACAACGCCTAAATCGGTATAATCCGTTATAGTCGCCGGATTGCCGTTGGAGTCTATAGTCCGGTCCGCTCCCGACAAATACGGTGACGGCGAATATGTGCTTGTATAACCGCTTGTATTTGTATCGGTTTTCGGGTAAACAAATTCCATCCGGTATGTTCCGAGCGGAACCTGCGGGAAGGTATAATATCCGGCGTTCCCGGTTTGGTCATTGCCGGTTCTTGTATAGTCATACAGCACATAATCGCTTCCGACCTTTTGATAAATATTGACCAAGACATTGTTGATGCCCGACTCACCGGCATCTTGAATACCGTTTTTATTCAGGTCTTCCCAAACGAAATTACCAACAGCATACGGAGGCGGAGTTTTGATTTCAAAGCCCACTTTAATCGGTTCGGAGGGTAAAAAAGCCGACTGTGTTACGGTTGTTCCGTTTGAGGCAAGGTCTGGGTAAGTCGCCGAATAGCCGAAAGAATTCCACGCGATTTGGCCTAACGGCGCGCCAACGGGCGCTCTCATCGGCCACTCGAGCGTAAACTCATCGTTTGTGTTCATTACCAGACTGCCAAAATCGATTTTTATGGATTTAACCGTGGTAATATCCGCCGGAGGTGTTGACGACCATAAATCCGCCGGATTATTGGTATGATTTTGCGGCGTCGTTAATTCTGCACAGGTGGGATTGACAACCGTGCTGTAATAAACCGTAACACCGGCCGGCAGAGCCGCACCGTTTGCTCCCGTGATTACATTAACAAGGTACGGCGTCCATTGCGTATTTCTTGCGCTTGAATCAACTACGCCGGTATCCCCAATTGTCGGCAGTTTGTCTATTAAAACCACATTGGTTATCGGTCCGTTGGAACCGGTATTTTTAACGACCAGCCGGTAGTTCACATAATCACCGGGATAGGTATAAGTATAATCGGGATATCTAATATAAGTGAAGTCAGCGTCGTCGGCGCCCTTAATCTGTTTTCTTGCCTCAAGCGAACCCTGAAAGTTGACAAAGATTGTTGCATCCGCTTTTACAAAGCGGTCCGTTGTGCTGCCGTCGCCATCCAAATCGTTCGAGTCTGTAATAATATCCGCAGTGGCATTTTGATATACCGTGCTGTTATCCAAGGTTGATATATATAAACTGTTTGTTATAAGACCCGTCTCGGTCAAATCTTTTATTTTAGCGGAATACTGAACATTAACATATTGACCGGGCAGCAGTGTGCCGGTAAAGTTTGCCTTTAACAAAGTATAAGTAATACCGCTGATAACTTTTGTTCCGGTTGCGTCGATAACCGGCGCAGTTGAAATGCTCGAATTGCCCGCATCCCAGCCAACATAGGTGATATTTTCGTATTCGGGCGGGATGGTGTCAACCGCAATCGGATTCACATAATTGCCTGTCGCATAATCGTGGTTTTGTATACGCAGGTTAAAAGTCACGGTGTCGTTATAATTAAACCTTGTTTGACCGCCATTTACTGTTTTAATAGGTACCAGCCACGGCATTTGAGCGGCAATATAAATGGTGTTTGACGCGTTTAATGTGATTACATTTGCACCGTAAAAGGCCTGCAAGGTGGCTGTGTTTGTTATTGAGGTTCCCGAAACGGGAGCAGAGACAATTCCGTTCACACTTAAAGCGGCTGTGTTTGCGAAGCCTGGCTGGATTTTGCCGCTGGCGGTGTCGGTTATTGTCCATTTTACCTGCGTTACATATTCGCCGCTTGTTAAGCCTAATGCGGATACATTAAGCGTTGTATTCGCCGGCGAGGCAAAGGGCGAACCCGTCCAAGTTCTGAATGTTGCGTTAAGATTTGTCTTATATTGAATCTGAACACTTGTGGAAGAGTTATAAGAACCCGTCGAAATTTGCGTTAATGTGATTTCAGCCGGGATATTATCTGTTATTTCAAGTCTGTCAAGCGGCGAATTGCCTGTATTGCCTATGTTTGTTAATGTAAATCGCGCTGTTTGCCCGACAGAATACCTATCATTTGATTGCCTGTTTCCTTTTGAAAAAGTTCCTAAGGCATATGTGGGCGCGGCAAAGCCATGCGTTACCGAGGCGTTTTTGTTCGGAGCCGCGGTATTGTCATACTGTGTTGCCGTGCCGAGAACAGCATTGGTAACAGAGGATGCTAAGGTAAAGGTCGGGCTGGGATAATTAACGACTACTGTTAGATTTTGGCTGGTTCCGACGGGAAGGCTTGCGATGTTCCAAGTCACTTTTCCGGTACCCGAATTGTAAGTACCGCCGTTTGAAGCGGAAACAAAAGTGGACCCGGTCGGAATTGTATCCACTATTACTATATCCTTCAAATCCATACCGCCAATCTCGCTGTTCGAGTTAACGGTCACCTGGTATGTAACATTATTGCCGACAGCCGGCAAAACACTTGCCGGAATAATTCTTGTTTTTGCAATCGACCAATCCGAGGTGGCAATAAACTTTGGCGTAACTGTCACCGGGTTGCTTGTAACCAAGTCGCCGTTTGACGGGTCTATGGTGGCTGCGTTTACTGCGCTGTTTGGAAGCGTTGTGCCGGCGGGAAACCTTGCTTCTATCTTTACAAGGCCCGTGCTTCCGGCTGATAAAGTCGGATTAAAAATAAACCGGACTACATCATTGGTTCCGTTGTTTGTAACGGAAACACTTGCCACATCGCTTGACGCTATATAAGATACAAATTCAACATTGCTTGGTAAAATATCTTCAAGGATAACATCCGTGGCATCTTCCGTTGTGCTCGGATTGGCATATTTTAATGTATAATAGAAGCTTTCCCCCGTATACGGGTTGGTGTTATCAACACTTTTTGTAATCGTCAGAACAGGGCTTGCCGCCACATAAGCTAATGTGATGCTTGAAACTGTAATTAAAAGTATAATCAGAAGAGCGATGACCTCTCTAAAAAACGAGCCGGTCTTTTTTTTATTTCCCTGGTTTATTTTATTTTTCATTAGGATGTCATCTCCTTCTAAACAAATCTTCTAATAAATGAATTTCAAAAGCTATTTTAAATTTATTCTATTATCGGAATATCAGCCGATATAATTTTCTGTTTTATTGCTCAACAACATAATAGTGAACGGAATCCTGGTCCGTTATTATTTCCCCTTCATAATGCGCGGTAACCGAAGCGGTGTTTTTATGCTTGCCGGTTACACTTGTAAGGGGTGTCCAAGAACCTATGAAACTTGTTCTTAGGAAAATCGGCACCGTGCCTGTGTTTTTAATGACATACTCTTCATCGACCGGCTCGCCGGGCGTCCAGTCTGTTATTTCCTCCGGTCCCGGGATCAGAATCTCATTCGCGGTAATGTTAACAATGCCGCCTGTGAAGCGGTTGGTCGGAGTGCGGTCCATATCCGAAAGGAACGCCCAAACTCCGCCGCTGGTAATCCCCAGCGACATAACGAGTACCATTATGCTTACAGCGAGTCTTCTTTTCATTTCAGCCGCCTCCTTTGGCAAAAATCGGGTGTTCATGTTTTTGCGGGGGTAAAGAACGCTTGCTTGTAATTGCGCCGGGCGGGTGCAAGGTGTGAGAATACACCCGCCCGTTTTCACAATTACTTAATCAGAAAAATCAAGATTCAAACTTATGCCCAAGTACCAAGGACATCGGCTGCAAGATTTGTGGTGAGATCTTGCGAGAAAGCAACACCCCACGCAGCTGCGGCAGCGCCGTTTGTAACCTGAATGGTTTCAAATGTGAAATCAATGGTATAAACAGAGCCTTGATAGATGTTGTCATTCGCCGAGGGAACAAACTCAACACTGTTCAATAACGGAGCAACGGTCGCAGGGAAAGCGGAGTTGTCGTTGCCGTCGGCCGGAGTCAAGTCATATCCTGCGGGATAAAGTGCCTGGTTAAAATACCAGAAATTGCCTATATTGGACCAAAGGCCGTTTGCAAAGAGATTGGTTGCATCAATATACCATGCAATATCCGCCATATCTCTGAGATTGGTTGTTGTTGTTGCCCACTGAGCTTGAGGCAATTCTCTGTAAACATCGATTGATGCCCCCGGAATCGGGCCGGTACCCAATGCGTGGTTGCTCGAGTCTAAATACTTCACTGCCGGTGCATAGGCCGGGTCGGTCGTGCCGTTTTCGCCGGTCCAGGCAGACGCTGCATAGCCGCCAAAATTGGTTACATAGATTTCTGTAAAGCCGTCTGCTGCACCATAACCAGGTGCGCCGAATGCTATCGGATTGCCGTCAACATTATATTCCACTATCCATTGGCCGCCTACCATCTTAGCTGCAAATGTGCCGGGAAGATTGGTGGAAACATTGCTGCTGTCAAGAGCATGGAGATATTCGACGAGCGAAAGATCTGCCAGATTGTAATGCATTTTAAGGACTCTGGTCTCTGTAATCTGAACCCTAAGGAATTCCCTCTTGGTTCCGTTGTTTGTAATCTGAACCAGTTTGTTGATATTATCGCCTGGGGTGAAGTCGTCATATGTATTATCCTCATAATTAAATACATCGTCGACATCCATTGACAATATACCTGCTACGAATTTATTCGTAGGCGTTGTATCCGTATCCGTGAACCATGCGAGAGTTCCGCCTGCAATTGCCGAAATAGCAACCGCAATTACAAGAACGCTGACTAAAAGTTTCTTTTTCATTTGTTTACCTCCTAAATTCTTGTTGGTGACTGATTTCTAAACTCTTATTATGAGGTTAAGAGCCCGCCGGGATAGAACTGAAAACCAACTTCACACCTGCCTTTCAATTAGCATTTTACCTGTGACCTGCTTTTTGACAGGCCCTGCCGGGAATATATAAAAAGGTCGAGAGACCGATTTAACGGAATAATTTCTTACCAGGGATTGTCAAGCCATTGCTTTTGCAAAGCGTTTGCGGTGGCTTGGATAGCTTCCGTTTCCAGCGTAAAGTTAACGGAGCCGTTTGCGTCCGCCGCCAAGGTTACCTCGAAAGTTACCTGCAGCGTCTGGGCAGGGGAAAAACTTACCGGTGCTGTTTGGCCGTAATACCACTTGACCGAATCCGTTGTTATCCACTCCGGCTCAACGGCCGCGATAGAAAAAGCGTCGCCGCTTGTTACATTGCCTATATATTCCGCTACGGGCTTAACTCTCAGGTAGATGACCTGATCACCGAGATTTTGAATTTCATATGTCAGCTGAACGCTCTGCCCGGCTTTCCAAAGCCCTGTTTCGGATATCAGTTCAGGGGAGCTGATCTTTAAGGTGCCGACGACAAATTCTTGAATATCGGTTGTGGTATCATCGGTAAACCATGCGACAACGCCGCCTGCCATTGAAAAAACGGCAACAAGTAAAATTAACATCCCTGAAAACAGCTTGCGTTTCAAGACAACTCCTCCTTCCTTAAAACATTTTAACCCGAAACCTTAATCGGTACGCTTTTTTTTCACGCCTGTTTTTTTTGACTCTGCGTTAATTGTTTTGAAAATATTTATTGTTTCATAAACTATCACAAAAGCGCCCGGAATAAAAACGAGGAAAACCAACCCGGTTTTTGTTTCGGCAAAACCGGTTAAATACCCTAAATACGGCAGGTGCCAGCGAACCGTACCCACAACCCTTGATGCCAAAACCGGATTCGGGTCGTCAACATTATTCGCATCGCCTCGAGTTATGAAAGACAAATTGCCGCTGCTGTTGACTTTTACAACACGGTGCGTCGTCATGGGAGAATCCGCCATTAACCCTCTAAAGGTAATAATGTCTCCGACAACTATTTTTTTCGGATCCTTGAATTTAACAAAAACCACACTGCCGGTGTCAAAAGAAGTCCGTTGTGTGCCGTTCATGCTTCCGCTTAGCACACCATAAAACTCATATCCCGCTACCGAAGGTGTACCCCCTGAAATTTTGCTTTTAACCAGGAATATAGCCAATACAGCAATTATAAAAACCAATAACCCGAAAAGAACTTTGCTGATAATTCCAAAAATTTTACCGGCTGTGCTTTTTGATTTTTTGCCTGTGTTTTCTTTTGTTCCGGGTTCTTGCGCTATGCTCCAATCGTCGTTCTGCGCAATCTTCGGGTCAATTTTAAAACCTCCGGCATTTTGAGGTGTCTCCGTTGGGGACAAGACAGCTGTTTGCACTTCATTTATAGGATGACCACTGACGGGGATATACGAAAAATCTGTATTGACCGGCTTTGAGTAAATATCTCTTTCGGTTTGAATCCCTTTGTCCGCAGGCAGCGATGCTTCGGGTGGCGCGGAAACGGCCGGTGCAGCCGGCTCAGCCTGTTGCGCCGCGGATCTCATCATGCGCCTGAGCCTTATCATTAAATCATTCGAATCCAGCGGTATGGCAAAGCACTCGTCAACACAGTTTTCAAGCTCTTCGCCGACTTGGTCAAGATTTTCCTTTTTTATAAAGATAACGCATCGTATGTTCGGATTTACCGCTTTCATTTCGTTGAACATATCTAAAAGCTCTTTGTTATCGACATGCTCGGCATAATAGGCAACCAAATCCATTTTGCATGCTTTGAGGATTTCAAGCATCATCTCTTTTGGCGTCGCGGTTACGGCGGCGGTTATGCTGCTTGCCTGAAAATGATTTTCCATCATGGTTGTGGAAATCTGCTCATTGGCATTCATCAAAATTTTCATCTGTTACCCTCGCCTTTCCGGTACTGAAGTTTTGGAGGTCAGAATTGTTTATGCGGCAAAATCATGCAGGTTCGACCGTTCGGGTGATTGTGTCGGACTGCGTGTTTTGCGTAAAGAACGAGTGTGTGTCAGGAGGCTCAACAATATAGAAAACGAAAGTAAATGTTATCACCAAAACGATGAATATTTTTATAACAGAAACCAGCAACCCGGCAAATACATTTTTTTTGTTTTGTTCCGATTCATTATTATTTTGCATTGCAATCAGCTCCTCTGCCTAATAATAGTATTTCATATCTAACATTTTATATTAATTTTTATATTAAAGTCAATATAATTTTTGATATTACACAATTAATTTTTTCTATTTTGCCACTTTTTAGATAAATTCTTGTGGTTTTGTAAATATTATTGTGGTGATTTTTACTTTTCCATTAAATGCTCTGTAAATATTATCATAAAATTTAAAAAGTTCTGATAAGAGTTTCGGGTATCTTTTTTCTATTTGCATTTTTGTCTTAATTATAATTGACTGTTAAAGTTAACCTTATGATGATTAGGGTATTATCCTATATTATTTTCTTTCAGCGTTCTGTGACTTAGTCACATAGTTTTAATTTTTCATGCAACGAAAAGCGTATATTTAATTTGTCGGGGTATAAAAATCAGAATGCTTGCAACATAAAACACAGCCGGCATATATACCGGCTGTGTGAATTGATATATTAAATTTATAAAATAATACGCCCGTATTAGAATAATTTATCGCAAAACTTTGAATTGATTATTTGGCAGAGTAATCAAGATTTAACGCCGTGTTTCAATGCTTTTTATTATTTAACATAATTATCGTTCAATTACAATCAATTTTCCGTTTCATAAGGCCAATCATTGATCCCGCCGAAATCGAGAACATCCGCATAGCCCATCGTAATCAGCTCTTTTGAGGCCGACGCGCTTCTGTTGCCGCTTCTGCAATAGACCAGTATCTTAGCGTTTTTATCCGGGAGTATGGTGGGGGCTTGCTCTGAAATTTCGGTGTTCGGCAGAAGCACGGCGCCTTTAATATGGCTCTCATTATATTCGTCCGGTGTTCTAACATCCAAGATGACAACATTCCCCGCGTCAATCAAAGCTTTGGCTTCTTTCGGGGAGATTTTTTTATAACCCGCTTGATTTGTGCTTGTTTCCCCGGCAGCCGATACGACTATTGTTGTGACCGCCTGGGCGATCAGCTTCGATGAAAGCGACACGGTTACACCGTCTTCATTCTGTGCCCTGAAAACGGTGCCGCAGCAGGAAGATGTGTATTCCTCGAGAATTTTGTCGAACCCCGCCGCCTTGACTTCGCCGGTATATCTTTTGATCTCTTCCGCCGTGACATTCGTGTAGGAAACGCTCACAGCATCCGTTTCAACCGAACTTGATAGAATACTGTCGAATTTGGGATCCGGGGCAAGTTTCAAAATTTTATTTTCAGCCCAGCTGCCTTTCAGGGGCACGGTGTTTTCAACATACCTGACCCCTTCATCCGAAAACTTGACATCCTCGCTCCATTTTTTTGCAAAATACTGTTCCAATGATGTCCTTTGCTCAAATGTAAGGTTTTTATAGCTGCCGTCCCAATTCTCGATGCCAACCGCCTCAAACGCTTCAAGCAGCTTTTCCTGCGAAGGCTGCCTAACTCCGTAAGCATTGGTTGTGCTCTGAACCGGGGTAATGGCCGTTGTTCTGTTTTCCTTTTTTTCTGCCGAACAGGCGTCTACCCCAAAGATCAGCATGGCGCACAAAAACATAGCTGCTGCTTTTTTCATCATCATGCTCCTCCACTTAGAAAATAACGGTAAACCGCAGCTTTATTCTATCACCTGTTTCCATTAAAGTAAATAAGCAAGCTTTTCGGATCAGACAACCGAATTTGCCTGTTCCGAGAAGCGTACTGTTATAAATACTCATTATATGCATATAAATAGTTGTGATAATTTTAATAAAGTTGCGGTAATTTCTTAAAACAGCCGTGAATTTGCATATTTCAGGAATAATTATTGATATTTTGGATTTTTTGTTATATATTGAATTTAAAGCAGTCATAAAAAGCGGGGTGGAAATAAATGGTTGAAAAATACAGTAATGAGATTCATCACATTCTGAATACCTTTTACAGAACCACCGGCATCGGGGTGATTTATTTTGACAGCCGCCTGAAACTTTTGGCTTGCCAGCCTTCAAAAACTCTGGTCGATGAGTTTATCTGCCTTGGAACGAACCGGCTGACTTCGTTTTTAAATGAAAAGTTTTCGCTTGAACCCGGATCAGAGCCTGTCTTTTATACTTATTCCCTCAACGGAAATCTTGTGTGCAATGTTGTCATGGCGGATGTCGGCAATGAATACATCGGGGCTTTTGTAACGCAGCCGGTATTTATTAAAAAGCAAAGTCCCTCTGAAATCGAGTCTTTGCTGCATAAACTGGACCCCTCTTTAAAGGACAGCGAAAAACTGAGAAGCATTATCAAAAAGCTGCCGGTCAGGGCATTTGAGAGCATTACCCCTCTCGGCGAAACACTGCACAGCCTGGTAACCTCGGTTTTTGAGAATATGAAACCTTCCCAGATATTATACGGGGATTTAACAAATATTCCGGAATCCGAATCTGATGAACTGCCCGACAGCCAAGACAGAGATTTGGCGGAAAACTCACCGGTCAGGCATGTGCGGTTTTTACTTTATCTTAAGATTATGGACTGCATCAAATCGGGCGACACCAAACTGATGGCTGAGATCGTTACGGAGTTAAACAGCTCCACTATGCCAACCCATCATCTGGACCATTCTGATTACATGCGTTCCCTCAAGAACAGTTTTATTAAAGTTTGTATGTTTGCCTGCTACTCCGCTATCGAATCAAATGCACCGTATTATAAAACACTTGATCTTGCGGATGATTTGATTCGGCGTGCGGAAAAATATGAAAACGCGTATGATATTTTTGAATTGATGAAAACCTCTCTGATGGAATTTGCCCGCGCAGTGGAGGTAAGCCGCCTTCAGTCACATTCAAAACCTATCAGGCAAGTCCTTGATTATATACACGCTCACTACGGTGAAAAGATCACATTGGAAACCCTTGCGGAGCTGACCGGCCTGAGCACTTTCTATCTCTCAACTATTATCAAAAAGGAAACCGGTCTTATGCTCATGGACAATATCAATGCTATCCGGGTTGAGGAAAGCAAAAAGCTGCTGCTGAATAAAAGCAACAACAGCGTTATCGATGTTGCTCAGCAGGTAGGCTTTATCTATCAGAACCATTTTTCCACCGTATTCAAGAAATTTACCGGATTAACCCCTACAGAATTTTTAAAAGCCAAAAAAAACGTGCCTGAGGAAAAAGACACCGGGAAACATGCCAATAAACCCGCTCCCGTTGTTGTTGACCAGTTGCGGAACACGCTTTCGAACTATCCGGAGATTTATGACGCCGCGAGAATTGTCGACCCGAAAAATCATTGCGCCTGGATAGTGAATTCTTCGGAGGACGATATCCTGCCCGAAACCTGTTATGACTTTTGGAAAAGAGGCCGATCCTGCCCTAACTGCATTTCAGCCTTGGCTTTCCTGAACAATCAAACCTATTTCAAAATTGATCAAAAAAATGACGATATTTATCTGGTTGCCGCCATTCCGAAAACGATAGGCATCGACATCTATATTGTCGAGGCAATAAAAAAAGTCAGCGATGAAATTATTATTGATATAGATTTGCAGCAGCTTGAGGCAATCTCAGCAGCGGCCTGTTCAAAAAATTTATTTGCCAGTGATATTTCCGATACTTTTTACAGCAGAAAAGAAATTGACAAATTCTTACCGGTTTATATGCGCCACAGCAAAATGGAAAAAACGCCTCTTTCAATTATTCTCGTTATGCCCGATATCTTTTTTAAAGGGCTTGACCTGACTGATATGGATATACAGGAAAATATCTCTAACCAATTCTTAAAAACAGTCGCATCTGCCATTTCAGGCAACGGCAACTTGGCAGGGCAATATATGGGAGATATTGTCCTCATTGCTTTGAATAATACCGTTTATGAGGACGCCTGCTTGATAGCCGAAAAAATCGAGCATGAATTTGAGAAAATTGCTTTTGAAGTTAACGGCGAAAAAATATTTTTCACTGCCGGTTCGGGTATTGTCACCCTAACAGATGACCTGACCGATGAAAACGCGTTTGTCAACCGCGCATTGGTGGAATTGGAACATAACATGAAATCAAATCAAACGGATTCCTGAAATCAACCGCCCGGATTTAAAAGCAGCGGGAGCTGTTTTACAGTTTTATTTAAGTATTATTTTTTTAAAAACCGGGGCCGTCTTTGACGGTCCCGATGTTCTGAAATTATTTTGTATTGAAAGCCGGTAACCGATGAATACTGCTGCAAAAAAACGAATTACCGAAGGTCTGCTTGTCTCGCTAAGGATAGCGGTAGCCGCGATTTTATTCGGCACCGCCCTGATCAATTTTGACCGGCTGACCCGCCTGGATGTCCGCGGTATTGTCGCTGCAGCCTCGGGCCTGACAGCGGCTGTTGCGGCGGTTTTGGGTATTTACGTGCTGAAATCGGTTTTATTTGTCGTCCCGGCTTCCATCATATATATTTATGTGGGTATGGCGTTTGAGACACCGGCAGCTTTGCTGATAAACCTTACGGGCATCATCGTTGAAGTGACGATAACCTTTTTGCTCGGGAAGTTCCTCGGCGGCGATTATGTTGAGAAAAAAATCAGCGGCAAAAAGTGGAGTGAAAAGCTTGCCAGCGCAAAGCAAAAAAACAAATTTTCCTTTTTATTCTTAGCCCGTTTGCTGCCCGTTTTTCCGATTGATTTTTTCAGCCTTTTTCTCGGTGCTTCGGGTATCAGATTCCTGCCATATTTTTTATTGTCTGTTGCCGGCATCATGCCGCGGGTTGTTTTGTTTACGGTTCTGGGTGACGGGATTTATGATTATATCCCGATGAAACTGCTTGTTTTGGCCGCGGTCTCCAGCATTCCCGCAATTTTGGTTATATGGCTCGTTTCTTACTTCAGGAAGAAAAACCGCGCCGTTGCAGAGGATGACGAGTCCTATTGATTTCAATTTCAAAATAATCGGGCCGTATATGTGCCGGCGCGGCATATATACGGCCTTTTTTCCGTCGCTGCCTTCCGGCGTTTTTCGTAAAACAATTAAATCAGCCCGGTTTAATCCAAGCTGTCGAGCAGCGCCTTTTTAACGCTTCGGGGCAATAGCATTGCTTTGATTTTATTTTTGCAGGTATCCGGATCTTTTTCGAAACGCAATGATTTATAATACCCGGACTTGCGCGAATTGCCTGCTTGCCAGCGCGAAAAAACATCTGTCATTTTTTCGCCGGCCGGAAGATTTTTTGCGGTTTGAAATTGAATGATTTCCACTTTTATATCGGCGTAAATACTTGCGTTTTTTATCTCGATTTTGAAGGGCTTTTCACTGATATTTTTTCCTTCATAATCAAAGTCATCGGTCAATTTATTATTGATAAAAACACGCACTTTTTCGACCTTTATAACATCTTTAAAAGCAATTGTGTAGCTTCTTTTTTGCGGCAGGCTTTCCGGATTTCCCCGTACGGCGTTGACTATAAAAGTAATCGTTTCGTTTTCAACTATCTCGTATTTGGTTACGGCGCTGTTTTGGGCAAAATCATTTCTGCCGTTGTCTTCATACAAATTGAATTTATTGTTGCCTCTGAACACCCAGAGAAGCAAGTTTTCCGGGTTCGCTGTGCTGTTGCCCGGATCGTTTGACATCGGTATTATCGCGCCCTGTTTCGCGAGCACCGGAATGGACGCGATATCCCTGTACAATGTCACAAATTTTTCCCCGGTGATTATCTCACCTGTAAAGATATCCGTCCATCGCCCTTCAGGTATCCAGGCCCGGACATTCGCCAGGTTAATCTTCTTGTCCGTCTTGGAAGTTATCGGGATTACCAAAAGCTGGCTGCCGAACATATACTCATTTTTGATTTCATAACTGTTGCCGTTTTCGGGATAAAGGTAATAGAGCGGCTCAACCAGGGCGATCCCTTTGCTGTGCGTCCTGTAATCCATTGTGTAAAGATAAGGAATCAGCCTGTGCCTTAATTTCAGCCAGTCCTTTGCGATTGATGCAATGTGTGCCGGATAGCGCCATGGTTCTTTGCCGAGTAAATCATTCGAAGTGGAATGCAAGCGCATAATGGTGGAAAAAACACCGAACTGAAGCCATCTGATATAAAGCTCATCATCTCTTCTGCCGCGCTGATGCCCGCCGATGTCATGGCTCCACCAGGTGTAACCCGCATTTGCGGCTGTGGCGGTAAAATACGGCTGAAAATCCAATACCTTCCAATTGATTATCGTATCGCCCGAAAATCCCAAAGGATAACGGTGGCTGCCTATGCCCGCATATCTGGACAATATCAGCGGCAGTTGCCCGCTTTCGGCATTGTCAAGAAAGTGAAAGTGGTTTAAAGCCCAAAGAGGATCAAGCCCTTTAACGTCGGAGCGCTTTCCCTGCTGCCAGTCAATCCACCAGAAATCGACACCGTCTTTTTCATATGGTTTCAAAATGATATTAAAATAATTGTTCCAATAATCGGGGTTGCCCGCCGCAAAAGGGACCGCCTGTTTTGCCGCCGGGTCTATCCCCATCGCCCCGGCCATTTCAGGATACATATTTTCGAAAAACCTTATTCCCTGCGCCGGATGCAGATTTAACGTTACTTTCAGATTTTTCGCGTGAAGCCAATTTAAAAACGCCTTGTAATCCGGGAACAGTTCAGTATTCCAGCTGTAGCCTGTCCAGCCACCGGTGCAGGGGTTATTCATCATCGGCCTTTTTTTATACCGGGTTCCGAATTGTTTGTTAAGATCGGTCCAATGCCAGTCCATGTCCACCGTGGCAACAGTAAGAGGAATATCCTCATCATCGAATTTTTGCATCAGCTCTATGTATTCGCGCTGCGTATAAGCCCTGTATCTGCTCCACCAGACGCCAAGGGCAAAACGCGGCACAAGCGGAACCAGGCCGGTTATCAAATAAAAGTCCCTGATACATTGCCTGTACTCTTTTCCGTAAGCAAAAATATACAGATCTTCTTCTTTATTTTCCCTTGCTTTTATTTCGCCGTCTGCGCCGATAATCAGCGTCCTGCTGTCATTATAAACCGCAACACCGTTTTTCGAAATCATACCGGCATCGAGTGAGGCTGGGCCGAAGGTAAAATCAAGTGTTCTTCTGGTTCCTTTCAGGTTGTGGCGGTTGTTTACGCAAACGGATTTTTTTGTTTCGGAAAACTTGATTTGGACCGCTTTTTTTGAAGATTTTTTAAATATTATTTCCAGCTTTTCCGTTGTGACAGACAAGTGTTTTTTATCCTCGGTTACTTCGAATTTCACAGGCCCTAAATCCCTGTACCAAACACTTTGAGTCGCCGAATCCTCAAATGTATTGTTCTTGCTTTTTTCGACTCTGAAAAGCTGCGTGGTAATAACGGTAATGCGGAAGCCGTCCCCGACAATTTGATTGTCGGAGCGGCTTCTTCCGTTTGTTTTAGCTATGAGAGATTCCTTTAGCATAGCTTACTCCTCAGGTATTATTATTTCCGGTTATTTTATTATATCCAAACCCATAAAGCCGCGAAGAACTTCCGGTACGGTGATGCTCCCGTCAGCGTTTTGATAATTTTCCATAATGGCGGCTGTTGTACGTCCGGCGGCAACACCCGACCCGTTGAGTGTATGCAAAAGCTGTGCCTTGTCTTTTTTGTCAGCTTTAAAACGGATGGAAGCGCGTCTTGCCTGGAAATCTTCAAAGTTTGAGCAGGAGGATATTTCTACATAACGTCCGTATGAAGGCATCCAGACCTCAATATCATAAGTTTTCGCCGAGGAAAAGCCAAGGTCACCCGTGCTGAGCGCGACAACCCTGTAAGGCAGGCCCAAGAGCTGCAGAACCCGTTCCGCATCTTTTGTCAGGCTTTCCAATTCATCATAGGAATTTTCCGGATTGGCAAATTTTACCAATTCAACCTTGTTGAACTGATGCTGCCGGATTAAGCCTCTTGTATCGCGTCCTGCGCTGCCCGCTTCTGCCCGGAAACAGGCTGAATAAGCGCAATATTTAATCGGCAGCAAGCTTCCGTCTAAAATCTCGTCCCGGTGCATATTTGTAACGGGGACTTCAGCGGTTGGAATCAAGAAATAATCATCATTTGTTTTAAAAGCGTCTTCTTCAAATTTCGGCAATTGGCCGGTCCCTGTCATAGATGCGCGGTTGACCATATACGGCGGAAATATTTCGGTATACCCGTTGGCGCTGTGAGTATTTAAAAAGAAGTTGATGATAGCGCGCTCCAGTTTTGCTCCCGCCCCTTTATAAAAATGGAAACGGGCGCCCGTTACCTTAGCAGCAGTTTCCGGGTCCAGTATACCGAGAGCGGTGCCGAGTTCCCAATGCGGCTTTGCTTCAAAATCGAATTGTTTCGGTTCGCCGCAGCGCCTGATTTCAACGTTTTCGCTGTCATCTCTGCCAACAGGCACACTTTCATGCGGGATATTCGGGAATTCATACATAATTAACTGCTGCTTTGCTTCAAGCGCGGCAAGTTCCGTATCATTTATTTTTATGTTTTCCTTCAGGTCATTCATCCTGGCCATTATCGCGCCGATATCCCCTCCCTCTTTTTTGATTTTAGGGATTTCGCGGCTGGCGGCATTCTGTTCACTTTTCATGGAATCTGTCGCGCTCATGAGTTCCCGGCGCTTGATATCGATATTCAGCACCTCATCAACGAGCGCATCCATATCCTTATTGCGTGAACGCATCGCCGCCTTGACCTTTTCCGGATTTTCTCTGATTAATCTGATGTCCAACATATTATTATCTCCTTTACCGTTTATCCGGTATAATATTTACAAATTCAGTTTTATATTCTTCTATAGAATATTTAATCTTCGAGCTGCCGCAGCGCGTGCGCGATGCCATTCAAATCTTTCGCATCAAAAAACGCTATCTCTAAAATTCCGGAATTTTTTGAGCCGGATGTAACAACCTTAACCTTTCGTCCCAACGCATTCGTAAGGGCAAGCTCCACCTCATCAAAATAGGGTTCCCGGCGAGCTTTTCTGATTTCTTTAATCTTTTTCTTCTTTTCTGAAGACTTCGCCAACCGTTCAACCTCACGCACCGATATTCCCTTGCGGAGAATAAGCTGCGCTGTTTCAAACATTTGGGTTTCATCCGAAAAAGCAAGCAGCGCGCGGGCATGTCCCGCCGAAAGAGCACCCTGTCTGACAAAATCTGCTATTTCAGCCGGCAGCTTCAGCAGCCGAAGCGTATTTGCGACAGCCGGACGGGATTTTCCGACCTTTTCAGCTGCTTCCTCCTGGGATAGACCGTAAGTTTCCATCAGGTTTTGCAAACCAAGTGCTTCCTCAATTGGATTCAGGTCTTCCCGCTGAAGGTTTTCAATTAGTGACAGTACCGCAACCTCGTCTTCGCTTAATTCCCTGATAACGACCGGCACCTCGGTCAGCCCGGCAAGCCTGGCGGCGCGCCAGCGGCGTTCACCGGCAACCAACTGATAGCCGCCGTCCGCAATCGGCCTGACTAAAAGCGGCTGAATAATCCCGTGCTGCGATATACTTGCCGCAAGTTCCGCAAGCGAATCTTCATCGAAGCTTTTTCGCGGCTGATCCCTGTTCGGCTCAATTTCCATCAACTTTAATTTGACAGCACCGGACGAGCCTGTATCTTCCAATGAGTTGTCCGCGAACAATGCGTCCAATCCACGGCCTAAACCGCCTATTTTATGAGTCATTCTCCAATATCCCTTCTTTCTATTTTTTACCGTTAGCCATTAAAAATTCTGAGGCCGCGGCGCTGTACGCCGCACTTCCTTTTGAATTTTTATCATAATACATCACCGGTTGGCCAAAACTCGGCGCCTCTGAAAGCCGTACATTGCGCGGAATAACCGAAGCGTATACTTTTTTCGGGAAATACCGCTTGACTTCATCTACCACCTGCGTCGTCAGGTTTAACCGCCCGTCATACATTGTCAGCAATACCCCTTCCAATTCAATCAGCGGATTGAAAGATCTCGCAACTTTACGGACACTCGACATCAGTTGCGAAAGACCCATCAGCGCATAATATTCGCATTGGATAGGAACAAGAAAAGTATCGGCGGCGCAAAGCGAGTTTAACGTTATAAGGCCCAAAGAGGGGGGGCAATCCAAAAAAATGAAATCAAAACTGTCTTTTATCGGCGCAAGTGCTATTTTAAGGCGCGATTCGCGTTTTTCAATATCCGC
The DNA here is from genome assembly GCA_964402095.1 of uncultured Eubacteriales bacterium. Lineage (GTDB taxonomy): Bacteria > Bacillota > Clostridia > Oscillospirales > Acutalibacteraceae > UBA1447. The sequence continues at coordinate 12,200 of CAYOAW010000011.1, read as the reverse complement.
CAGTTCTATCTCGGCCCCAACAAGACCCATACTCGATGGTATCAGCCACAAATTTTTGTATGGTGTTGCTTCAATAATTTCCGTTGCCGGCAAACCGTTTACAAGCATTTCATAGACTGTTCTTTCAAGCCCCCGCTTGTTAAACCCCAGGCCGCTCGTCGCGTTGCCTTGGGGATCAATATCGACCAACAGTGTTCTATAGCCTTTATCACCCAGCGCGGCTGAAAGGTTCACGGCAGAAGTTGTTTTGCCGACGCCGCCCTTTTGGTTAACTATCGCGATTGTTTTCCCCACGGTTTTGTCCCCTTCTATATCAATTATATCAATACATACTTCTGCTTGTTGAATTATAACACAATAAGCGACTGAAATCAAAGAATTTTCCGTTTCTTTAAAAAATATGTTTCACGTGAAACTTATTTTCCGTATAATTAATAGAACCTTCCGGAAAAGGAAGGTTCTTAACAAATATACTTATCCGTTTATAACGGCTTTTTTGCTATTTGCGCCGATGGGCGCGGATATTTATAAGGGGACGGATACAGCCGTTCAATAATTATAATATTTCTTTCTCCGGCATCCATCAACTGAAAAGATTTGACTTCTCTAACCGTTCCGCCCAGCAGCCTTATTGCCTGTTTTGCTTTACCCAGCTCCTCTTCGGCGCCCGGGCCTTTCATTGCGACAAATTTCCCGCCGATTTTAACAAAAGGCATACAATACTCACTGAGTTCATTCATACCCGAAACCGCTCTGGCAACCGCAAAGTCATAATTTTCCCGGTATTCTTTATTTCTGCCCGCTTCCTCAGCTCTTGCGTGATATGTAACGGCAGTTAATTTCAGTTCTGATAAAACTTCTTTTATGAATGCAAGTTTCTTTTTTGTCGAATCGAGCAAGGTCAGCGTTAAATCAGGCCTTGCAATCAGAAAGGCAATTCCCGGAAAGCCTGCTCCTGTTCCCACATCGATAACCTTGGCTCCAACACCGGGCGCGACAGCTGAAAAAAACGAAAGACTGTCCAAAAAGTGTTTCACCAGGATATCATTCGGTTCAATAATGGAAGTCAGATTCATTACTTTATTTTTTTCAATAAGCATCTCCGCAAGAACATCAAAACGTTCGAGTGCGGTGCTGTCAAGTTCGACACCAAACCCGGAAGCTTCTTTTTTCAGCAAGTCCCTGTCAATGATCATAGCGGCTTTCCTTTTCCAAGTAAATTAAAAGTACTGATATATCAGCCGGGCTGACGCCTGAAATACGGGACGCTTGCCCGACGTTAACCGGCCGGATTTTTTTCAGCTTTTCTATTGCTTCAAGGCGCAGCCCCGTAATTTTACGGTAATCGATGCTTTCCGGCAAAGGTTTGGCTTCCAGCCGGCGCATCTCTTCTATTTGCGCTTGTTGTCTTTTAATATATCCTTCATACTTGATATCGATTTCAACCTGTTCAAATATTTCTTTTGGTAAGTCCGGACGCGATTTATCAAAAGGGGAGAGCACTTCATAATTCAGCTGCGGACGCTTCAACAGTTCTTCAAGACGAATGCCCGTAACCATTGGCGCTGTTTCACGTGAAACAAGCAGCTCATTTAGGGGGTCCGAAGGCGGAATAACTTCTTTTTTCGCCCTTTGCAGCTCTTTTTTAATCATTGCCATCTTCTCAAGGTAATGCCGATAGCGTTCCTCGGATATCAGCCCTATTTTGTACCCGGTTTCAGTCAAACGGCGGTCGGCATTATCCTGCCTGAGTATCAGCCTGTATTCCGAACGGGATGTCATCATCCGGTAAGGATCCGAACAGCCTTTTGTAACAAGGTCGTCTATCAGTGTGCCGATGTAAGAGCTTGCCCTGTCTAAAATCAGCGGATCCCGTCTTTTTACCTTATTTGCGGCGTTAATGCCCGCTACAAGCCCCTGCGCCGCTGCTTCTTCATAGCCGCTGGAACCATTAAACTGTCCGGCGCCGTAAAGGCCTTCAAAATCCATAAATTCAAGCGTCGGACTCAGGGCAAGGGGATCCACACAGTCATATTCAATGGCATATGCCGTACGCATAACCCGGCAATTCTCAAGCCCCGGTATACTATGCAGGAACTGCAGCTGCACATCCTCCGGCAAAGAGGAGGACAAACCTTGAAGATACAGTTCCTCGGTATTTTCTCCGCAAGGCTCAATAAATATTTGATGACGCTCCTTTTCGGCAAATCGAACCATTTTATCCTCAATGCTTGGGCAATAACGAGGGCCTACACCGTCAATCTTGCCGCTGTAAAGAGGGGAGCGGTGAATATTTTCCATAATTACTTTTTTTGTCAAGCTGTTTGTATAGGTTATATAACAGGGTTCTTTGTTCTTTATTAGATTTTTATTGTCGAAAGAAAAAGCGGTTATGCCTTCATCGCCGTTTTGCGGTTCCAATTCGGAAAAATCAACGCTTCGTCTGTTGACGCGTGACGGAGTCCCTGTTTTAAAACGGCGGGTCGGAATACCAAGCGATTTGAGTGAAGCCGCGAGAGCTTTCGCCGGGAACATTCCGTCCGGTCCGCTCTCGTATGACACATCTCCCACATATACACGGCCGGCAAGAAAAGTTCCTGTGGCGAGAATAACACACTGAGCCGAATAAACGGCCTCCAAATTTGTTTTCAGTTGCCATAACCCGTTATCCGACCTCACAAGATCAACAATTTCCGCCTGCACAAGATCAAGATTTTCCTGCAGTTCCAAAACATGCTTCATATAAACGGAATAGTTTCTTCTGTCTATCTGTGCGCGCAAGCTGTGCACAGCCGGTCCTTTGCCGACATTCAGCATTCTGCTTTGCAGGGTGTTGGCATCGGCAGCCTTGCCCATCTCTCCGCCTAAAGCATCAACCTCACGGACTAAATGGCCTTTGGATGTTCCGCCGATGGAAGGGTTGCATGCCATGTTCCCCACCCAGTCAAGGTTTATCGTAAAAACACAGGTTTCGCAGCCGAGACGAGCCGAGGCAAGGCCCGCCTCAATACCGGCGTGGCCCGCTCCGATAACAACTATATCATAATGTTTTGCAAAGTATTCCATCAAACCTCCGAAAGATATTTGTTTATTTTCCCACGCAAAAACTGCTGAAAACCTCATTCACCACCGCTTCGCCAGCCTTTTCGCCGGTCAGCTCCAGGAGGAATTCAATAGCCGAATCCGTGCATACATTTATGGCATCCATCGTTTGTCCGGCATCAATCGCGTCTAAAGCCTCATCAATACACGCAACCGCCTTGAAGCAGCAACTTCTTTGCCGCTCGGTTGCAAGCATAGCGGCACCCGGGTCAAATCTGTCGGTTCCAAGAAGTTTTGCAACAGCGTTTGAAAGTCTGTCCATCCCTTCACCGCTTGCTGCCGATATTTCAACCGTCTCCGCGGCAATACCGTTTATATAATCAAAGTCAAGCGCTCTGGGCAAATCGGTTTTATTGATAACCGCTACTGTCAGCTTTCCTTTGCAGTTTTCGAGCAGTTTTCTGTCTTCATCATTCAGTAAATCCGAACCGTCAAAAACAGCCAGCACCAATTCTGCGCGCTTCAATCTGCCCAGCGCGCGCTCCACCCCGATACTTTCAACCGGATTGTCGGTTTCCCTCATACCGGCTGTATCTGCCAAACGGAGTACAAGGCCTCCCAGCCGAACGGTTTCCTCTACAATATCGCGCGTGGTGCCCGCGAATTCCGTTACAATCGACCGCTCGAAACCGGTAAGAAGATTCATCAGTGTGGATTTTCCGACATTCGGACGGCCTACAATGACAGTTTCTACGCCCTGTGTCACCGCCCGCCCTGCATCGAAGCCGGATAAAAGCTCCGAGAGTGCCGTTTTTACCTGCATAAATTTTGCCCGAAGCGCTTCGAACCCGATTTCCTCGATTTCCTCATCCGGATAGTCCACCCAAGCCGACATTTGCGCCGCACAATGAATTAATATATCCGCGCAGCCGTGAATTTTTTTGCTTAAGGAACCTTCAAGCGCATTCAATGCCGCCGACACGGCTTGTTCACCCTGCGCAGAGATCAAATTCATAACCGCTTCCGCATCCGCAAGCTCGATTTTTCCGTTTATAAAAGCCCGTTTGGTAAATTCACCCGCTTGGGCAGGTACTGCACCGGACATAAGCACAGCTTTTAAAACCCGCTGCAGAATATAAAGGCCGCCATGGCAGGAAATTTCAGCTGTATCCTCGCCGGTATAACTGTGCGGCGCGCGAAAAACGAGGCAAACCGCCTCGTCTACAGCCAATGCATTGTCCCAAACCTTTCCATAGTAGGCACGGTAACCCTCTGATTCGCTGAGAAGGCGTTTGTTTTTTGCTTTAAATACATTATCAGCCACTTTTAATGCTTCCGGTCCGGAAATTCTGACGATTCCGATTCCGCCGGCAGCCTGTGGTGTAGCTATCGCTGCTATTGTTGATAAACCCGGCATTCTGCCGCCTCCGTCCTTAAATCCATATTTGCCGGCCATTAAAGTTTCAGCGGCAGATTTTCTCCCTCAAGCCTCCGGCCTATTCTTTTAAACGCAAAAGCCGAAGGTGTGTCTTTCGGGAATGGCTGCCCGGTGCCGGCAAGGTAAGACAGTTCATCGTCTTCCGGCATAACGCCGATAAGCTGAACGCCCGCGGCGTCAATGACATCGTCGATATTTAACAGACGGCCTTTAAAAACGGCTTTTTTATTAAAGCGGTTAATCACAAGGCGCGGGTTTTCTATTCCCATATCAATCATTTCGTCCGCCGCAATAGATCCGCTGTGTACACACACCTCATCCGGTGTAGCGACAATCAGGCCGGTATCGGCCGCGCAGGCGGCAAGGCGAAACCCTCTTGAAACACCGGCAGGCGAATCGATAAAAATATAATCAAAATAATCATCGAAGCTTTTTAATAATTCTTTAATATTCCGGAAATTATAAGCCCGGTTAAAGGAAAGGGGAGCCGCAATAAAAACCGGCCCGCCGGGGGTTTTAATCATAGCCTGCCGGGGTTCGCAGCGGTTTAACACCAGGTCTCCCCAGTCAAAAACAACCTGCTCGCGCACCCCCAGGATTAAATCAAGGCTGCGAAGGCCAATGTCGAAATCAACCGCAAGGACCTTCTTGCCCATACCTGCAATCGCGCCGCTCAAACCCGCCGTCAGCGTTGATTTTCCGACGCCGCCTTTTCCAGAGGCAAGCACAACTTTTTTTGCCAATCCTATTCCTCCCTCCGCATGCTGTTATCATTTCCGGGCCTTTCATCTGACGCATAATTAACCGAGCAGCGTATTCTCCTCCTGAGGAGTCTCCAAATCAGCCTTGTTGGCAAAATAATATTTATAGATTTCGGCCGCTACCTGCGAGGATTTTGTGCCGCTGTCAAAGCCCTCCGCGACAACCGCTATGGCAATTTCCGGTTTGTCTGCCGGGGCATAGGTGATGACAATGCCGTTATGTATAATGGTATTTACTCCATTGACTTTCTTGATTACCTGCGAAGTTCCTGTTTTGGCGGCAGCCTCCACAGGCAGCACAGAAAAGTAAGCACGGCAAAAGCCTTGCGTTCCGACACGGTACATCCCCTCCCGGACAATCGCAAGGTTTTTATCGCTTAATCCGGTGGAAATAGGGCCGGCAGTTTTGTTATATTTCACATCGCGGGAATAGTCATAAGTCTTGACCGTTTTAACGAAGTGAGGGGTGTAACGGGTTCCTCCGTTTGCAATCGTCGCGCAATAATTGACAAGCTGTATCGGCGTAAAAAGATTGGCGCCCTGACCGATAGCGGATTGAATGGTAAATCCCGGGAACCATGTTTGTCCCAAAGATGCCCTGTACTCCGGACTGTCAAGCGTTCCCGATGCCTCACTGATTTCAACACCCGTCTTTTGGCCGAACCCCAGAAGTGTCCTGTATTCGTCGATCTTATCTATCCCGAGCCTTCTGCCGACTTCATAAAAAAAGATATTGCATGATTCTTTGATTGCCGCGACGACATTGACATTTCTGCTTGCGTGAGCCTGATCGCATTTAAAGGTCATCCCTTTGAATTTATATAATCCGCTGCAGTAAAAAGTGAAATCCTTTGTGATAACACCTTCTTCAAGCGCGGCGATGGCAACCGAAGGTTTCATGGTTGATCCGCATTCATATGTGCTGAGCAATGCCCTGTTCCAGAGCGGGGATCCGGATTTTTTGGCCAATTCGGCATAATCCTTGCTGTATGTGGAAATATCATAGGTTGGGTAGGAGGCTGAAGCCAATATTTCCCCGTTGTTGCAGTTCATAACAATCGCCGCGCCGGCAGACGGAAAAGCAGTGCTTTCCGAAAGCAGGATTTTTTTCAAAGCTGCCTGAGTGGCTTTTTGAAGATTCTTGTCAATTGTAAGAACAACAGTACTGCCCTGAACCGGCTTTTGTGTAATTTTTGCCGAAGTCACACCGTTAACATCCGTTGAGACGGTTTCAACTCCGTCTTTGCCGCGCAGTACATATTCCATGGCTTTTTCAATTCCGTTTTTGCCGATGGTGTCATTCAAGCCGTAACCTTTGTCCTTATTCCCGGCATATTCTTCGGCGCTGATTGCGCCGACCATGCCGAGAACATGCGGCGCAAGCGTGCCGTCGGTATATTCGCGGAATGTTACTATTTCGGAATCTACCCCCCGGTAAAAACCGCTGTTTTCTTTGATTTTCGTCACAGTTTCTTTCGAAACATCCTCTGCAAAAGTAAAGGGGCTGCTGATGCTGAAATTCAACCGTCTCATCTCATAGCAGACAGACGCTATTTTTCTCGCATCCTGCTTCGAGTATTTCTCAAGCTTATAGCGTTCAACAAGAGCGTCGAAACAATTCTGGGCAGTCGCGTACGCATTCAGGTTAAGCATATCTTTGCTTTTCATCTGGGCGATATCGCTTTCCCTGTCTGCCTCAAAAGCAATGGTTCCGTTTTTTGTAAATTTCAGCGGCAGTTTATCTGTCCATTTTTCCTTGCTTGCCTCAACAAGCCGGATAAGGCTGATAATAATTTCGTCCCTCTGCGCTTGTTCGTCTGCCGAAGGGAATTCAGCGCTTTTAAATACAATTGCCTGACCCTGGCGGTTTGTAATCAGCGGATTACCGTTCCGGTCAAGAATTTCCCCGCGGGCGGCTTTTATTGCAACAGTCTTTTCGGATATCGAATTCCCTTTTGCCGCATACATTTTTCCGTCGATTATCTGCATCTTAAACAACGTTAAGACGAACGATGCCAAAACGCCGAAAATCAAAGCGATAGAAATAATGCCCCGAATATTCCTCTTTTTTTCTTGCATAAAAGCCACCTCCTTGCTGCGAAACGATACCAAGGCGTTTTAATTGCCGTTAATTCTGTTTGGTCTTATTTCTGATCAGCCTGACAAGAAAATAACAGGCAGGCATTAGAATGACCGTTATAATACAGGCAGGAAGGTAAAAAGTAAGATAAGATGCCCAAGCGCCCGAATATGGGGTAAAAACAGCGCGCGAATCGCCCGGGGATTTGGTAAAATTAAAAATATATTCTTTAAACCAGTAAGAAGTATTGTAAAAAAGGCAGGATCCCGCAGTCAGCAGCAAAGCGGTAACAACATTGTTTCGCATAATTGACCCGACAAGCGCTCCGCAGACAAAACCGATTGTTGTGAGCATGATGGCGTTGAAATTAAATATCCCGCCGGCATAAGCATCCCACAGAAACCCCGCAAAAAGGCCAATGAAAATGCCCGAAACCTCTCTTTCGTGCATGCTGATGCAGACAACTGCGGAAACAAGAAGCATGGCGCGAACACCGAAGATTTCGGGGAACAGTCCTTTTGTATTTTGCAAAACAGCGGTTATTATTATCAATACCGCATAAATTGCATAGCGGGCATATAATTTTTTGTTCTCTATCCTTAACAGCATTTTTACTCTCCCGCAGGGGCAGCATCAAGTTTGCCTTTAAAATCAGTTAAAATCAAAACATAATCAAGCTCTCCGATATCTACACCGGGTTCAATAACCGCATAACATGAAATATCCGCAGTTTCATCCAATACTTCTTTGACGGTTCCGACAAACAAATCTCTGGGGAACAATCCCCCCACACCCGAAGTGGAAACCATGCCGCCCGGAGTTATTTCCGTCGCTTTGTCAAGTTGGGGCAAGCGGCAAAAGCCTTTGGCGGAAAGCGCGCCGGTAGTCGTGATAAATCCTTCCTCGTGTGATCGGATTTCATAAACTCCCGCATTAAACGCCGGATCAAGAATAGTCTGCACAACACAACGGGTCGGCATAACCGAAATGACCTTGCCCACAAGGCAGTCACCGTAAATGACAGGGTCGTTGATGCTGACTTTATTTTCTGACCCTTGGTTCAAGGTAAATGAACGGAATGGGGTCAGTGCGTCACGGCCAACCACTGCAGCTGAAAGGAATTGAAATCCCGGATTTTCGTCTTTTAAGCCGAGAGATTTTTTGTAAAGGTCCAGAAGCTGTTTGGTTTGCTCATATTTCACAAGCTGCTGCCTAAGGTCTTCAATTTCTTTTTCAAGTTTTTTATTCTCTTCCGAAAGGCTTGCGGAAGACTTGAAATTTATTGAGTATTTTGAAAGTCCGTCTGATATATAGGCAGAAAACCTCTGCAAAGGGCCGAAAACGGCGCTTGTAACAGAGGTGGCAGGTGTTGTTTTATGATGTGAAAAAGCGGCGGCAATTGTCCCCGCAAGCAATGCGGCAACAACCACTGTAAATATTTTAAAGCCACTGCTGCTGAAAAATCGGCGCATTTATCATTCCTCAATAATTAAATACCCTGAAATATTAAAGGGATTTAAATATATTTTTTCGCTCCGAGTTTGCTGAGGTAATCATTTTCAAGGCAAATTCCTGTGCCGTCAACAACACAATCAAGCGGTTTTTCCGCAATCAGAACCGGTATTTTCGTCTCCCCGGCAATCAGTTTGTCCAACCCGCGCAGCAAAGCGCCGCCGCCGGTAAGCATAATACCATGGTCAATAATATCCGCAGCAAGTTCGGGCGGCGTTTTTTCAAGTGTCGCCCTTACAGCGTCAAGTATTTGGTTAACCGGATCAGCCAGAGCTTCTCTTATTTCCTCGGAGCTTATCTCAGCGTTCTTTGGAAGCCCGTCCATCAGATTCCGGCCTTTGATATTCATAGCACCCTCGCCGTCATACGGGTATGCGGAACCGATCGTAATTTTTATATCCTCTGCGGTGCGCTCGCCGATCAGAAGGTTGTATTTCTTTTTGATAAAGGCAATGATAGCTTCATCAAATTTATCTCCCGCCACCCGGACGGACCGGCTGGTTACAACATCACCCAGAGAGATAACCGCAACCTCGGATGTCCCGCCGCCGATATCAACCACCATACTGCCTATTGCCTCGCTCACCGGAAGCCCTGCGCCAATGGCAGCAGCCATCGGTTCCTCAATCAGGCTGACATATTTCGCTCCGGCGCTTTTTGCCGCGTCATAAACAGCCCGCCGTTCAACCTCGGTTACCCCCGATGGTATGCAGATCATCACTCTGGTCCTCATGAGAGGTGAGTTGCTGCTTGCGCGTCGAATAAATGCCTTCAGCATATCGGAAGTAATTTCAAAATCGGCAATAACCCCGTCTTTCAGCGGACGGACAGCCGTTATAGACCCCGGTGTTCTGCCTATCATTTCTTTCGCCTCAATACCGACAGCGACAACACGCACCGGATTGCTGCGCTGGTCAACAGCAACAACAGACGGTTCACGGATAACAATGCCCTTCCCCTTAACAAAAACCAAAGTGTTTGCGGTGCCCAGATCAATCCCGATATCCTGTGAAAACAACATACTGACTTTTAACTCCTTTCAAGAGTTCATTTAAATTTAATGGTGTTAATGACCGACTCAAAATCAACGCTTTCCTTATATTCATTGCCGACAGCCCCCTGGAAAAGGAAATCGGTTCCGTTTTTCTCAAGAACATAAAATACCATCCTGGCGGTATACTTTTCTGAATCATATAAATACATGGTTGCGCTTACTCCGCAGAGTTTTATTGTTTCAACCTTGAATACTGCATCCGGGTCTTCCGCCGCCGCCTTGTCCATAAATTCCTCGACAGCATCTTTTACCTGGGCAAGTGTTTGCCCGTCCTCAACCATCAGGTTAAGCTCAGCGTTTGTTGATGTCTTTTTCAGCCGTATATTCGAAGCATCGCTTTGCTCCCATCCTTCGGGTATGGCAACAGAAAATTTCGGCCCCTCAATCACTTTGTTGTATATATAATAATTCGGCGGAGACACTTTTTGCGTCACTTGATCTCCATTTTTATCTCTGGCAGCTTTTCCTTTCGCATCGGTCATTACAATAATAATATTGCCGGCAGAATCTGTCATGGTTTCGCCGTTGTCATTGGTTGCAAGAACTCTTGTCTTCCCGTCGCTTCCTGTTATAATAATTCCCGGATTCGCCTTGATACAGGCGGCAAACACCGACAAAACAAAAATAAAAAGTAAAAATACCGCAAAATATTTTTTATTCATTGCAATCCTCCCTAAAATAAACTGAATTTCAGTATATCATTTGATTCTGTAATTGTCAAACAAATACGCTTTGAAAATGCATAAATATAAAGCAAAAACACTACCCGTTAAGCAAAGCGAAATTCTTCCTGTTTGCTTGATAAAGATTTTTGTAAACCTGATAATTCTTATCATATGCGGCCTTGACAGCCGGATCCGGGAAAAATACTTTTGAAACCGGAATAAGCGTTTTTGCATTGGCGATGTTATCTATTAAGTTTAGACCCGCGGCAACCAAAACAGCCGCGCCGACTGCGCCGGCATTCTGTGGGCTTCCCACCGTTTCAACCGTTCTGCCTGTGCAGTCGGCCAGGATTTGGCAGGTTACATCCGACAATGCGCCTCCGCCGACAAACCGCACGGTTTCGGATGTTTTAATCTTTTTGTCCTGGGTTTCAAGGAACCATCTCATATGCATACAGACACCTTCCAAGACGGAACGGATCAATTCGGTCTTGCCGGTCTCAAGGCTGATGTTGAAAAACATTCCTCTCGCGTTCGGATCTTCGAAAGGGCAGCGGTTTCCGTGCAGCCAAGGCGTAAAGATCACTCCGCCGCTTCCGGCGGGAACCGTTCGCACCGCTTCCGTCAGGTAATCGTAAAGATTGGTATATACGGTTTCTTTGGATGCCGCAACATCGATTTTTTGCAGAAATACGCCGATTTCATCAAGCGCAAGATGGTCTTTTACCCATTCGAGGCATTTTCCCGCGGTTTCGAGTTCAGCAAAATAATTATATAATCCTTCCTGTGCGCCTACGATAGCTGCTATCATAGCTGAAGTGTCAACCATACTTTTATCAACAACCGTTGAAACCCATCCGGATGTTCCGGAATAAATGTGCGTGTCCCCCAATGCAACCGAACCGGCTCCGATACCAATCAGCGAAGCGTCTCCTCCGCCGCCGAAAACGGAAATCCCTTCGCAAAGGCCCAAATCTTCCGCGGCTTTTGCGGTCAGTTCTCCGGCTTTATCGGTTGATTTAATGATTGTTGCGAGATGTGATGTGTTCACGCCGAGAATTTTACAGACCGGTTCGCACCAGCAATTTTTATTTTTTCGGACATCGTAGAGCAGCGACGCGAAAGCCGAGTCTCTTGTCATAACAAACTCGCCTGTCATTTTACAAATCACAAATTCTTTGACATCCAGCCATTTATATACTTTTTTAAACTTTTCAGGCTCGTTTTTTTCGACCCATTTGTATTTCCAAACGGGATCTTTGACGCTTGCGGCAACCGCGCCGGTATAGTAAAGGGATTTCAAAAGTTTTTGCGCATTCATTCCTTCGATTTTTATGCCCCTGCCCATGCCTGCCTTCAGTTCTTCCCTTGCACGCTGGTCCATATAACTCATGGCATCGCGGACAGGTTCGCCGTTTTTATCAACAAGAACAAGCCCCTGCATTTGTGAGCAAAAGGAAATTCCGGATATTTTTTTGGGGTCAACACTTGAACTGGCAATCAGTTTGCGGGTCGTCGAACAAATCGCATTCCACCATTCCGACGGCTTCTGCTCTGCGCCACCGTCCGGGAAAACATATAAATTATAGCCCTCCATGGAGGATGCAAGTAATTTGACTGTGCTGCTTATTTCAAAAAGGCAGGTTTT
>CAYOAW010000010.1:31153-33506 GCA_964402095.1 uncultured Eubacteriales bacterium | reverse complement strand
TTTGATTGGTTTTATTTGACACGATTACTAAAATATATTATTATTTAATTTAGGTAATTTGTTATTCTTAACAAGTACGGGAGGAAATATTTTGAAGGAATCGTTGGACAGAGTTGGTGTTTTATCAAAAAAAGCGCTGCTATACATACTTGATGCTGTTTCTGTTAATTTAGCATTTATTCTTGCTGTTTATTTGCAAACATATTCCAACGGATTTGATTATTTCTTGATGATATTATCCGGATTATATGTCAAATTGATAATATTTACCATTTCCTATCTTTTAGTTTTTCGATTATTTGGACTTTATGATTGCGTTTGGCAATACGCGGGAATATATGAATTGTTACAAATCGTTTTGGCAGTTTTTATGGGCAGCATATTAAGCACCGGAATAGACAAGATCGGTTTCTTCTTTAAAGTTCCGGGTATGGCCCATTCGCAGGGGAATATATATATATATTCAACACTTATTATAATTTCTTTTATTGGAGGTATAAGGCTGCTTTACAGAGCTTCGGCGCGAAAAGGTAAAGAAGAAGCCGACTACAGCAGTAAAAAAGTTAACAGGCGAATAATGATAGTCGGTGCCGGTTCAATGGGTATGATTGTTGCAGAGGATCTTCAAGCGCATGGATATCGCTCGGGCCGTCCGGTAATTATGGTTGACGATGATTTGAACAAGCAAGGCAAACAGTTAAGAGGAATACCAATTCGGGGAGGTTGCGAAAATATACCTGAACTGGCAAAAAAATATAATGTTAACGAAATAATTTTATGTATACCTGCCGCTTCGGCCGAAAGGCAAATCGAGGTGCTGAAGATTGCTATGGAAACAGGGTGTATTCTTAAAACAGCACCCTCAATACTTGAAATGACAGGAGATAAGAACACTGTCGGAAAAACAAGGAATGTTGAGATAACGGACCTGCTGCCGCGTTCCGAGGTAAAACTGGATACACAGGTATGCGGGTATCTTAAGGGGCAGACAGTGCTGATAACAGGCGGCGGCGGCTCGATCGGCAGCGAATTATGCAGACAGGTTGCAAAGTACGATCCTGCCAGAATAATAATATTTGACAATTATGAAAACAATGCTTTTACTTTAAAAAATCAGCTTGACAATCTGTATAACGGGGTACCGGAAGCCGTTATCAGAATAGGCTCCGTTCAGGATGAATCCCGTTTGCGTGAAGTATTTACCGAGTTTCACCCAACGGTTGTATTCCACGCTGCCGCCCACAAACATGTACCTCTTATGGAGGACAGCCCTTGTGAAGCGATAAAAAATAATATTTTCGGGACATTAAATACAGCAAAGACCGCTATGGACTTTGGGGTTAAAAAATTTATTATTCTTTCGACCGATAAGGCTGTAAATCCGGCAAATGTCATGGGCGCGACAAAAAGAGTAACCGAAAAAATCATTCAATATCTTGACAAGCATACAACGGGAACACGGTTTGCCGCTGTCAGGTTCGGAAATGTCTTGGGTTCAAACGGCAGCGTCATTCCGATTTTTAAAGAACAGATAGAACGGGGCGGCCCAGTTACGGTAACGGATCCGGGCATTACCAGATATTTCATGACAATTCCGGAGGCTGCTCAGCTTGTGGTTCAAGCCGGCGGATTAGCTAACGGCGGCGAAGTTTTTGTTTTGGATATGGGTGAGCCGGTAAAAATTCTATCGCTTGCCGAAAATCTTATCAAGCTTTCGGGGTTTACACCTTATGTTGACATTGACATCCAATTTACGGGGTTACGCCCGGGGGAGAAGATGTACGAGGAATTGTCCCTTGCGGAAGAGATGGAAGGCAGGCAAAGAACAGCAAACAATCAGATTTTTGTAACCACACCGGTTGATTTTGACGAAAAACTGTTTTTTGATACACTTGAAGAACTGCGGCATGTTAATAAAAGCAATGTTAGAGAATTGCTTAAAAAAATTGTCCCGAATTTTATTGAGGGGGGAGACTACCAAGGCAAATAAATCTTTCCATATGCTCTGTTTTGAATTTTCTGCGGCGATTAAGATGAGGTTGATTAAAATGTATATAAAAGTTAAAAGAATTTTTGACTTTTTCTTGGCGTTGATTTTAACAATACTGCTTTTTCTGCCTTTTGGGATAATATCAATAAAGATATTGACGGAACGTTCCGGCCCTGTATTTTTTCGTCAAATCAGACCAGGAAAAGATGGAAAGCTTTTTACGATTTATAAATTCAGAACGATGTCAACCGAGACCTTTTACGGGGATAAAGAGCTATCAGATATGGAACGCATAACAAAATTCGGGGCTTTCTTAAGGGCAACAAGCCTTGATGAATTTCCGCAGCTTATAAATGTTTTAAA
>CAYOAW010000010.1:24661-31053 GCA_964402095.1 uncultured Eubacteriales bacterium | reverse complement strand
AAAAATACTTTTTGTTGCTACCGTAAGTATACATTTTCAGTATTTTTATCTTCCGTATTTTGAATTTTTGTCAAAGAATGGCTGGGAAGTCAGCTGTGTATGTTCAGATCCTGTGTCTATGCCGAATTGCGATATAAACTACAGTATTTCTATCGAGAGGCTGCCGTTGAACATCAAGAATATTGCGGCATACAGAAAATTGGAAGAAATTATAAATAATAATAACTTTGACCTTATTCATTGCAATACCCCAATGGGAGGAGTTTTGGCAAGAATAGCGGCGAGAAAATCAAGAAAGCATGGCACAAAGGTGATCTACACCGCCCATGGCTTTCATTTTTATAAGGGCGCTCCTTTAATAAATTGGATAATGTATTATCCGATTGAGTATTTATTATCTAAATTTACGGATTGTCTTATAACCATAAACGATGAGGATTACAGTATTGCGAAGAGAAAATTCAAAGCAGGAGAAATTGTTCATATCCACGGAGTGGGTTACGATCATGAAAAGTTTTACAAGCCGTCAAAAGAAAAAAAAGATGAATTGAGACGGAAAAACGGATATAGTGACTCCGATATTTTACTTGTCTACGTTGCTGAAATCAACAAGAATAAAAATCAAACACATTTAATCAAAGCTGTTGAGATAATTTCGAAAAGGAATAAAAATGTCAGGCTGTTGCTTATCGGCCCGGACATGCTTAGCGGAAAAAATCAGGAGCTTGCCCGTCAGCTTGGAGTTGAGAACAAGGTTGAATTCTGGGGGAGCAGAACGGATGTTTATGATTTGATTCCTATGTGTGACATTGCGGTTGCTTCAAGTATTCGTGAAGGCTTACCGGTTAATATCATGGAGTCTCTTGCCTGCGGTGTTCCTGTTGTAGCCGCTGATAACAGAGGGCACAGAGCGCTGGTAAAAAACGGCGAAAACGGTTATCTCACAAAAATTAACAATGAAGTTGAGCTGGCTGAACGGGTATTGGAAATTATCGAAAATCACGAAATTTATGAGAGCCTTTCAAAAAACGCATGCGAAAGCGTCCGAGTATTCAGCAAGAATCACGTTTTGGAGGAGATGAAGGCTGTCTATGGAAGAATATAAACGGGTTCTCCATGTGCTTCACTCCATGAATTGCGGCGGAGCAGAGACTTTGATTATGAACATATACCGGAATATAGACCGGTCAAAAATTCAGTTTGATTTTCTTGTAAATTGCTTTGATGAAATGTTTTATGAAAAAGAGATCCGGCAGCTTGGCGGTCATATCTTCAGAATGAAATTTCTTAATCAAATCACTCCGGCCGGTTACAAACTAAAACTGTATAATTTTTTTAAGAGACACAGGGAATATAAAATCATTCATTCACATCTTGAAACCACAAGCGGTATTATTTTAGGCTGTGCTAAAAAAGCGGGAATTCCCGTCAGAATTGCGCACAGCCATAACGCCGGATATCCTGATAAAACCGGTATTTTTAAATTGGAAAATATTTACAAGGGCTATTGTAAAAAACAAATATTTCCGAATTCAACAAATTTGTTTGCTTGTTCAGATCTGGCGGCAAAATGGATGTATGGCAGTAAAAGCAATGAAGCTGTCATCATAAAAAACGGAATTGATGCAGCAAAATATCGCTTCTTGCCTTCAATTCGAAAGGAAATCAGAACTGAGTTTGGAATTTCTGACAATATAACAGTGATTGGACATGCAGGGAGATTTTATGAGCAAAAAAATCATCTTTTTTTGATTGATGCTTATGCTGAATATGAAAAAATAAATCCGAATTCTGTTCTTTGGCTTGCGGGAGAGGGGCCTTTGCTGAGTAAGGCAAAAAACAGGGCTTTTTCAAAAGATATTTCCGAAAAAGTGAAATTTTTGGGATTAAGAAATGACATGGAACGAATTTTGCAGGGTATAGATATTTTTATGCTGCCGTCGAAATTTGAAGGGTTGCCTTTGGTTTTAGTCGAAGCGCAAGCTGCCGGTATTGCATGTTTGGCATCCGATACTGTGTCCGCACAGGCAGACCTTGGATGCGGATTAATGCAATTCCTTCCTCTTTACTCACCCGTTCATTGGGCTGAGAAAATTATAAGTACAAATACTGAGCGCAAACAAACAACAAATCACATAATTCATGCAGGGTATGATATTAAAAACACGGCGAAGTATTTGGAGGAGTTCTATTGTGAAATGCGTTCTGAGGCTGAGCGAGGTTCCGCTGCATCTGTATCAGGTCACAGCGGGTTTTGAACTGCTGCGGCGTAAAGGAAAAATTGATCTTAATATTGAACGGTTGAGCCGGGATAATCCGGAAAGACTGCCATATAATATGCTGGAAGTTGTCTGCAATGGGAAAAAGATCATATTTGACATGAATGACGGGTACGATAATCTTCTTGACAGTGATAACAGCTACATAGATTTCTACAACGATTTATTAGAAAAATGCGATATTCTATATAAACGCAGCTTTAACGAGGAGTTGAATCATGGCCTGCGTTACGCTGAAAAAATAAGAAAGACTGCTCCGAATTATTTCGTTACGGTCAAAGGAAACCCCTCGCATGTTCCGGCACCATGTGATCCGCAAACAGAAAAGATAAAAAAACTTATCCGATTATTACCATATTCAAAATACAGCAACAGCTTGTGTTATGAGGAAAACTTCAAGGCCGAACCTGTCATAAAATCAGAACCGAAAATAATGTTTATGGCAAGGCTTTGGGATCCGAAAGGTGAATTTAAAGGCCAGTTGAGTGAAGAGAAAAGTGAAGAACGTGTGGCAATTAACAAAAACAGAGCGAATTGTATAAGGCTGTGCCGCAGTGAATTCGGCAGCCGTTTTTTCGGAGGAATTACATATTCTGAATTCGCAAAAAAAGAATATCCGGAACTTCTTATCGAAAACAAGGGATTGGGAAATAAGAATAAATATTTGGAATCAATGAAAAACTATGATATTTTTATCGCAACAGCCGGGCTTCATCAATCTACCGGCTGGAAGTTTGCTGAATATATTGCGGCTTCAAAGGCAATTGCAGCCGAACCGCTGCGGTATTCCTCGGTTGGCGGCTTATCTGATAAAGTCAATTACTTTTGCTTTAAAAACGAATTTGAATGCTGCGAAAAAATAGAAGAACTTTTTGATAATCAAAAGCGGTATAAAATGATGTGTGCAAACAGGAATTATTACAATGAATTTATGGACTGCGAGAAAATTGCAGCCCGAACATTAGAAATTATTTAAAGGAGGAAAAGATTTGCCGTTGCTCACTGTTTTTACACCGACATATAATAGGGCATATGTACTCCCGAAATGTTATGAAGCGATGAAAAAGCAAAGCTGCAAGGACTTTATTTGGCTTATTGTCGATGACGGTTCAACAGATAATACCCGTGAACTGGCAGAAAAATGGAAAAAAGAGAGCAACGGTTTTGAATTGCGTTATATCTATCAGGAGAACTTGGGTATGCATGGGGCGCATAATTTCGCCTACAATAATATCGATACGGAGATAAATACCTGTATAGATTCGGATGATTATATGCCGGATGACGCAGTTGAAAAAATTATTAATTTCTGGAATGCATGTGACAAAGAAAAAAATATATCAGGATTTCTTGCCTTGGATGCTTATGATAACGGGAAAATAATAGGCACCGGATTTCCAAACAATATAAAATGCGCCACATCTTATGAATATTATTATAAATATAAAATAAAAGGCGATAAGAAGTTCATTTTACGTTCTGATTTAACGAAAATGTATCCTTACCCAATTTTTGATGATGAAAAATATGTTAATTTGGCAACAAAATACAGTCTTTTAGATAACGACTATATGCTTTTAAATTTAAACGAAGTTGTTTGTATTGTAGAATACCTGGAAGACGGGTCATCGCTCAATATGTTCAGGCAATATTTGAATAACCCGAAAGGATTTGCATACAGCCGCCGGCTTTGTATGACATTGCCTTATGCCGGCTTCAGATATAAATACAGGCAGGCGGTGCATTATGTGTCGAGTTGCCTAATATCAAAGAATAAGGCATGGCTAACGGAATCGCCATATAAAGCCCTTGTGATAGCTGCAGCCCCATTCGGGGTGTTGCTGTGGCGGTTTATTATTTTCATGGCAAAAAGATAATAATGAGGATTTGAATGTTTTATTTTATCGTTTTATTAATAATATGTTTTCTGGCCGCACTTTTATCCCGAAGATATCCTTTAAGGGATAAAGGCGGTTTAAATCAGAAACTTCCAAATCCATTCGGGTTTGTTGTCCCTGCTGTGCTTTTTACCGTGTTTTCAGGATTAAGAAATAATTTAGGCGATACCTATTATAATATGCACAGTTTTAACTTGCTAACCGATGATATGCCGAGGCCGAAAATCACCGAAAATGAATTTTTATCAAACTATTTGTTGTATGCCATTCGGCAAATTACCGATAAACCGCAGCTGTATATTTATATTTTCGCAGTTATTGCCTGTGTCCCGGCAATCTATATTTTATATAAATATTCGGTTGCGTATGAGTTGAGCATTTTTCTTTATGTTGCAACATCTTACTATACTTTTTCCTTTAATGGCATGTGGCAGTATGCAGCTGCCGGTATCCTGCTTCTCGGGGCAAAATATCTTTTTTCACAGGAAAAAAATGCATGGCTGAAGTATGCACTTGTTGTTTTGGTTGCATATATGTTCCATTCTACTGCAATTATTATGCTGCCGATTTTTTTTATTGTTCGGAGAAAGGCATGGTCTGTCACTACATTAGCTATTATTTTTGTAAGTGTAATGGGGACATTGTTTTTTGACGCTGTATTGCCAAAATTCTTAAGTGTTTTAGTTTCACAGTCCGATTACAGCATTTACTGCGAGAGCGGCTGGTTTACGAACGGTACGGAGCAAGGATCAAGTTTTATCAGAGTAATTGTCGTTTTTGTACCGGTTGCACTGGCCTATCTTTCTCGGGAACGGATAAAGAGCCTTGGTAAGACAGGAGATATTTTGGTTAATCTTGCGGTTATAAACTTTTGTTTCTATTTAATATCGGTATATAATTGGATTTTTGCCAGATTTGCTGTTTACACCTCGATTTATTATATTGTTTTGTTAACTTGTATAGTAATGAACAGCTTTAAAAGGAAAGATAAGAACATTGTTTACATTATGTGCATTTTTCTTTATATCGCATATTTTTGGGCGGTCAGGTATTCAATTGCCGGATATTCAAGTTATTTTCTAAAAGGGGTGTTTTAAAATTGTCTTCCAAAACCATTCATTTTTGCTGGTTTGGCAGAAAAGAAAAACCGAATCCGGTACTGAAGTGCATAGAATCGTGGCAAAAATTTTTTCCTGATTTTGAGATTAAAGAATGGAATGAAGATAATTTTGACATTGATTGCAACAAATATGTAAAACAAGCTTATGACAGTAAAATGTATGCGTTCGTTTCAGATTATGCCAGATTTTGGGTTCTTTTTAATTTTGGCGGGCTCTATTTTGACACAGATGTCGAAGCTATACGGCCATTTGATGCTTTGCTTGATGATGCCGCGTTTGCAGGTCTTGAAACAAAAGAATATGTTGCCCCCGGGCTGGTCATCTGGTGTAAAAACAAGGGCAACACAATCATAAAGGACATGTTGAATAATTACTCTGATTTAGAATTTATAAACAGCGACGGAACCTTTAATACCTTGACAGTATGTGTATATTTTACCGAAATTTTGAAAAGATATGGATTTGCAAAAGGCAATGTCAAACAGATTTGCGGGGACTTTACGATTTACCCAATCGAGTATTTTTGCCCATATAATGATTTAACAGGCGCACTTAACATAACATCAAATACATATACAATACACTGGTATCACAAGACCTGGATGAGTAAGCGACAAATTTACCAAAACAAATGCACAAGGGTGCTTCACAGGATTTTCGGTGTGGAATTTTTTATAAATCTGAAGAGTAAGCATAACAAATAACGGAGTTTTCGATTGATGAAAAAACAAATTTTAATTACGGCATGCAGTATGGATATCGGAGGAATTGAGCGGAGCCTTGTGGGCTTGCTCAATACTTTTAATTATGATATATATGATGTTGATTTGCTGCTTTTCTCAAAGAAAGGAGACCTTCTCTCTCAGATTCCTTCCCGGTGCAACATATTGCCGGAGAATCCTAAACTTGCTTCATTTCAGAAGCCGATAAAGGAAGCCGCGCTTTCCGGCTGTATTTTACCGGCAGCGGCAAGACTGTTTTCAAAGTTTATGATTAATATTCTGCCGACCGGCAAAAGAATCAGAAATAAAAAAGACAGTGGGGCTTCATTGCTGCAGGCATATTGGGATTATTCGATTCAGCTGATGCCAAAA
>CAYOAW010000010.1:20508-24561 GCA_964402095.1 uncultured Eubacteriales bacterium | reverse complement strand
TTGAAAATATTTTGCCGGGCGAATTTGTCCGGAGGGAATCGGAAAAGTTTATCCCTGAAGATATGCCTGTCGGAAATGAGCTTGTTATTTTAAGCGTCGGCCGGTTTTGCTATGCGAAAGCGTTTGATTTTGCAGTTGATATTTGCAAAAAACTTGTTGACGATAAAATTAATGTTAAGTGGTATATTATTGGTTTTGGCAGCGAAGAAATGATTATCAGAAATAAAATAAAAGAACTTGATTTGATGGAAAACTTTATCATATTGGGTAAAAAAAACAATCCATACCCTTATATAAAAGCTTGTGATATTTATGTTCAGCCGTCACGCTACGAGGGCAAAGCGGTTACGGTGAGAGAGGCTCAAATGCTTGGCAAACCGGTCATTATATCGAATTTTAGAACCTCTGCAAGCCAGGTGAAGGCAGGATATGACGCAATTATTTCACCGATGAATTCGAATGATATGGCAGGAAATATCATAACGTTGCTGAATGATGTTTCGCTTAGAAAAAAGCTGATCGAAAATTCTCTTGCATCGGATTACAGTAATATCGGACAGATTGAAAAAATTTACAGTTTGCTTGAGTATAAAGGAAATTAACGGATGAGTATTGATATTTCGATAATCGTGCCCGTATATATGGCAGAAAAATATTTACATGATTGTGTGGACTCAATTATCGCACAAACTGTTTTCAGCCGCTGTGAATTGATACTGATCAATGACGGCTCAACCGACAATTCACTGAAGATATGCAATGAGTATGCCTCGGAATATAACAATATTTTTATAATCCATCAGGAAAATGCCGGAGTCAGCGCTGCACGCAATACAGGTATAAAAAAAGCTTCAGGTAAATATATCGGGTTTGTTGATTCTGACGACTATATTTATCCCGATATGTATGAATTGCTGCTTGAAGCGTTGGAACGCAGCCAGTCTGATTTGAGCTTTTGCGGTTTCAAACAAAGCTGCCCGGAAGGCGAAACAGATATGCTGTATCCTTTCAGTTCGAACAGAAGGCTTGACAGCCAATATATCACCGCAAATTTTTATCCATATATAATGAAAGAAGAATCTTTCAATGCTTGTTGGAATAAGCTGTTTCGCAAATGTTTGATTGATAAGAATCATCTAAGCTTTGATACCGGAAGAACAATCGGTGAGGACAGAATATTTACGATCCGTTATCTATCGAATTGTACATCCGTATATTATGTGCCCTATATCGGTTATTATTATAGGTATGTTCAGACAAGCGCAATTCAATCTCCCCGCAAGGATTACATTGAGAATATGGTAAGCCAGTATCATGAGGATTTCGAATTTTTTATTCCTTTGGGCTTTAAGCGGGATTATATTGAGAAGATCAGCGGCATGAAAATGCTTGCACAGTCAACAGCCGGAATTTCATCGGCTGAAAATAAATTAAAAGGACAGGAAAGACGGTCAGTTATAAAAAAAATCATTTACAACCGTGAACTTCGGTGTTGTTTAAAGCGCAACTGGGAAATGCTGATGCTGGAATGCACAAGATATGAAAGATTATTATTCATTATGATAAAATTGAAAAGCGTGACCGGTTTGAGAACTGTTATGCGGTTAATGCAGTTAAAGATTCGTTGTGCGGGGGACAAAATGCTATGAATTTTTATATGTTCAATCATTCCGGTTGTATGAACAGAGGCTGCGAAGCAATTGTCAGAGGAACTTTCAATATAATAGAAAATGCATGCAAAGACAGTAAATATTACCTATCCTCATACGCACCGGAGGAGGACAAGGTACTTTCGGATATTGTTATGGTTAAACCTTTTAAGCCGAAACCACTAAGTAAAGCGGAATATATAAAAGCCGCTTTGAGTATAAGATTGAAACACGATGAACGGTATTCTGTTATAAAGAGTTATTCGGATTTTTTCAGTCAGGCATCTTCTGCCGATATCTGTCTTTCTGTCGGGGGTGATACTTATTGCTATGGCGATAATTCAGTGATCCGTATTCTGACAGATGAATTGAAAAAAAGGGGCAAGAAAATTGTTCTATGGGGCGCTTCAATTGGAGAGGAAGATCTGACAAAAGAGAAGATTTACAATCTTGCCCATATTGATGCTATATTTGCCAGAGAATCCATCACATACAATCTTTTAAAAGAGAAAAACATTAATCCTAATATTTATCTGTTTCCAGACCCTGCGATGACATTAAAAAGCGAGAAAATTGAACTGCCGGAAGCATGGCAGGAAAACAACACGCTTGGAATTAATATCAGTCCGATTGTTGCCGCAAAGAACCCTATGATGGCAAAAATAATATCGGATTTTATAAAACATGTTTTATATGAAACGGATATGACAGTTGTGCTTATACCGCATGTAACCTCACCGTTGAATAATGACTTTCCTTTACTTCAATCTCTTTATGATGAGAATGTTGACGGGACTCATGGGAAACTGCATATTTTACCCGCAGATCTTACAGCATCACAATACAAGGGATACATATCAAAACTTAGATTTTTTATCGGCGCCCGGACACATGCCTCAATTGCGGCATATACAAGCTTTATCCCGACAATTGTGCTTGGCTACAGTGTGAAATCCAGAGGAATCGCACTTGATATTTTCGGTGATGAAAGGTTTGTTATAGATACCTGCAATCTCCGGGACAGCGGGAATATTATTGATGTTTTTGAAGAGTTGAGAAAACGGGAAGATGAAGTGAAATCAGTGCTGAAGAGGGTTATTCCCGATAAAATAAATAATGCATATAATGCGGGCTTGATACTAACAAAGATAGCAAACGGCGCTCACTGACTGTTTTGCGGGCAATTAATTATGAATGCTTGAATTGAGGCTGAAGCGATGAAAAAAAGTTTGTTGTTTATTATTCCGTCGCTTGGCGGAGGAGGAGCGGAGAGAAGTTTAATCACATTACTAAGTATGCTTGACTATGGAAAATATGATGTTGATTTAATGCTTTTCAGAAATGAAGGATTCTTCATAAACGAAATCCCGGCAGATGTCAATATAATAGACGGCGGAGAGGATTACCGGTATTTTGACGGTAATATAAAGAAATGTTTGTTTTACTGTTTAAGACACAGAAAAATAAAAATGGCATACTTCCGAATAAAATATATGATTACATTCAAAAAAAAAGAGAGTATAGACAAACGAAAAAAAAATTGGAAATATCTGAAATTTACATTGCCTGAAATTCAGAAAAAATATGATGTTTCTATAGGTTATTTGGAGGGAAACTCGATTTATTATTGTATCGATAAAACGAAGGCAAATAAAAGAATCGGGTATATACACAGCGATTATCATAAACTTGAAATGAATAAAATGTTTGATGAACAGTATCTGAAGAAACTTGACTGTGTTGTTACAGTATCCACGGCTTGTGCGGAGAACTTGACAAAAGAATTCCCGGCGTCGGCAGACAAGACCGTTGTTATAGAAAATATTATTTATTCAGCCGGCATAAAAAAACTTGCTGCTTCAGCCCCGGATTTTAGCTGCGGGCAGGATTTCATTAAATTATTGACAGTGGCACGAATCTCCATGGAAAAGGGAATTGATCTTGCGGTTCGGGCCTGCGAGATTCTTTTAGCAAGGGGATACAAAATTTGTTGGTTTGTTATCGGTGAAGGAGACTTGAAGAAAAATATAGATATGCTTATTAAAGAAAAGTGTTTGGAAAAATATTTCATTTTGCTCGGCGGGCAGAAAAATCCTTACAAATTTATGAATCAATGCGACATATATGTTCAGCCTTCAAGATACGAGGGCAAATCAATAGCTCTTGAAGAGGCAAAAATTCTGGAGAAACCTATTGTTGCAACCGGATTTTCAACAGTTTGCGATCAAATTGAAGACGGGTTCACGGGCTTGATAACAACTATGGAACCGGAATCAATTGCTGATAAAATAGAGCAACTGATACAGAATTCAGCGCTGAGAGAGAAACTAAGCGAAAATTTAAAGGCCGGATATCTCGGGAATGAAAACGAAATCAACAAATTTTACTGTTTGGTCAATTCTTA
>CAYOAW010000010.1:19184-20408 GCA_964402095.1 uncultured Eubacteriales bacterium | reverse complement strand
TTGAAAGGCTGAAAGGCACTTATAAATCCGAAAATCTTCAAATCTGGCAGCAGGCTGCCCTTTTATTGGGAACAAATGACTTTTGCGGCAGCGTAGAAGCAGAGAAATGTATTAATAATTTTATTCGTTCGAAAATAGATCCCGAAAGCGGCGGATGGATACGCCGCTGCGATAAAAATGAAGGCGCGATGCTTGCGTATGCTATTTTGTTATCCCCCTTGTCTGATAAACAAAAAATAAAGCCTGCAATGGATCAAACGGCCTTTATACTTAAAGCTATGGCTGAAAAATATGGCACAGTTCCCTATGATACTTCGATTCCAAATATCTCATTTGTCGATACTGTCGGGATGATTTGCCCATTTCTTATTAAGTATGGCATGATATATTCGGATGAAAATGCTTTGGATATCGGCCGCCGCCAGTTAATGGAATATTGCGAAAAAGGACTGCATGAAGAGTTCAATATTCCTATCCACTGTTTTGACAAGAATACGGGCGCACCGCTGGGTATTTACGGATGGGGTAGAGGATGCGGCTGGCTGGCGTTGGGAATGATGGAGTCTTATCTTTCATTGCCGGAGGCTTCAAATAATAAATCTGTCAACGATTTAAAGAGTTATATTTTTAAGCAAATGATCCTATATGCGGATGCAATTTTGCGTTTTCAGACATCGGACGGTGCCTGGTGCAGACAAATGCAGCTACCCGACTCGGGAGAATCTACCGCTACTGCTATGCTTGGACGGTTTATGAATAAAATGTTCATCCTATCAGGGGACACTAAATATAAAAGTTCCGCGGAAAATGCCAAAAGGTTCTTAGCCGGATGCACAAGACGTAACGGAATATTGGATTACGCACAAGGCGATACAGGCGGGATAGGGTTTTATTCACTGAGAATGGATTCATTGCCGGCGGCACAGGGTTTTGCAGCCGGATTGATGCGGATGTAATTCCCCGTGGGTTGACGGATAGTATGCAAGGTGTTATTATATATCAGTATATTTTTGTTATTCTCATTTCATGAAAGCAAAATTAATTTATTATCCGCTTTTTATTTTTATTCGCAAGATTATTTAAGGGTCGGTGTGATTTATGATAGACATACATTGCCATATATTGCACGGTATGGATGATGGTCCAAGAGAAATTGATACTTCTGTCAGTCTTTGCGAGATGGCTATGGAAAACGGGATTGAAAAAATCATAGCGACTCCTCAT
>CAYOAW010000010.1:0-19084 GCA_964402095.1 uncultured Eubacteriales bacterium | reverse complement strand
TTGTTGCCCATCCGGAGCGGTATTCCTTTTTGCAAGAAAATTATGAGAGAGCCGATATTCTTTTAGACAAAGGCGCGCTGTTCCAAATAAACAGCGGCAGCCTGGCGAGTAGGGGCAGTTTGGAAGAGTTCGAGCTGGCTTATGAAATGACGATGAAGAATGCTGCGAGTTTTATCGGCACGGATGCGCACTCCTTACGCAACAGACCAAATGATCTTTTGAAAATGCTGAGATTTTTTCCGCCTGACATCAGCCAGCGTGGCTTGAATCAAATGTTGAACATATCTCCGGAACGCATTATCAGAAATGAGCAAATTTTGACACAGGAAAGAAGACCGTTAAGAAAACACAGACGATAAAGTGAAAATTCAGGCTATGATTAAATAACGATGATTACGGAGTGGTTTCATGCAGGATAGGTCTGACAGCAATACTAATGTTTTTAATGATGATTCAGGGATAGATATTGACAGAATAGGCAGCGCGATTATTCGAAGACTTTGGGTAATAATTTTAGTTGGATTATTGCTGGCGTCTCTGTTTTATTTTTATGCCAAATCCACTTATGTCGAAAAATATACTTCAACCGCAACGCTTTCTTTTACAACAACAACCTACATTACCGAAGAGGATGAAAACGGGAACGCAATTCGGATTATAACGCAGAAAAAAAATTACAGCGCAACGGATGTTGAAAGATATCAGTTTTTAATCACAAGCGATGTAATGGTTCAAAAAATTTATGAAACTCTTGAAAAAAGGTATAGCGAAAACGAAATTGAAAGTTCGCTTTTGGTAAACAGCACGGCGATTCCCGGTATTTTTACAGTCAGTGTAACAAACAAAGATAAAAATTTTTGCTCAAACGCCATTTATGTTGTGATTGAAACCTTTCCCGGCTATCTGAAAGGGTTTGACACAAGCCTGGGTATAGATGTAATTAAGCATCCGAAGGCGCCTGTTGTCTCAAATACCGATGGCGCTGTAAAAAAAGCTCTGTACGGATTTATTGCCGGTTCGGCGCTTATTGTGGTGATTATTTTTATTTCAGAGATTTTAAGCGATACTGTAAGGCAGATTGACGATATACGTGAGAGTGTCAATGCCGGATTTCTTGGTTCGGTGCCAATGGTTGAGGGCAAGAAACTGTCTGCCAAAAAGAAACAGAACAGCGCGTTTTTGCTGACGGATGAAAGCCGTGTAAACTTTTCGTTTATTGAGAGCTTTAAGGCTATAAGGACAAAAGTCGAGAATATCGCAAGCGAAAAAGGTTATAAGCTTTTTATTGTAACCAGCACATTTGAGAGTGAAGGCAAGACAACTCTGGCAATCAACTTAGCTTGTGCGCTTGCACAAAAAGGGAAATCTGTTTTGCTCGTTGACTGCGATATTCGGAAACCGTCGGTCATGAGGATGGCAGGTATAAAAGATGACGATAAGATAGGTTTGATTCAGATTATTAAGGGGAAGGCCGCTTATGCCGATGCGGTTAAGTATGTAAAACCTCTTGGTATTTTTGTGTTGCCCAGCGGTGGAATTTCGTCCAAATCGACCGAAGTTCTGGATGCGGATAAAGTGAGAGAAGTGCTGAACAAAGCAAGCGGTGAGTTTGATTTTATTATTATTGACACACCTCCTGCACATGTCGTGTCTGATTGTCTTGTATTAGCACCGCTTGCCGATGCGCTTATTTTTACAATAAAAAGGGATTATGCAAAAATAAGCGATATCAACGATACTCTTTCGGATATAGCAACAACGGATATTGATATAATCGGCTCTGTTTTAACAATGAACAATGAAGAAGGCTCCGGAAGATATTTATCCCGAAGGGGAAGGCTCTATTACTATCGTTACCGCAGAGGCTATCGCAAAGGATATTATAGCAGTAATAATCCATATGGCTATGAAGCAGAAAACATAAAAAACAATTCATAAGTTTTAAGTTGTTTGTGTGTCTGCCCGGGTATTTAGGCGTTGAATAATTTGGAGGATCAAAATGCAAGAGGAAAATAAGGAATTAAGGCTGGCAGTTCTGATTGATTCAGATAATGTTTCCAGTAAATATGTCAAGGCGATGATGGATGAAATCGCACTTTACGGCACCCCCACTATTAAAAGGATATACGGTGACTGGACAACTACGACGGGTACCGGTTGGAAGAATGTTTTGCTGACAAATGCGATTACTCCCATTCAGCAATACAGCTATACCACCGGAAAAAATTCTACAGACTCGGCTATGATTATTGATGCGATGGATATTTTGTACAGTCAGAAAGTGGACGGGTTTTGCATTGTTTCAAGCGACAGCGATTTTACCCGTTTGGCTACACGTTTAAGAGAAGCCGGCTTAAGGGTTTTCGGCATTGGAGAGAATAAAACCCCCGAATCTTTTATCGCTGCCTGCGATAAGTTTATCTATCTTGAAATTTTGGATTCCGGCAAAGATAAAAAAGATGCCGGTACAAAAACCGATGCAGGGCTTCAGCCGGCCGCTCAAAAACCTCATGTTCAAAAAATACCAGGTGCTGTTGTAAATCTTGTCGTTACCTCGGTTAATGATGTCGCGGATGAGGACGGGTGGGCTTTTTTGGGTGATGTCGGCAATCTTCTTCTGAAAAAACAGCCGTCATTTGACAGCAGGAATTACGGTTTTACAAAGCTGACTCCGTTAATTCAGTCCACCGGCCTTTTTGAAATCGACCAAAGGGATACTTCAAACAGAGGTATAAAACATATATATATCAGAGACAAATCGTTTGTGCAGGCACAAAAATAATCTTTTGAAATGATGAACAACCGGACGGATTGCGTGTAAAATATATTCTTATTGATAATTAATATGCCTGGTTTATCTGATATAATATAAATCACTACATTATAATACCTGATACGACAGTAAGCTGCGGAAGCGAGGTGAAAATATATGGGAAATTTCGACTTGGAAAAATTTATGGCTTCTCTTACAAAAATAACCGACTTTTTAGGCATTGACCTCGCCTTTTTTATTGAAAGGCTTTCACCCTTCCTTCAAAAGATAATCGCATTGTTTGCATAACGGAAAGATGTTCATCGTCAAAAGACGCGGCGGAAGCTGCGTCTTTTTGCTGCATCCGGCATAGAATAAACCGGATTGCCGAAGATACGCCTCGCCTATGAAGTCTGTTTTATATTAAAATTCCTGTGATTTTTAAGGACAAAGCATTATATTTATGCCCAAAAGCAGATGTTTTCAACCATCAATAAAAAAATCGAAAAAAAAGCTGTAAAAATAAAAAAAAGTGTTGCATTCCATAAATAGTTATGATAATATCTATAGGCTGTCCAAAGGATGAAGGTATTACTATGCCTTTATTTACTTGAAAAGCAGCAGATATGCGATGATTTGGAAGGTGGCCACCCTTTGAGGTGGGGAATTTCCAAGGAGTATGTCCGATTATAAAACCGGGCGAAAGAATAACCTGAATTCCAAGCAAAACCGCTTCCCTGCGGGTTTGCCGGAACAGGAATGTGCATGCGTTTAAACGCAAAATCCCGGAAAATGTATTTTCCGGTTTTTAAAATGAATGGGTGGGAACACCCGGGTCCGTTTAAACATTTTGCATAGCCCGCCAAATTAAGGAGGCGTAAACAATGGCAGTAAAGGGAAAAATCAGAATCAGGCTTAAGAGCTATGACCACAACCTTGTCGACAAGGCAGCAGAAAAGATCGTTGAAACAGCTAACCGCACCAACGCCCAAATATCCGGTCCTGTTCCGCTCCCAACCGAAAAGGAAATTGTCACGGTTCTTCGCGCGGTCCATAAAGACAAGGACTCCCGCGAGCAGTTTGAACAGCGCACTCACAAAAGGCTTATCGACATCATCAGGCCTTCGGCGAAAACCGTTGAAGCTCTTACAGGGCTTGAATTACCGGCCGGTGTCGAAATAGAAATTAAACTTTAATTTCTTTCATTATTATAAAAGCCGCTGATCCGGCGGCCGTGATAATGAATATAAGCCGCATGCAGGGTCACGTTGACAAAGGTCAACCAATAACCTAAAGGAGGAAAGGTAAAAATGCAAAAAGCTATTATAGGCAAAAAAATCGGCATGACTCAGCTTTTCGACGAAAAAGGGAATGTCATCCCCGTAACCGTTGTTGAAGCCGGTCCGTGTCCGGTAGTAATGAAAAAGACAAACGAAAAAGACGGATACGAAGCTGTTCAGCTTGGATTTGGCGACATTAAGGTTCAGCGTTTGAATAAGCCCATGCAAGGGCACTTCAGCAAAGCCAATGTCGGAATCAAAAAGACGCTGAAAGAAGTTAGGCGCATTGACACAGACAGCCTCAATGTCGGCGACATTTTAAAAGCCGATATCTTTGAAATCGGCGATCGTGTTGATGTTGTCGGCACAAGCAAAGGCAAAGGCTGGGCAGGCGCTATAAAGAGATGGAATTTCTCACGCTTAAAAGAAACACACGGTTCCGGTCCTGTGGCAAGACATCAAGGATCACTCGGTGCGTGCAGTGATCCGTCAAGAGTCTTTAAAGGAAAGAAACTTCCGGGTCATATGGGCCACGAGCGTGTTACAATCATGAATTTAGATGTTGTCAAGGTTGATGCCGAAAACAATCTTATTGCCATTAAGGGCGCCATTCCGGGCCCTAAGGGCGGTATTGTTTTGATCAGCAGCACCTTGAAAGCGTAAGGAAGGAGTAGAATATTATGCCTAATGTATCAGTATTTGACTCTACCGGCAAAAAAGTTTCCGATATCGAACTTTCCGAAAATATTTTCGGTATTGTGCCCAATGTATCGGCAATGCACCTTTGCGTGGTAAGTTATTTGGCAAACCGGCGTCAGGGCACGCAGTCTACCCTTACACGCGCGGAAGTCAGCGGCGGCGGCAAAAAACCCTGGAAACAAAAGGGTTCGGGCCGCGCAAGGCAGGGTTCGACCAGATCTCCGCAGTGGACACACGGCGGTATTTCTCACGGACCGAAGCCCCGTGAATACGGTATTTCCATCAATAAGAAAGTCAGAAGACTTGCAATGAAATCGGCGCTTTCTTCAAAAGTTGAAGCCGAAGAATTTGTTGTGCTTGACAGCCTTACACTTGACGGAATTAAGACAAAAGAAGTTGTCAAGGTTCTTGACGCTCTGAAAACCGGCAAAAAAACACTTGTTGTATTGCCTGAAAAGGACGACATAATTTACAGAAGCGCCCGGAATATTGCGGGTGTGAAAGCAACACTTGTAAATACGTTGAATGTTTATGACATTCTGAATTGCGACACTATACTTGTCCTTAAGGATGCCGTTGATAAGATTGGGGAGGTATATGCATGAGCAAGACAGCACAGGATATCATTATCCGTCCGATTATTACAGAAGCAAGCATGGACGGCGCCGCTTTGAGAAAATACACCTTTGAAGTTTCAACGGATGCAAACAAAATTGAGATTTCAAAAGCGGTCGAAAAACTTTTCGATGTTGAAGTTGAAAAGGTCAATACAAGCCATGTTCATGGGAAACTTCGCAAGCAAGGCAAATTTGAGGGTTACACACAGGCATGGAAAAAGGCCGTTGTTACGCTCACAAAAGAGTCAAAGTCCATTGAATTCTTTGACGGATTGAACTAATAATACTTAAATTTTACCGGCGGTAAAGTATGGAGAGTGACATGCTCCGCAAAGCTGCCGGCAGGAGAGTGAATAAAATGTCGATAAAAACCTATAAACCGACCACAGCAGGCAGACGAGGAATGTCGGTGACAGATTATTCCGGCCTTTCAAAAGTAGCTCCCGAAAGAAGCCTTTTGGAACCCAAGAATAAAAATTCCGGCCGAAACAGTTATGGAAGAATAACCGTGCGCCATCGCGGCGGCGGAAACCGCAAAAAGTACCGTGTTATTGACTACAAGCGTGACAAGTTTGATATTCCCGCAGAAGTTCTTACGCTGGAATATGACCCGAACCGTTCGGCTCATATTTGTCTGATTCAATATGAAGACGGTGTAAAAAGTTACATTCTTGCTCCTTTGGGCATCAAAGTCGGCGATAAAGTCGTTTCCGGTCCTAAATCGGATATCAAACCGGGCAATGCTTTGCCGCTTACCAATATCCCGACAGGTACAGAGGTTCATAATGTTGAGCTGAATCCCGGCAGAGGCGGCCAGCTTGCAAGATCAGCCGGCAATTCCGCCCAGCTTATGGCAAAAGAAGGAGACTATGCACTCCTTCGCCTGCCGTCCGGAGAGCTCAGAAATGTTCCCGCGACCTGTATGGCGACAGTAGGTAAAGTAGGCAACGAGGACTATGAAAACGTTAAAATCGGCAAAGCAGGCAGAACACGTCATATGGGTATTCGCCCGACGGTCCGCGGATCGGTTATGAATCCCAATGACCATCCGCACGGCGGCGGCGAGGGCAAATCACCGATCGGCCGTCCGGGACCTGTTACGCCTTGGGGCAAACCTGCTCTCGGCTATAAGACGAGAAATAAAAAGAAGCATTCCGATAAATTTATCGTTAAACGCCGCAACAGCAAGTAGTTGATGAAAGGAGCATAAGATTATGGGCAGAAGTGTTAAAAAAGGACCTTTCGTGCAACCAAAACTGCTCGAGAGAGTCGTGGAAATGAATAAATCCGGAAGCAAGCAGATTCTTAAAACTTGGAGCCGCAGTTCCACAATATTCCCTGACTTTGTCGGGCACACCTTCGCTGTTCACGACGGACGCAAACATGTACCCGTATATGTGACAGAGGACATGGTCGGACATAAGCTTGGCGAATTTGTACCCACAAGAGTTTTCAGGGGCCATGCGGGTTCAAAAACTTCAAACGCAGGGAAATAAAGGTCGAAAGGAGTGTGTAAACCATGCAAGCTACCGCAAAGGTAACCTATGTGCGCATAGCACCGCGCAAAGTTCAAATAGTGCTTGATTTAATTCGCAACCAACCGGCAGAAAAAGCAATGGCAATACTGAAACACACGCCCAAGGCCGCGTGTGAACCGCTGATAAAGCTGTTAAAATCGGCTAAAGCCAATGCGGAAAACAACAACAATAT
The DNA here is from genome assembly GCA_964402095.1 of uncultured Eubacteriales bacterium. Lineage (GTDB taxonomy): Bacteria > Bacillota > Clostridia > Oscillospirales > Acutalibacteraceae > UBA1447. The sequence goes on along the minus strand of CAYOAW010000010.1, from coordinate 12,026 downwards.
GGATGTTTCCAGGCTTTATGTTGCCGAGTGCAGTGTAGATCAGGGACCTACCCTCAAGCGTATGAGACCGAGAGCACAGGGCAGATCTAACCGCATTAACAAGAAAACATCACACATCACCCTTGTACTCAAGGAAATGGAATAAGCGAGGAGGAGGTTAAAAAATGGGACAAAAAATCAATCCTACCGGTTTCAGAGTCGGTATCATCAAGGACTGGGAATCACGCTGGTATTCCAATGCCAAGGATTTTGGAGATACCCTTGTTGAAGATTATAAATTGCGTGAGTACCTTCTTAAAATACTTGCACCAGCAGGAGTGCCGAAAATTGAAATTGAGCGCGATGCAAAACGTGTTCATGTTAATATCCACTGCGCAAAACCCGGAATGGTAATCGGCAGAGGCGGCACAGAAATCGAGAAGCTGAGATTGCTTTGCGAAAGAAAACTCGGCGGCAAAGAGGTTTCTCTTAATATTATTGAAATTAAGCAACCCGATTTAAACGCGCAGCTTGTTGCTGAGAGTATTGCCTCACAGCTTGAAAGACGTATTTCCTTCCGCCGCGCTTTAAAGCAATCAATCGGACGTACAATGAAACTCGGCGCAAAAGGAATTAAAACTCAAGTTTCCGGCCGTTTGGGCGGAGCGGAAATAGCCCGCACGGAGCATTATCACGAAGGAACCATACCTCTGCAGACGATCAGAGCTGACATTGATTACGGCTTTGCCGAAGCTAAAACAACATATGGCAGAATCGGCGTTAAAGTTTGGATCTACACAGGCGAAGTACTTCATGATAACCGCAGGCCGCGCATGGAAGGGGGAGCGAAATAATGCTTTTACCTAAGCGTGTTAAATATCGCAAAGTTCACAGAGGCCGTATGAAAGGCAAAGCTACCCGCGGAAACAAAGTAACTTACGGCGATTATGGCCTTATGTCTCTTGAACCCGCATGGATTTCATCCAATCAAATCGAGGCAGCCCGTATTGCTTTGACCCGTTCAATCAAGCGTGGCGGACAGGTTTGGATAAAGATCTTTCCGGATAAACCGATTACTGAGAAACCGGCTGAAACTCGAATGGGTTCCGGTAAAGGTTCACCGGAATACTGGGTGGCAGTTATCAAACCGGGCAGAGTCATGTTTGAAATTGCGGGAGTCGACAAGGAAGCCGCGCAAGAGGCATTGCGTCTTGCCGCAAGCAAATTGCCAATAAAGTGCAAATTTGTATCTAAGGAAGAAACGGGTGGTGAGCAATAATGAAAGCCGGTGAAGTCAGAAAACTTTCCGCTAAGGAGCTGGATGCTAAGCTGCTTGAGCTGAAGGACGAGCTTTTTAAACTGCGCTTCCAGCAAGCCATTAACCAGCTCGATAACCCAATGCGAATAAATGTCGTCAAGAAAGATATTGCCAGGGTAAAAACCGTTATACGCGATATCGAACTTCACGGCACAAATTCGTAAGGAAAGGGAGGCCAAGAGCAATGAGCGAAAGAAATCTCAGAAAAACACAAATCGGGATTGTTACCAGCGACAAAATGGATAAAACAATTGTCGTTTCTGTCAAGGACAGAGTGAAGCATCCGCTTTACAAAAAAATAGTCAATCACACAGTCAAACTTAAAGCGCATGATGAAAACAACGAATGCGGCATAGGCGACCGTGTGCTTGTTATGGAAACCCGTCCTATATCAAAAGATAAAAGATGGCGGTTAGTTGAAATAATCGAGAAAGCCAAATAATTGGCGCAAGTTTAAGGAGGCAAACACCGTGATACAGCAGCAAACTTACCTTAAAGTTGCCGACAACACAGGCGCGAAGGAGATCATGTGCATCCGCGTGCTTGGCGGTTCGGGCAGAAGGTATGCCAATATCGGCGATGTCATTGTTGCTTCGGTTAAGAAAGCGGCACCCGGTGGCGTTGTCAAAAAGGGCGAGGTAGTCAAAGCGGTTGTTGTGCGGACCGCAAGCGGCGTTCGCCGCAAGGACGGCACATATATCCGTTTCGATGAAAACGCGGCGGTCATTATCAAAGAGGACAAAAACCCTAAGGGCACACGTATCTTCGGACCTGTGGCAAGAGAACTTCGTGAGAAAGAATATCTCAAGATTCTCAGCCTCGCTCCGGAAGTGCTTTAACGGGAGGTGCAATTATGAATAAGAAGATCCATGTTAAAACAGGTGACGAAGTAGTCGTTATCAATGGCAAATACCGCGGCAAAAGAGGCAAGGTTATGCAAGTCAGCCCCTCCGAGGGCAAAGTGATTGTTGAAGGTGTCAACATTGTCACAAAACATGTAAAACCGAAAAAACAAGGCGAACCGGGCGGCCTTATAAAGGCTGAAAGCGCTCTGTATGCCCCGAAGGTTCAACTGATATGCCCCAAATGCGGCAAGCCGACGAGAACCGGCAGCACCATAAACGCCAAAGGCAAGAAAATGCGTACATGCAAAAAAAGCAATTGTCTGGCGGAATTTGAATAAGGGAGGAACATGACAAATGGCAAGGCTAAAAGAGTACTATGATAAAGAAGTCGCACCGGCTTTGATGAAGAAATTCAGCTACAAAAGCGTCATGCAAATCCCGAAGCTTGATAAGATTGTTGTCAATGTCGGATGCGGCGACGCGCGCGACAATCCAAAGATTGTTGAAGCTGTCGTTACAGACATCACGCAGATTACGGGCCAAAAGCCGGTACTTTGCAAGGCGAGAAAATCTGTCGCTAACTTCAAACTTCGCGAAGGCATGACAATCGGCACAAAGGTCACCCTGAGGGGCGACAGAATGTACGAATTTCTTGACAGGCTTTTCAATTTGGCGCTCCCCAGGGTAAGGGACTTCAGAGGTATAAACCCCAATTCGTTTGACGGCCGGGGAAATTATTCGATGGGCGTCAAAGAGCAGCTTATATTCCCCGAGATTGAGTACGACAAAATCGATAAAGTCAGAGGAATGGATATCTGCTTTATAACAACAGCCAAAACAGACGAAGAAGCCCGTGAACTGTTAACACTTATGGGCGCTCCGTTTGCGAGATAAGGAGGAAAGTTTGTGGCCAAGACATCTATGAAGGTTCGGCAGGCAAGGCCTGCGAAGTATTCCTCACGGCAGTACACCAGATGCAAAATCTGCGGCAGGCCGCATGCGTATCTGCGCAAATACGGAGTATGTCGTATATGTTTCAGGGAATTAGCCCATGCAGGGCAAATCCCGGGCGTAAAAAAAGCAAGTTGGTAAAGAGCAATTGCAAAGGAGGTTGACGGTATGCAAATTACAGATTCCATCGCCGATATGTTAACGAGAATACGCAATGCTAACTCGGCAAAGCATGACTCGGTGAAAATTCCCGCATCAAACATGAAGAAGGCAATTGCTCAAATTCTTGTTGATGAAGGTTATGTAAAAAGCTACAAAATTGTGGATGACGGCAAACAAGGCGTTATTGATTTGGCGCTCAAGTTCGGGCCGAACAAGTCCCAGGTTATTACCGGTTTACGCAGAGTTTCCAAGCCCGGCCTGCGTATCTATACAAATTGTGAGGATATGCCCAAGGTTATGAAAGGCCTCGGGATTGCTATTCTTTCAACTTCAAAGGGTATTATGACTGACAAGGATGCGCGCAAAGCCAATATTGGCGGCGAAGTCCTTGCCTTTATCTGGTAAGGAGGTGCTGTTAGGATGTCACGAATAGGCAGAATGCCAATCGCTGTTCCCGCAGGCGTTGATGTAAAAATCGACGGCAGCACTGTTACCGTTAAGGGCCCGAAGGGCACACTTACCAGAACAGTGCATAAAAATATTTCTGTTGATATGGACGGAAACGTTATCAATGTTACCCGCCCCAATGATGACAAGGAGAACAGGTCGCTTCACGGCTTGACAAGAACACTTGTCGCGAACATGGTAACCGGTGTTCATGAAGGCTTCAAAAAAGAGCTGGAGATCAACGGAGTCGGTTACCGTGCTGCAAAGCAGGGTAATGATTTGGTGCTTAATGTCGGCTATTCCCATCAGGTTACCATACCGGAAACAGAGGGAATTACCGTTGAAGTGCCGACACCGAATAAGGTTGTTATTCTCGGCCCGGACAAGCAGAAGGTCGGCCAGTTCGCCGCGGATGTCCGCAAAAAGAGACCGCCGGAACCGTATAAGGGCAAAGGCATCAAGTATGCGAACGAACGTATCCGCCGCAAAGAAGGCAAAGCCGGCAAGGGCGGTAAATAACCGTAAAGCATCCGGCAGGGTTGCCGGCGGGCAATTTGTGTTTCCGTTGCGTTTGAGTGTTGGCGCACCGGGGAGCAAGAACAGGCAGGCGCCTGTTTGACAGAGAAGCGGAAATGCTCAAAGTAATGTGAGGCGGACTGCATGTGTTTTTCTGCCGCCTTTTTAAGGAGTGAAAACAAATGGTAAGCAAACCGGACAGCAATAAGGCGAGGCAAAAGCGCCACAAGAGAGTGCGCGGCAAAATAACCGGTACAGCAACTTGCCCGCGCCTTAATGTATACCGCTCCCTGCAGAATATCTATGCACAGCTGATTGATGATGTAAAAGGCGTAACCCTTGTGTCAGCGTCAACTGTGGAAAAAGATTTTGCGGATTACGGCGGGAATAAATCCGCAGCCCGCAAGGTGGGCGTACTTTTGGCAAAGCGTGCCGCAGAGAAGGAAATAACAAAGGTTGTTTTCGATCGCGGCGGCTACATTTATCACGGCCGTGTTCAAGAACTGGCCGAAGGCGCCCGTGAGGGCGGCCTCAAGTTCTGAGGAAGGGGAGGTAAAATTCTTTTGGCTAAGATTGATGCATCTACGATGGAACTTACCGAGCGCGTGGTTTCAATTAACCGCGTTTCGAAAACCGTTAAAGGCGGTCGTATTTTTAAATTTGCGGCTCTTGTCGTTGTCGGTGACGGCAATGGCACCATAGGTTTGGGCCTTGGCAAGTCAGGTGAAGTGCCCGACGCTATCCGCAAGGGCATAGAGGACGCGAAGAAGAATTTGATAAAGGTTTCCCTCAGAGGAACAACAATTCCTCATGAGATTATCGGCAAATTCGGCGCAGGCGTTGTTCTTCTGAAACCCGCTGCACCAGGTACCGGCGTTATTGCCGGCGGTCCGGTGCGTGCTGTTGTTGAAACAGCTGGGATTAAGGATATTCGTACGAAGGCTTTGCGTTCAAACAATCCCGGCAATGTGGTTAAAGCTACATTTGACGGGCTTGCGAAATTGCGCAATGTCGACGAAGTCGCGGTTACCCGCGGCAAAACTGCTAAGGAAATTTTAGGTTAAGGAGGGTGGACAACATGGCAGATGTTCAAGTAAAGCTTGTAAAAAGCCTTATTGGCAGCACAAAAGTGCAGATTGCCACCGCCCATGCACTTGGTCTTCATAAAATCGGGGATTCTTCCGTTCAGCCGGAAAATCCTGCGACTCAGGGTAAGGTGAAAAGAATTTCGCATCTTATCGAAACGAGCGAAGCCAAGCAAGGAGGTGCGAACTAATGAAGTTGCACGAGCTTTCATCGGAACCCGGTTCCAAAAAATCACGCAAGCGTATAGGCAGAGGACCTGCATCAGGACAGGGAAAAACTGCCGGTAAAGGCCACAAAGGTCAAAAAGCGCGCGCAGGACGCGGTATGCGTCCCGGTTTTGAAGGCGGACAAATGCCCCTTCAAAGAAGAGTCCCCAAGCGCGGCTTTGTCAACATCTTCGGCAAAGAGATTGCTATTGTTAATATTGCGGCTCTCGAAAAGACTTTCGAGGATGGTGCTAATGTTGATATCGCGGCTCTTATTGAGAAAGGTCTCATCAAGAAAAGCTTAGACGGTGTTAAGATTTTGGGGAACGGTGATATCACAAAGAAGCTTACTGTCAAAGTAAACGCTTTCTCGGATACCGCCAAACAAAAAATCGAAGCTGCCGGAGGAAAGGCAGAGGTGATTTGACATGATTCAGACCCTGGTTAATGCATGGAAAATCATGGATATCCGCAAAAAGCTCTTATTCACAGCCCTTATTATTTTCATTTTCAGAATCGGCGCCGCGGTACCCGTACCGTTTGTCAGTATTGGCGAAGGCGGTATCATCGCGGACCAAAACGCCGGTACCTTTATGAACTACCTCAGCATGATGACGGGCAATGCTTTTAACTACGGAACGATTTTCGCGATGTCGATCACCCCGTACATCAATTCATCCATTATTATGCAATTATTGACGGTAGCCATTCCTTACCTTGAAAGACTTCAGAAGGAAGGCGAAGTAGGACGCAAAAAGATAGCAGCGATAACCCGTGTGGTTACGGTTGTTCTCGGTCTTCTTCAAAGTACAGCGTACTATTTCTATCTTCGCAACGGAGATTACCTGTCGAAGGATTCAGCAGGTGCGGCATTTACGGGTTTCTGGGCTGTGTTCCAGGCGATCATCATTATTCTTTGTTTTACGGCCGGCGTCGCGCTTATCATGTGGCTTGGCGAGCAGATTAATGACAAGGGCATCGGCAACGGTATTTCGATTATACTTTTCGCAGGTATCGTGTCAAGGCTTCCAACATTGATTGCTCAGCTTTACAGCCCGAATATTAAAGTCGGTTATATAGCAAGAGGCGGTCCATTCTACATTCTTTCTCCTCTTGTGGGTGTCATTTTAATTTTGATTGTTGCCTACATAGTATGGATGGACAATGCCGAGCGTCGAATCCCTGTTCAGTATGCAAAAAGGGTTGTCGGGCGCAAGATGTACGGCGGACAAAGCACGCATATTCCGATTAAGGTCAATATGTCAGGTGTTATGCCGATCATCTTCGCAAGCTCGATCCTTTCCTTGCCGCCGACGGTTGAAATGTTCATGACGGTTAAGGACGGCAGCAAGCTGGCAACATTCTTCGGTATTTTTAAAAGCACGTCTTGGGTATATGCAATCATGTACTTCTTCCTAATTATAGGATTCGCTTATTTTTATGCGACTATCCAGTACAATCCGATTGAGATGTCCAACAACATCCGTAAAAACAGCGGTACAATCCCGGGTATTCGGCCGGGAGAGCCCACATCGAAATATATCGCTAGAATTTTATCGAGGATTACATTGCTCGGAGCTTTACTGATAAGTGTTGTTGCTCTTTTCCCCGTACTGTTTTCACAGATTACAACGCTTATCCTCACAAAGGGATTCGATTTTAAACAGGGAATGAATATTTCCCTCGGAGGAACATCACTCATCATTATCGTCGGCGTTGCGCTTGAGACCATGAAACAACTCGAAAGCCAGATGATGATGCGCCACTATAAAGGCTTCCTTGATTAAAGGAAACCCTGCACGGATAAACGGGTACGGATGGCATGGCTCCGGCTCGTTCATCATGGAGGAGTTAGCATGATAGTGCTCAAAACCAAAAGAGAGCTTGCCCTCATGAGAGAAGCATGCCTCATTTCAGCGGGAGCATTAAAAGCAGCGGGAGAAGCGGTTGAGCCCGGCATATCAACGGCCGAAATTGACCGTATAGCCCATGAATACATCACAAGGCATGGCGCTGAGCCTGCTTTCCTGAATTACAATGGGTTTCCCGCAGCAGCATGCATTTCCATAAACGATGAGGTCATTCACGGCATACCGAGCAAGAAGCGTATTATCCGGCAGGGCGATTTGGTCAAAATTGATCTTGGCGCCAAGTTGGACGGCTATGTCGGCGACAATGCCGCCACTTACGCAGCGGGAGATATAAGCCCCGATGCGCAGCGGTTGAGCGATACAACAAAAGAAAGCCTTTATGAGGGGATCAAGGTTTGTATTGCTGGCGGAAGAATCGGCGATATAGGAGCGGCAATAGCGCGATATTGCGAGGCAAGAGGCTTTTCCGTGGTTAGGGAATATACAGGCCACGGGGTAGGTTCCAATTTGCATGAAGACCCCAGTGTACCGAATTTCGGCACCCCAGGGCGCGGTGTGCGCCTATTACCGGGCATGACTATTGCTATCGAACCTATGATCAATCTCGGGGTTGCGGGAATCAATAGGATGCCGGACGGTTGGACTGTTAAAACCCGGGATGGAAAGCTTTCAGCTCATTTCGAGCATACCGTTGCCATAACGGCTGACGGGCCAAAAATTCTTACTCAGCTTTAATGCTTGGGAGCGAATAGTATGGAGTTCGAAAAAGGTTATGTTGTCAAGTCAGCCGCCGGGCGGGATAAGGGCAGATTGCTGCTGGTTTTGGACGCAGAGCAAAACAGAGTTACCGTTTGCGACGGCAAGGAACGACCTTTGCAAAGGCCAAAGCAAAAAAATCCCCGCCATCTCTTATTGACAGGAATTACCCTGGATGCGCAGGCAACGGCAACAAACCGGGCTTTAAGAAAAGCACTTGGGCAATTAAACTCAGCGTGCGGGATAACCAAGGAGGGCAAGCATGTCTAAACAGGATATGATCGAAATTGAAGGTACGGTTATTGAGGCTCTGCCCAACGCGACCTTTCAGGTAGAGTTGGAAAACGGGCACAAGATATTGGCTCATATCTCAGGGAAACTGCGAATGAACTATATCCGCATTTTACCGGGGGATAAGGTGACGGTCGAAATGTCGCCATATGACCTCACCCGCGGCCGCATAACATGGCGTTCCAAGTAGATTAAGGAGGGTATTCAAATGAAAGTCAGACCTTCTGTCAAGAGAATTTGTGAGAAGTGTAAAGTTATCAAACGCAAGGGAAAAGTAATGGTTATCTGTGAAAATCCCAAGCATAAGCAGCGTCAGGGTTAATCCGGCGCAAACCATTTAATGGAGGTGTAACTGACAAATGGCGCGAATTTCAGGTGTCGACCTGCCAAGGGACAAAAGAGTTGAGATTGGTCTCACTTATGTTTTTGGTATCGGCCGCAAAACCGCAAGCGACATTATCGCAGCAACCGGCGTTAATCCCGATACGAGAGTGAAGGATTTAAGCGAGGGCGATGTTTCCAAACTCCGTGAGTATATTGACCACAACTGTAAAGTTGAGGGTGATCTTCGCCGCGAAACGGCGTATGACATCAAACGGTTGGTAGAAATCGGATGTTACCGCGGTGTACGCCACCGCAAGGGCCTGCCCGTAAGAGGTCAGCGTTCCAAGACAAACGCCCGCACACGCAAGGGTCCCAAGAAGACCATTGCAAACAAGAAGAAGTAAGTCTAGGAGGGATAAAATGGCTACAAAAGCAACCGGTGCTAAAAAAACAGCCGGAACGCGTAGACGCCGTGAACGCAAAAACATTGAACGCGGCGCTGCCCATATCCAATCCACTTTCAACAACACCATTGTTACCATTACCGATACCCAAGGCAATGCGATTTCTTGGGCAAGCGCGGGTGAAATGGGCTTCAGAGGCTCCAGAAAATCAACGCCCTATGCTGCGCAGACAGCCGGCGAAACCGCGGCTAAATTGGCGATGGAGCAAGGGCTTAAAACTGTTGAAGTGTATGTTAAGGGCCCCGGCGCAGGACGGGAAGCGGCAATCAGGTCGCTGCAGACAGCAGGCTTGGAGGTCAGCATGATTAAAGATGTGACCCCCATTCCGCATAATGGCTGCCGTCCGCCGAAAAGAAGACGCGTATAATCAATTAACTTAGGAGGTGTAACTCATATGGCAAGATATACCGGTGCGGTCTGCAAGTTGTGCCGCAGGGAGGGCAAAAAGCTTTTCCTGAAAGGTGAACGTTGCTATACCGGAAAATGTTCGATAGAACGCCGCGCATATGCTCCGGGCCAACACGGCCAGAGCCGCAAAAAGACTTCCGAATACGGCTTGCAGCTTCGCGCAAAGCAGCAGGCGAGGCGTTATTATGGTATACAGGAAGGGCAATTCCACAAGTACTTCCTTATGGCTGAGCGTAAGCAAGGCGTTACGGGTGAAAATCTGCTTCGCATCTGCGAAAGCCGCCTTGACAATGTCGTTTATCTTTTGGGCTGGGCCAATTCCCGTGCTGAAGGCAGGCAGCTTGCTACGCATGGGCACTATACGGTGAACGGTCAAAAAGTCGACATTCCGTCATATCTGCTGAAAGCGGGAGACACTGTTGCAATCAAGGCGAAAAGCAAAGAATCCGAAAAGATTCAGTCTGTTCTTGATATCAACGGAGCCCGTCCTGTACCGCAATGGCTTGAATTGGATAAAGAGAAAAATGAAGCCAAGGTACTCAGCATGCCCGAGCGCGAACAAATCTCAGTTCCCGTTGAAGAACATCTTATTGTTGAGTTTTACTCGAAATAAGGTTTATTCAAGGCTCATTTACGCTATTCACAACAGCAGGCAAAAAACCTGCGTTTTAATAAGGAGGGTTTTGAATGATTGGAATCGAAAAGCCGAGAATCGAAACTGCTGACCTTTTTGACGGCGGAACCTATGGAAAGTTCGTTGTTGAACCCCTTGAGAGAGGCTACGGCACAACCCTTGGCAACAGCTTAAGGCGTGTTTTGTTATCATCTCTTCCGGGTTATGCAATAACATCCGCGAAGATTGAAGGCATTCTTCATGAGTTTTCAACTATACCGGGCGTTAAAGAAGATGTCACGGAAATAGTTCTTAATTTGAAGAGCGTTATTCTCAAAATTCATGGCGACGGTCCAAAAACCATATATATTGATGCAAGCGGCGAGGGTGATGTAAAAGCCGGTGATATAAAGACGGATTCGGAAGTTGAAATCCTTAATCCCGATTTGCACATCGCTTCACTTGACACCGGCGCCCATATTAATATAGAAATGACATGCGATAAGGGCAGAGGCTATGTTTCGGCTGAGCGCAATAAGCAGTTAATGCAGCCGGTTATCGGTGTAATTGCGATTGACTCTATCTATTCGCCTGTTTCAAAAGTAAACTACACAGTCGAGAACACACGTGTCGGCCAGATTACCGACTATGACAAGTTGACGCTTGAGGTGTGGACAAACGGCACCATCAATGCAAAAGAAGCCGTTTCTCTTGGCGCCAAGATCCTCAACGAGCATCTCAATCTTTTTGGCGACCTCTCTGATGAGGCTTATGACACTGAGATCATGGTTACAAAGAACGAAGGCGGAAAAGAAAAAGTTCTGGAGATGACCATTGAGGAGCTTGACCTGTCTGTGCGCTCCTTCAACTGTTTGAAGAGAGCAAGTATAAATACGGTTGAGGATTTGATTTGTAAGACCGAGGATGACATGATGAAGGTTCGCAACCTCGGCAGAAAGTCTCTTGACGAGGTTGTTGCCAAGCTCAATACACTTGGCTTGGACCTTCTCAGGGACGAGGAATAATCCTTAACTAAGGATCCGATAACCATATATAAACACGGCAAAGGAGTGTGATTTAAATGCCCGGCACCAGAAAACTCGGCAGAACTACCGACCATCGCAGGTCGATGCTCAGAGGTTTGGTAACGTATCTTTTAGAGAACGGCAAGATAGAAACCACCACTACAAGGGCTAAAGAGGTTCGTTCAATGGCAGAGAAGATGATATCTGTTGCCAAGGTTGATTCTCTTTACGCAAAGCGCAAAGTGCTTGCCTATGTTACAAAAGAAGATGTTGTAAAAAAACTGTTTGATGAAATTGCTCCCAAATATAAGGGAATAAGCGGCGGATACACACGGATTTTAAAAACAGGTCCGCGCCGCGGCGATGCAGCGGAAATGTGTATTATTGAGCTTGTTGATGTTGAAGCCGATAAAGCCGCAACGGCAAAAGCTACCAAAGCGAAGGCCGCTAAAAAAACCGGTGAGACGAAAAAGGCTGCTGCCGCAAAAACAGCAAAGACTGCTAAACCTGCTGTTAAAAAGGAAAAGGCCGAAGCCGCCGCAAAACCTGCGAAGACCGAAACTGCCGAAAAGGCCGAAGAAGCCGAAACGGAAGACAAAGCCGAATAATCAACGCAACTTTAAGCCCCTGAATGCGCATTGCGTTCAGGGGCTTTTTCCAAAATACGGGGGAATTTTTATGGATATGTTTTATATGGGAGCGTCCTATTATCCGGAATGGTGGCCGGAGGAACAGTGGGAAGATGACTTCAGAAAAATGGCCGG
>CAYOAW010000009.1:32517-33671 GCA_964402095.1 uncultured Eubacteriales bacterium | reverse complement strand
GCATTGTGTGTCATTGCCCATGTATCCGGAACTTTTCGAGGATGAAATCAGCAGGATTATTGATGCCTGCAACAGCTTTAACGGAGGTTCGGAATTTTGAAAATTCTTTTTATTATTCCGGCTACCGGTTATTACAGGAGTGCTTTGTCAAATCCGCTAGGTGTTCTGTCAATTGCCACGTACCTTAAGAAAAACGGATATGAGGTCAAGATTTACGACAGGAATGTTGAGAACATAAACATCGAAAAACTGATGATGTCTTATAATCCTGACGTTGTCGGTTTATCTGTTATGTCAGCAAGATGCTTGAAAGATGCAATTAGAGTGTCAAAAATTGTAAACAAGTTACATAAAACGCTCATTTGGGGCGGTCAAATACCGACGATGAATACAAAACTCTGCCTGAGCTGCGAATATATTGATTATATCATAATGGGTGAGGGTGAGATTACTTGGCTTGAGCTTGTTCAAAAAATTTTAAATTCGGAAGATCCGAGCTCGATTGACGGTCTTGCATTCAGGCAAAATGATCAGATTGTTATTACAAAATGCCGAGCATTTGCAGATCTGAAGGATTTGCCCCTGATTGACTGGACCATTGTAAAACCGAAAAACTATTATCAGAAATTCTATTATTCGGACAGAATGCTTTATCTGTTTTCTTCCAAAGGTTGTCCACACAACTGCTCATTCTGCGGAAATTGTGAGTATCACCGCTGCACCCATAGAAAACGACCGGCGGATATGGTTATCGAAGAAATTGAAAATCTTGTGAAAAATTACGGAATGGATGCAGTTTACTTTACGGATGAGGAATGGTGCGTCAGAAAAGAAGATGCATATGAATTTTGCCGGATGCTGAAGGAAAAACATCTAAAACTTGTTTGGGGGTGCGATTCAAGGATTGGCCAATATACAAAAGAGGATTTGCAGATGATGTATGACGCGGGTTGCAGATGGATATTGGTAGGGATTGAAAGTGGCTCGGAATCCAGACTTGAAAAAATACATAAAAGGATAAATACTTCCCTTATTGAAGAAAATGTCAAAAACTGCATAGAAATCGGCATCACCCCTTTGACGACTTTTATTATCGGCTTCCCCGGAGAAACCGAAGACGAACTAAAAGAAACCGTTAATCTGGCATTAAGAAT
>CAYOAW010000009.1:15321-32417 GCA_964402095.1 uncultured Eubacteriales bacterium | reverse complement strand
GGGAATTTCTTTATGTGTTTTGGCATATCATTGCATATCCGGGTGTGAGAAAAAAATATGGGTTATATCATAAAAATAAAAAATAAAATCATCTTGTTGGGATGATAGCAAAAGTTTATGAAAATCTTTATACATGCTTGGTTTCCCGAATGAGCGCGTACAATTACGGTAACTCTCGGAAAGAATATCGTAGAATGTCGGGAACAGGCACGCTGAACAATGCCCTATCAGATGAATGACTTGCACAAACAGGATAAATCAAAATATCCTGTTTGTGCAAGTTTCGGAATTTATAAGGCTGAACCATTGGATTATTTTATTTTAATTATATAGCCTACACTGCTTTCTTTAATTGTACAATTATATTCATTCTGAATATCTGCGACAATATCTAATGCTTTTTCAGGCATTAACTCGTCAGTTGCCCATTCAGGTATATTTCCAACATTTATCTTGGCAAATTTTGTTACATATATAAAATTGGGCACTTTTTCGGGATGCAATTCATAGTATTGAGGTAGTCGGCTGTTGTCTATATAATTGGAAATATCGGCGGAATAAGTTGCATATGGTAAGTTCAAATATAGATACGCCCAAGGGAAATAGCCTGTAATAAGTACGGGACCGGCACTATTGTCTTTTTTTATTTCATCGAGATCATTTATCATTTTGTTATACAACACTAAGGTGTGAGCAGTTGTCTTTATTCCCTTTAAAGGACCTGTTTCAATGGTTGCATTTAATTTCTCTGTCGACGGCCAATATACATCGTAAAAATATTCCGTACTGTACCGGTTTATATCGGCGTCTATATAAAACTCAAAACAGGTTTGAAAAAATAAAGTTGAAGCTAATAGTATTACAATAATTTTCTGTATGGATCGGGTATTAAGATCATTCTTCTCATTTTTCAAAGATGGTTCGGTCAATTTCCCGGGTTGCTCTTTTATTTCATCAATTATTTGTTTGATAAAAATTACGCCGGCTACATCCGAAACCGCAAGCGCGAATGAAGAAGACCACGGGGCAAAATCAGATGAGAAATCCAGACAAACTCCGTAGAGCGCACCCAGGACCCATAAAAATGCAAACACATTCTTGTCCTTGGTTTCCAATAATGAATAACATGTCAAGCCAAGCAGCGCAAGCGGGAACATCCAGAAAAAAAGATTCTCTCCAGGCAATGTGGGAGACAAAATTATTTGCACAACATAAGTAAAGAATATTGCGGAAACAGTTGCCAGATATAGCGGCCGATGAGAGATTCTTTTCTTATCAAAAGCAATAGCAGCCATTAAGATTCCATAGGAAGAAAACAGGATTGGGCTAAATGAAATGATAATTAAAAGTGACTTGTGAATAGTTATTACATTTTGCTTTCCGTATTCATTGGAAGTGATTTGATAGATCGGATCGGTAAAAAGTTTCGGTAAATTATCAAGGATCTCCCGTAGGTTTGTTCCCGAAAACAGAAAAATTAAAAAAATCACTGCCAAAGCGGATATTCCGATTGTAATCCAAAGCCATGTTTTAAATGAAAACGAGATATCAGAAAAACTTAAGAGACGGCGTTTTTTATTTTTGGATAACTCATATAATGCCATACAAACCGTGTAAAGAATGTATATGAAAACTAAACTGGGGTTGCATAGGACTGCGCCCGCTATCAATAACCCGATTAAAATTGGCATTATTTTGCTGCGTTTTTTTGCAGTTGCCATTAATACGCCTATAATTACAATAAAAGCGAGCCCTATTGTATTATGACTTAACGACATAAAAAAGATCAACGGAATATGCAGAAAAAAGATAACAGCAGCAAGAATGCTGAATATACCATATTTACGAAGATGGCAATATACTACAGCCGAAACAGTACCTTGAAACGCGACAAACATGTAGCGGAAGAATAATATGATGCCGTCCGTAGAACCTGCAAAATAAACATATGCTTTAAAAGGCAGATAAATAAAAAATGTAAACCACTGGGCCAAGTGCCATTCATCGGCCAGAAGTGAGTCTCCCAGCATAAGTCTTTGGGCAACGGTATAATAATAACTTTCATCTTCATATCCGTAACTGTGAGGGGCTTTCCATATAAAAAAAACAACTGCCGCAATAAAACACAGCGCAGCCACAATATCTTGATTTTTATAAGAAAATGTTTTACTTTGAGTTAAAGAATGCATCCTTATCCACACTTTCTATAAGCAATCGTTGTGGTTATTATAAACTGCAATCTGCCGGCATGTCAACAAAAGTCTGTTGCGGTACATTGACAAGGGCCGTCATTTAAAATATAATCGTATTATTACGATCGGTTTTAGGATTAGTTTTTACCGTTGAATATATAAATAATCGCTGTAAAAACATTTCGCTAAAAAGGAAGGTTTGCTTTGATGAAAATGTTGTTTATCTATCCGGATATTGGCGGAAATATAAATTTTTCCCCGGCAATCCAAATTCTTACGGCCTGCCTTAAAAAAGCCGGAAACGATGTGGATTTGATTCATATTCATGAGAAATATGGCGTACCTGTTGACCATGATGTGATATTTTCAAAGGTTATGGAAATTAATCCTGATATTATTGGCGTAACAACAACAACTTATCAATATGAGCTTAGCAATGAAATTGCAAAAAACCTGAAAGCAAGAGGTGTAAAACCGCTTATTATTTTGGGCGGAATACATGCCATTATCTCTCCGGATGATTTAGGAAGTTCTTATTTTGACGCGTTTTCTATTGGCGAAGCGGAAAAATCCCTTGTTGAATTGCTCAGAAGACTCAAAACCGGTGGAGATATATACAGCGTCAAGGGATTTAATTTTAAAAAGGATGGAAAAATAATACAAAACGGTCCTCCCGAGGTTGTCAGCGACCTGGACGAACTGCCTCCAAAAGATTACGAATTAATTAATGTCCAAAAAATACTTACACTTAGGAATAAGTGGCTCGGCACCGCTTTTTCCAGAGGTTGTCCATACACATGCACCTTTTGTATGAATCATAGATTGAGAGAAACATTTAAACTTTCATGTTCGAGCAGTTACTACAGATGCCAAAGCGTTGATAGAGCGATTGGCGATATTCTTCCGATTATTGAAAAATATAAAGATTTAATAGATGTTGTAGATACAGATGATGATTTGCTGCTATCAGATAAAAAGTGGTTTTTTGAATTTGCGGAACGCTTTAAAAAGGAGATTTTCGAACCGTACGGAATTAAATATTCATTAGAGAGCAGGGCAGACCTTATTGACGACGAAATTGTCGCAAAGCTTAAGGACAGCGGCTGTGAATTAATATTGATTGGGTTTGAAACCGGCAGTGAGAATCTGCGTAACTTTCTTTTAGGCAAAAAAATTACCGATTTACAGCTGATAAACGCGTTTGATTTATTTAACAAATATGGCTTGAGATCTCTGGCTTTTGCTATGATAGGCATTCCGGGAGAATCTGTGGAGACCATTAATCAGAGTCTGAAGATGCTGCGCAGATTGAAGCCGACTCTTATAAGGCAGGCGATTTTTGAACCGTTTGCGGGCACTCCGCTTTTTGATTATTGCAAGGAACATAACATGTTCACCGGCAATAAGGTAAGTGCTAATTATTATACCGCGTCCACAATTAAATTGGAAAACTTGTCCTCAAGAGAGCTTAAGCTTTATCAGCTTCTTTATCCTTGGTATCTGAATCTGAATTTTGTTGAAAAATATGAGGATAAATATAAAAAATTGATAAATAAGTATAACGGAAAGAGTGAGGAGGAACTCGTGCTTCAGGAAGTTAAAAACAGCGTTCTTCTTGATGATGAGGAGATAAGCCAAATGCTTTCAAACGAGGGAATACAGCATTTTAAATATTTCGAAAATCGTACCTACTACTGTTTGGTGAATTAGAGTGAATCAACTAAGCGAAATTTGTAAACTTTATTTATTGTACAAAAAATCAAAGACTGCGGCATAGGATTGTAATCGTATTGCTGCAGTCTTTTTATGGGTGGTTACTCCAAAATACCAGACAGGATTTATCGATTTATTATTTCTATTGAATAGCCTACGTCGCTTTCCTGAACAGTTAACTCATAATCTTTTTTGAACTCTGTTATAATCGTTTCCAAAATTTTATCCGGTATATAGATAAAGTTAATATCGAATACTTTGGGCACATATATATAACGTGGGATTTTGTCAGTATGCAATTCGTAATATCGAGTGAGCCGCTGTTCTTCGGTTTCTATCTTATCTGCCTGGAACCGTGCCGAGAACGATGCATATGGCATATCTAAATATAAATAACACCACGGTTGCGTTCCGGCAATAAGCACATTGCCATCACCTTTTTCTTTTATAAGCGAAAGATCATTTATGATACCATTATATATCTTTGCAGTTGCCGTTGTTGTTTTCAACCCCTTCTCGGGTCCGGTTTGAAGTTCCACATTTAATTTCTCATTAGAGTTCTTTTGAATAGAAATACCGGAACTTACCGTTGAATCAAAGCTGAGATACTCAGGGCAATATTTTAAATCAGCCGCAATAAAACATTCTTGCCCAATTTGAAAAACCAAGGCGGCGGTTAAAACGGTTGTAAGCAGATTAAGTGATATCATTTTCTGTTGATTGACATTCGAGCCTTTACTATATTTGTCATTAACTACTTTAGGATTACATAATCTGAATTCCTTTTGTTCTCGCAATTCATCAATTATGTTTTTGATGAACAGTGTGCTTGCGATATCCGAAACCAACAACCCCTGGCTGGCGGTAACAAAACCCATGTCGGATGTTACATCAAGGCAGAGGGCGTACAGCACACCCAATATCCACAAAAAAACAAATACATTTTTATGCTTTTTTTCAGACAACACATAACATAGCAACCCAAGAAAAGCGAGGGGAAACATCCAATATCCGAAGTTTGGAAAAGAGATGGTGTATGTTATAAACACAACATAGATAAAAAAGATACCCAACCCTACAGCTAAAAAAACCTTTCTGTGCCTTAAACGCCTTTTATCAAAAATTATTACTATCATCAGCAACACAAAACAAACAAATAGATATGGATTTATTTTCACTATTTCCATTATCGTTCTTTGAATACTGAACAGACTTTGCGCTCCGGCACCTGTATACTCGGGGTCCGAAAGAAGCATTGGAAAATTAACAATTATTTCCCGAACGGTTGTTCTTGATAGCAGAAATGCGATAAATATTACTGCCATCGTAGAAACTCCCATTGTAATCCATAGCCAGGTTTTTACCTCAAACGATATCGACGGGAATTTTAAAAACCGGTAATCTTTCTTTTTTGTTGTTTCAAAGACAATCATACAAACGGAGAACAGGATATATACAAAAGCCAAAACAGGATTACATAGAACAGCACAAGCGAAAAGCAGTCCGATTATATAGAATCTCGCTATGCAATGCTTTTTGGCTGTGGCCATAAGCAACCCTGACAAAGCGACAAAAGCAAGCCCCAAAGAATAATATCCCGGACTCATTAAGGTGAAAAAAGGGATATGCAAATATAACAATAGAGCGGCAAAGATACTGAATATGCCGTATTTTTTCAGACAAAAATAAATCGCTGTGAAAACAACACTTTGAAGCGCGATAAACAAGTAACGAAAAAACAATATTATGCCTTCGGTAGACCCGGCAATTGAAATATATGCTTTAGCAGGCAGATAAAGAAAGAAGCCTGTCAGTTGAGACACATGCCAATCGTCAACAAGCAGCGAATCACCCATAATCAGCCTGAGCGTATTTGAAATATAAAGGCTTTCATCACTGATGCCGAAACTATACCGGGCTTTCCATGCAAAAAACAGTATGGAGCACAGCAAAAAAGCCAGTGCAACTATATCCTGGTATTTGGTGGAACTAATTTTGTTCTTTGACATCAAATTCATTATATGCCTCGGTTTATTCAGTTAAATATTCAATGGAAATCGCATTCTTTTCATTTGTATATAGGGTTTCTCCGCGCCTTTTCCCCGACAAAATGATTTTGAAAGCATACTCTTCCCAGGCTGAAGTTGTAATCTCGGTTTTAATTTTTATACGATATCTCATTTTTTCCAAGGGTGAGTAGTTTCCACAGTAAATCCGGTCAAAATAATCGAAAAAGTTATATGAAAAATCCGCGGTATCACAAACAACAAGCAAGCGCCGAACAATAAACTGTTGGTATTTCAGCAGTTCACGGAATATATCCATCGGGATATCAAACCGTTCCAAAAATGGCATTATCTCATTCCAAAAGATATCCCATACATAAATAAATTCGAGAAAGGCTGCTTCTTCAAAATACCACCCGGATTTTCCGAACTTTTCATCAACATAGGTCCAGTCACCTGTTTTTGTATCATTTAGCCTAATTCTAAAGTCAAGAAAAATCTTATGCAAGAAGGTCCCGCCCGCGTGAAGGATAAATGACAATAGATCATTATAAAAATCATAATAGCCGATCCCGAGCTCATAATGAAGATATATCGCGAAGCAGCGTAAAAGGCCCAGATGATGAAATGACTGAAGAACAGTGGAAAAAAGGTTAGCCCTTATCCAGTCAACTGTATTCATGTCTGAAGTGCCTACAACGATATTATAATATTCTTGGATTCCGTCTATGTCTGCGATGTGGTGAACTCTGTGGAAGGGTACCCTTGCCGTTTTGATTCCATATTTTTCTTGATATTCCGGATTTCCTAAAAGTGCGTTGTCATAGATCTGACATTGATAAACGGCGATGGAGTTGTGCTGGCCAGCTTCAATAAGACGGCAAAGCCCGTTACAGAAGCTTTCATAGGTCTCGCCTGGGAGGCCGAGAATAAGCTCGGTATAAGTCGGGATACCTTCCAGTGAATACTTAAGTTCTAGTTTAGAATAATTTTCTATATTCAGCTCTTTTCTGCCTATGAGTTCTAATGTGCGCTCATTGAGTGATTGGTAGGCTATGGTAACCCCTTTATCCGCACCGTTAAGGTTCAGAATTCTCCCGGCTTCATATACGGTTTCGTTACTGTTTTTCGCATAGGTAGGTCTGAAAATGGCGGGATAGCCGTTTCTTTTGCGTATGGCAACAACATATTTAGCGATTTCAATATCTCTTGCCGCTATTCCAAAATTAGCGTCTGCGCAGTAGCAGTATTCAATGCGGTGTTCAGACATCCATTCAATTTCCTTCTTTACCCTTTCAAGTGGAAAATACCGGATGCTCTTAGTATAACACCATTCGCAAAAAGCACAGTTGTAGGGACAGCCGCGGTTTGTCTCAATGATTGCGTGAAACTCAACATCAGGATACTTACAGAAAACGGCATCGAATATACCTGTTAAATAAGGAGACGGATAGTCACTAATATCAAAACTATTATTCGTTTTGTTTTTGATGATTTCTTTATCCATCCGGTAAGCAAGATTCTCAATATTGTCAAACCCTTGGTCATATAACAAACTTTTCAGCAAAGCCGAAAAGGCTTTTTCCCCTTCACCGTGAACAGAAAAATCAACAAAGGGATGTTTGTGAAGAAAGTCGCCATTATCCGATACGCCGTGTCCACCGAAAACGATGTGGCATGAAGGATGTTTTATTTTGAGTTTTTCGGCAAATATCGATGAATATTCAATATTCCCGATGACGCACGAAAAAGCAACAAGGTACGGATCGATTAACGACTGCAGTGCGTCTTCGATGTTTTCGCGCATAAAAAAAATATCCGACAAGTTATAATTTTCCGCTATTTCGGCATCTTGCATCGCGTATGCAATCAGGCAACCGGAAGCATACGGCAGGTATACCGTAAAATTATTACTGCTGATAGCTGCCTGAACAAAATAAATGTTTTTCATGTTTTAAGCGACCTTCCAAAAGAAATACTAAATGAAATCTGCAATGGTATCAGGACTTATTCGGCTGACGCGAAAGCAACCTTGATTAAAGCGGACAGAATGCTCAGCCCTTGACAAAAAGCTATAAAAGTTTATACTTCTTATTATATACCATCGCTTGTTTTTCTGCAACAAAAGGGGCTGGTGATATTAAAGTTTTACTTATTAACCCAAAACCCAAAAAATATTTTAAATCAGCTACATGCCCCTTAGGGTTAATCTCAATTGCAACCTATCTCAACGCTAGAAATCACAGGGTTAAAATAATTGACAATACGGTGAATTATTTTGATTACAAAAAAACAATCGCTGAATTTAAGCCTGATGCTGTAGGTATATCCGTGATTTCCTATAAATCGATAACCGACGCGATTAGGGCATCGGAAGCGGCTCATGAGGCTAAAATACCGGTTGTATGGGGTGGACCGCTTGCATCTGATATTCCCGAAACCATTCTTCGGCATGGCAGCATTGATTATGTCATCATGGGCGAAGGTGAGATAACATGGGAAATACTGCTGGGCGCATTAAAAGATAAAACTGCCCTTTCGGATGTTGACGGTTTAGCATATATGCATGAAGGGACAGTTTGCATCAATAAGGACAGAGTATTTGCCGACCTTGCGGAATTCCCAATTTTGGACTGGAGCCTTGTTAAACCTTCAGATTATTTTCAGAGGTTATTCTCAGCCAGTAAAATGCTATATATATATTCCGCTAAAGGCTGCCCCGGGCATTGTACCTTTTGTTTCAATAAGAGCTTTAATAAATGCGTATATAGGAAAAGACCGTTTGAATACTGTATTGAAGAAATGAAATATCTTACCCGGAACACAGGGCTGGACGGTGTTCATTTTGCCGATGAGCTCTGGTGCCGGAATAAAACAGAGATGGTTGAAAACTGCAATCAAATAAAAAATGCGGGGCTTGATGTTGTTTGGGGCTGCAATGCCAGAATAGGAACATATGAAAAAGATGATTTTAATGTGATGTTTAACGCCGGATGCCGGTGGATGTTTTTTGGTGTTGAAAGCGGTTCAGAAACCATTCAGCAGGAAATTCAAAAAGGGATCGCGCTAAAAAAAGTTGTGGAAACCATCAACAACTGCGCAGATGCCGGGATTATACCCGTCACTTCTTTTATTATCGGCTTCCCGGATGAAACACCGGAGCAAGTCCAACAAACAATAGCGCTGGCAAAAAAAATTCCAATGGCGATGTATGATTTTAATTTTTTCTTTCCGCTGAACGGCTCGGAAATGTGCGACAAACTTGTTGCGCAGGGAAGGTACACAATACCGGATACGCTTAAATCATTCGCTAAAATGGTACCGACTGAAAAAATACAGATAAACTTTTCAAAAATACCCGCAAAAGAGCTCAAGGTGATTCGAGCATTCTTTATGTGGTCATCTTTTATAAAAAAAGAACCTGCACCCGGTTCAGGCAGGTACGGATTTACCAGGAAAGCTGTTGCCGATGCGCTGAAAGGGATGTTTGGGCGCGGATTTAAAAATTTCGCAGTTACTTTCATCTTTGATGCGGAAATATTTTTTGGGATCGTGTTTGGTTTGGCGTTTCATCCGGGGATCCGACGCAAATATGGATTGTATAAATTAAATAATAAATAGCACGCGCATTTATTTAATCTCTTCCGCAGTGAGGATCAGGTTTCTAACTGATGCCAAACAAATCAGAAAATGATAAAAGTATTGTCGGTTTTGCTGCATGACTTGTATGTTAAAATTTATGTGAGGCGACCGACTGTGAAAATATAAAGATATCGCATCAAACAACTCATAAAGAGGGTATATTCTTGAAAGTATTGCTGGTTAATCCAAAAGCGACTCAACTTAACAAGCGCAGAAAAGCACCAAGCGTTCCGCTCGGTTTGCTGGCCATAGCGAGCTATATTGAAGAAAAAGGACATACTATAAAAATAGTCGATCTGACCGTGAAACAGGAAAATGTAAAAAAGCAGATCAACTCCTTCAATCCTGATGTTGTCGGGATTTCTTTCAGTTCTACACTCGTTGGCAATTCAACCGTTAAGGTTTCAAAAATAGCAAAGAAACTTGGCAAAACCGTAATATGGGGAGGACATATGCCAAGTTCTTTGACGGAACTTTGTTTTCAAGAAGGCTGTGTGGACTACATTGTAATCGGCGAGGGTGAAATCACTTTTGCAGAACTTTTGGATTCCATGGAAAATGGTAGGAGCATCCATAATATTGATGGATTGGCATATGTTGATAAAGATGGTGTGCATATTAACAAAGACAGGGCATTGGCAGATCTTGCTGCATTCCCGCCGATAGACTGGTCGCTGGTTAACCCCAACAAATATTGTCAGGTATATTTTCTCTGTAAAAAGATGATTTATCTATATTCTTCAAAAGGATGCCCGGCAAAGTGCACCTTTTGTTACAGCCCCGGCTATCATAAATGTACACATAGAAAACGAAACCCGGAGCAAGTTGTGGATGAAATTGAATACCTTGTTAAGAATTGCGGTGTTGACGGCATCAATTTTTCCGATGAGTTTTGGAATCCCGGCAAAGAAGATATGCAGGTTTATTTCCGCATGATTAAAGAGAGAAAGTTAAGTTTTGTTTGGGGTTGTCAAACAAGACTGGGTACTTTTAATCATGATGAACTGCAGCAAATGTATGACGCCGGCTGCAGGTGGATTCTGTTCGGTATTGAAAGCGGAAACGAAGAGCGGATTAAGGAAATAAAAAAAGGTATCCGACTGGATACCGCAAAAGAAATATTCGAATATTGCAGGTCAATCGGTATTACGGCACAAAGTTCATTCATAATCGGGTATCCGGGTGAAACCGAAGAGGAACTTAAGCAGACTGTCAGCTTTGCGTTGAATTTGGATGCGCACCTTAGTCCGTTCAATGTTTTCTTTTTGCAGCCCGGTTCCGAATCGTTTGAATCCGCTGTAAGCAGCGGACAATACAAGCCACCGAAAAACTTGAAAGAATGGGCAAAATTACAATGCGACGAATTTGAAGGTGAAACCCTCTCAAAGGTTCCTAAAAAAGAATTGCTGGTGCTTCATTTTTATGCGCAATGGCGTGGATTTTCTCAAAAGGAATCTGTCAGTTCTGATTCATACGGCATTATTAAACAGCTTGCGTTACAGGCTGTGAAAAATATGTTTAAATTTAATTTAGATAATTTCTTTGTCGGATCATTTGCCTCTGCAAAACAATTTTTTACTGTTCTTTGGTATGCTAAAGCTTATCCTGGAATCCTTAAAAAATATGGAATACAAAAAAAGAAATAGACAGGCAAAGCTGTTGTGCACATATGTTCCCGGCGTTTAACTTTCAGGCAAATAAGCAGCAGGTGATTCTATGAGAGTATTACTATTTCATCCTTCAACCAACTATTTTATTAAAGCGCCCTCTGTGCCGCTCGGTGCTTTGTCTATTGCTACTTTTTTAAAAGATCGAGGCCATAAAGTAAAAATCAGTGATCGGTGTATTAAAAAAGAAAACATTGTGAAATTGGTAAATTCATTCAAACCGGACATTGTCGGGCTTTCCATTATGTCTGCAAGAGGAATTAAAGATGCCGAATTTATTTCTCGAACTGTCAAAAAAATGAATGTTCCGGTGATTTGGGGTGGTCATTATCCGACATTCATCTATGATGACGCATTGAATTCCGGGCTTGTTGACGCGGTGGTACTAAACGAAGGCGAATTTACAATCATCGAGTTGCTCGACAAATTTGCAAATAATACCCCTTTGAGCCAAATGGACGCTGTTGACGGGCTCGCATTCAAAAAAAACGGAGAAGTAATTGTGACCCGGCCCAGGGCGTTTGCAGACCCGGCAGACTGGCCGGTTATTGATTATTCCTTGGTTGATGTGCCGAAATATTTCCAAACCTGGTTCGGATGCAGGAAGATGCTGTATCTTTACGGATCCAAAGGCTGTCCGTTCGCCTGCACTTTTTGCTATAATCAGGCATACAACAAATCAGTATACAGAAAGAGGCCTGATAAAGATATTTTTGCCGAATTTGACTGCCTCATAAATGAATATGGCATGGATGGAATATATTTTACTGATGATGTGTTCTGCCCCAAAAAAGAAGATTTAACAAGTTTCTGTTCGATGATGAAACAAAAAAACTATAACCTAACATGGGGCTGCCAGGCAAGAATAGGTCAGTTCGACGATGAAGATTTTAGGTTGCTGTACGATTCCGGTTGCAGATGGGTCTTTTTCGGCATTGAAACAGGTTCAGAAGAGATGCAGAAAAAAGTGAAGAAGAATCTTGATTTTTCAAAAATGGAGGAGACTTTCAGAATCACTAAAGATCTTGGAATTATTACAATTTCATCCTTGATTATCGGCTTTCCGAATGAAACGGAAGAACAACTGCGCGACACTGTTAATCTGGCTAAGCGGATCAAGGCGGATTTATATCCGGTTAACCTCTATACCCCAAATATTGAACAGGATTTGTGCCGGGATTTGATAGGGAAGGGGCTTTTCAGCCCGCCGCATACGCTTAAAGAACATGCGAAAATCAATCAGACAAATGATTATTTTAAAAGCTTTTCAACCGTTCCCAAACGGGAGCTTATGGTTATCAGAAGCTATTTTCACTGGGTAAGTTTTACACGGAAAGATGCGGGAGCGTCATCTAAACCATTTGAATTCGCGGGCAAAGCG
Source organism: uncultured Eubacteriales bacterium (assembly GCA_964402095.1). GTDB lineage: Bacteria > Bacillota > Clostridia > Oscillospirales > Acutalibacteraceae > UBA1447. The sequence continues at coordinate 19,816 of CAYOAW010000009.1, read as the reverse complement.
ATTAATGACGCGTTTATTAATATTTTCAGATTTGGGATTGTGTCATTTGTTGTAACCGGATTTAACTCGGCAAAGACTTTTGTTAATGTCGCTTGGAACGTGTTTTTTCACCCGAAAATCAGGAAAAAATACGGACTATATATAAACAGGGAATGATTGTATTATTTGAAAAGCATTTAAATAGCCATTTTAAAATCATTCTTAGGAAAAATTATGGGATCAAAACTGTCGGGAGAAAAAAGAATAAATGTTTTTTGCCGGGAACCTCATTATGAAATTGCTGTTTTTATAATGTTTTTCACAGCCTACCTTTTCACTGTTCCCAACCTCCAAAACTTGAATGAATATACGGCGGTTTATTATGTTTTGACATATGCTGATTTTGGCTTTAAGTCAAGACTCGTTATGGGTTCTATTATTGGATTGTTTACGAATTATATTACCAGAAAAGCAATTTACATTATCATAAGTATTTTCACTATTTTTTTTATCGGAATAGTTTCGTTTTTGGTTGGGGATATTGTCAGGCGCATATCAAAAAATATCGGCAACAGCGCTGAAATCTTTATCATACTGTTTGTTGCATGCCCAGTTTCTATACAGTATCTTTTTAATATTAACAATTTCGGCAGATTTGATTTATTTTCTATATTAATTACAACGGTTATACTTTTTTGCATTAAAAATGAAAAAACAAAATGGCTGGTGCCATTTTTATGTGTTTTTGCTGTAATTTTTAACTATAACTTTGTTTTTATGTATATGCCGGTTATTGCTATCATTATGATTTATGAGTATCTGGTTAATCATAATTCAAGAACTCATTTTATGATATTTGCCGTTTCTTGTCTGGCGGTTGCTGGGTTTTTTATCTACTTTAAAGTTTTTGCGCCGGAATCCGGTTTCAGCAGTCAGGAGAAATTGAAAATATTCCTTGCAGGGAAAACGGATATACAAGGCGGAGAGATCCCTGTATTCGGCGATTTTTGCTTCCCGCTTGCCGGGATATATATGCGTGACGCAGGCAAGTCGTATAGCTGGTTTTTTGATTTGTTGAAGGTTTACGGACCATTCATGTTTTTTTCAACGGTGCCTGCATTTGCGGTATTAATTTCATTTTGGATAAAAGCGTTAAAAGATGCACAGCAAAAAACAAAGAAATTTGTTTTTTTGCTGTGCCTATTCGCTCCAATAGCTGGATTGCCGATGTTTCTTGCAATTGACTGGGACAGATGGATCCCCACCTTATTTATTTCACAGTTTATGCTTGTATTATATATTCTTGCGAGGAATGATGAACGCGCGGTTGATGCGCTAAAAAGCATAGTAAGCTATTTTAACCGGCACAGTTTGCTTTTTACGGTTTTAATTATTTATTCGGCTTCCTCCATATTTTCAAACAATTATTCCGTTTACGTATCAGTAATGCTTCAGCATATTGACAATTTCTTAAGTTTTGCTTAGATTTTGAAATTATTGTCAGCTGATTGTAAAAAGCATTTTTTATTCTAAGTTCAATTCAAAAAAGATAATTTCTGAATAGATCCTCCGGATGGATTGTCATATGGATATATAAATATCGGGCAGTGTTTGTCATTGTTTGACGAACACTGCCCAAATACAGTTAAAAGGGTCTTCTTTGTTGTTTCTAATCTAAATATTCGATAGTTATATCGCGAAACAATGTCCTGCTGTCATTTCTGCCGTACCATACATTTTCCGTCGCGTAGTCCTTCCAAGTGTTTGCGCACCTTTCATCATTTAGATGTAAAAGATTTTTTACCGGTTCAAGTGCGCTGTAAGCATGCACATAAATTCTTCCGAAATAATTGTGAAAATCATACTCAAGTGGGAGACTAAATTTGCTCTTGCCCGGGCGTTTCATCATGCCGGTCTGATAAGCCATCAGATTTCTGTATACAGAGCTTTCAATATGAAAAGAGGATAAAAAGTCAGCTATCTCTTTATAAAACAAATCCGATTGCGGCAAAATTTCGAGAAACGCACCTTCCTCTAACGGCCAAACAATATTTCCGAAAATACTGTTCATATAGGACCTGGAACCGTTCCCTTTTGGTATTCCGGATAATTTTCGGCTGAATTCGGTATAAATTGTTCCGCATAAGGTTTCCTTGTTTACCGCGCTCCATCCTATCAGGCGGCTGTAAAAATCATCGTAGTTAATACCCATTTCATAGAAAAGATAAACCGCAAAAAAATGCAGCAAACCCAGTTGATGAAATGTCTGAATATAAATGAAAAAAATATTTGAACGTACCCACATGGCAGTATCCATCGTATCGGTGGCAACAACCAAATCATAATATTCAGGGATATCGTTTTCGGCTTTTTCACAATGGAACTGAAAAAATTCGGTTTTGACCGTTTTGATGCCGAATTTTTTAATATAATCCGGATTAGCCATATGAGAATTGGGCAGCAGAACCAAAGCGTGAAGGTTCAGTGCGTTGTGCTGCCCGGCTTCGAGCAACGTTGAAATGCCTTTGCAAAAACTTTCGTAGGTTTCGCCCGGCAAACCTAAAATCAGCTCTGCATACATCGCAATGTTGGCTTTATTGTATAGCGCCATCATTTCTGCGAAGAGCTCCATACTGATATTTCTTCTGTTGATATTTTTCAATACTGTTGGATTAAGGCTTTGAAGAGAAAGTGTCGCGCCTTTATTCATGTCGACTTCATTGAGCTTACGGCAAATTTCGTATACTTCTCTTTCTCGGTTTTCGGCATAGTTGACTTTGAAAACCTTGGGATAACCGGTTTTTAGTTTTAACGCTATAAGCCAGTCGACAATTATATTGTCACGTTCAAGAATACCGAAACTTGAATCCGCAAACCAAAAATATTCAATCTTATTCTCTGCCATCCATTCGATTTCTTTTTTTATTTTATCAAGCGGAAACTGTCTGATTTTTGAGCCAAGACTGCCCCAGTCGCAATAAGAACAGTGGTGAGGACAGCCTCTGGTTGTTTCAAGAACAGCGCAGAAACTGAAGTCCCCGTTGCCGACTATCGAATCAAAGTAACCTTCAAGGTAAGGAGAGGGCAAATTCAAATTTGGCGGCGGTGCTGAAGGTGTTTTAATAATATTATTTTCACGGTTTCTGAAAGAGATATTCGGGATATCGGAAAGCTCGCTGCCGCAAGCCATCGCTGCCAACAAGGCTTTAAACGGCACCTCACCCTCGCCGTGGATAAGGATATCTATAAAGTCGAATTGTTCCAACATGGCGGTGTTATAAGGCACATTGTGACCGCCGAAAACAACGGTGCAGCCGGGGTGCACTTCTTTCAGCCGTTTGGCAAAAACTTTATTGTACTCGGTGTTCCATACATAACAGGAAAATCCGACTATGAAGGGTGAATCGAGTACTGCGACAGCATCATTGATATTCTGCCGCCAATATATAAAATCCTTCAGTGCATAGTTTGCTTTGATTGTTTCATCATCAAACGCATAAGCGGCAATTAAACCGACAGCATACGGAAGATAAATTGACTTTTCATCATTACCATACAAGTGGTCGACCTGAACCATATAGATGTTTTTTTTGTTCATACCGAAGCTTCCCTTCAACATTAAACGAATTGCTGTCTATGTGTATTGAGTTTCAATGTCTGTGATAATATTCCTGTTTTCGTTTCTCCCCCACCAGACATTTTCCCTCGCGTAGTCAATCCAGGTATCCCAGCTTTTAGGGTCTCTGGTGATGGTTTCGTTATTTCTCGGGATCAAATCAATTTTTTCATTCAGATAAATATGTTTAAAATAATTATTAAAATCATATGACAGCGATATCTTCTGTTCTGTTACAGACGGTCTCTTGACGATGCTTTTCTGGTAAGCCAGCAAATCTTGGTATATTTGAGTATTAAGTTGAAATGATTTCAGGAAAGATTCAATTTCACGGAAAAAATCCTCAAAACCGAACACAACATCAAGATACATCGCTTCCGAATAGGACCATACAATATGGCCGAAGATCGGATTTGAGTAAAAGAGGCCGCCTTTGCCCGCAAGAACCTCATTATAACAATTATCAAGCTTGTTATATATCTGCCCGCAGACGGTATGGCTATTCAGTTCCATCCATAACTGCAGCTGTTTGTAAAATGCCTCATATTTGACGCCTTTTTCGTAATACAAGTAAATCGCGAAGCAACGCAGCAAACCGAAATTATGAAAGCATTGAATGCTGTTATAAAACAAAGAAGATCTTTTCCACATTTCACGGTTCATTGAATTGTTTGAAACAACAATGTTGGAGTATTCGGTCACATCTTCATTATCCGGCGCGCAGTGAAGGCGGATAAGCGGAATGCGCACGGTTTCAAATTCATATTTTTTAATATTTTCCGGAGTGCCGAGGCTTGAGTTGCACAGAAGTTCAAAACTATATATGTTGACCGTTTTATGCTGGCCTGCTTCAAAAAGGATACCTATTCCGCGGCAAAAACTTTCATAGGTTTCACCCGG
>CAYOAW010000009.1:12744-15221 GCA_964402095.1 uncultured Eubacteriales bacterium | reverse complement strand
AGCTGTCCCCAGTCGCAAAAGGCGCAAAGATAAGGACAATCCCGGCTGGTCTCAAGAATAGCGCAAAAAGTATAATTGCTGTTTTGCTCGATAAGCTTGTCAAACAATCCGGACAGATAAGGTGACGGATAATTTTCGAGCGGGCAAGAAACATGAACCCTTTCGGAACTGACAGGAACGCCGTATTTGTCTCTATAGGAAATATTTGGGATATCAAACAAGCTGCTTTTCGTATCAAAAGCCAACAGCAGATTCAAAAACGCCTCTTCACCCTCACCATGCACTAAAACATCAATAAATGAATATTCTTCCAATAAGGATGTGTCGGGTGGCACATTATGACCGCCGAAAACAATAATGCACCCGGGATACCTTTTCTTCAGACGTTCGGCAAAAAGTTTGTTGTATTCGAAATTCCAAACATAATTTGAAAATGCCACAAGGTATGGGTCTTCAAAGGTGGTTATGGTTTGATCGATATCATCCCGCGTGAAGATAAGGCCGCCGAGGTTGTAGTTATTCTTAATATCCTCATGTTGCCAGGCGTATGCCGCCAGCAGCCCGATTGCATACGGCAGGTATACCGCTTTGTCATTTTCCCCGTATGCCAAATCGACTTGAACCATATAGATATTCTTTCTTGTCTGTTTCAATTGACTGCGCTTCCTCCAACTGTTTACTTTTACGAAAGACGGTATATCAGAATTATATTACAAAATACTTAAGCGAGGAAAGACTATTTAAAGTAATTAACGGAAATCGAATACCGGCTGCCGGTATAAAGAGCCGCATCATCCCTGCGCCCGAGCCAAACAATTTCCCGGGCGTAATCTTCCCAGGTGTCGATCGATTTATCTCCGTTAATACACAGCGTGTTTTTTATGTTAACCAAAGGGGAATAATCGCCATTGTAAATTCTGTTGAAATAAGGATAAAAATCATAATCCAAATCAATAGTACCCTTTATTTCAACCGGCAGTTTGATGATACTTTTTTGATAGTGAAGAAGGCTTTTTTCAAGCGCTTCTTCAATGTTGTATCTGCTTAAAAAGTCTTTGATTTCATCAAAAAATACAGAGGCGTTTGAAACTAATTCCAGAAATACCAGTTCTTCAAGGCCCCATGTCAAGCCGCCAAACTTCTTGTTTTCAACCACCCAGGCGTTGCTTCCGTCGATCACACCTTTTGTCAAAGCCTTGATATTATTGTAAACCCTGTTCAATAATGTACCGGGTGTTTGTTCGAAATAATTCACAAGTTCGGTATAGAAACTCAAGTAACCGATCGCCTTTTCATGGCGCAGGAAAATAGCGATTGCCCGGGTAAGCCCTAAATTGTGAAGAGCCTGGATATAGAATGAAAAAATGGAGGTTTGAACCCATTCTTCTTTTGCCATGGTGTTTGTCGAAACGACGAATTCGGAATATTCTTGGATTTCATGACTGCTGTCCGGAATTTTGCAATGAATCTGATAAAAAGGCAATTTCATTGATTCTATACCATGGAACATTTTATATGCGGCATCCCCCATTTGAGAGTTTGGCAGAAGTTCGCAGGCATAAACATTGATGGATTTATGCTGCCCGCATTCCAACAGGGTACAAATCCCCTCGCAAAAACTTTTATAAGTTTCACCGGGCAGCCCGATTATTAATTCGGAAGAAGTCGAAACACCGATTTGATTATATAAGGCCATCAATGATTTAAAGTGGCTTAAGTCCAGGTTTTTTCTGCCGATATTCCTTAAGACGGTTGGGGACAGGCTTTGATAAGACAACGGCAATGATTTGTCAAGGCTGTTATTATGGAATTTCTCGACGATACCTTTAACAACCCCGGTTATATTTTTTGCAATATTAACCCTGAATCTTTGCGGATACCCTTTCTTCTTTTTGAGTTCTGCGATCAAATCGGTAATCTTATCATCGCGTTCAAAAAGCCCGAAGTTGGCATCTGCGCAGTATACATATTCGATTTTGTGTTCGGCAATCCAAATTAATTCATTTTCAATTTTATTAATGGGGAACAAGACAACTTTTTTTTGTAAATCTCCCCAGTCGCAAAATGCGCATTTATTTGGGCAACCCCTGTTTGTTTCGATAATAGCCGAAAATTTAATATCATCCTCGAGAATTCCATCAAAATACCCTTCAAGATAAGGGGAAGGATAAGCCGTTGTATCCGGCAGTTTCTTTATAGTTGAAACAACGCTGCCGCCGGGATTGCGAAAAGAGATATTCGGAATGTCATTAAGTTTCCGGTTTTCAGAGAATGCGAGCAGAATAGCTTTGAAAGCTTCCTCGCCGCCGCCATGGACGAGGATATCAACAAAATTCAAATCAGTAAGCATAGAAGCATCCGGCGAAACATGATGACCTCCGAATACGACAATACATTCCGGATAAGTTTCTTTCAGCTTTTTAGCGAAAGCCTTGTTGTATTCCATATTCCAAACGCTGCAGGAAAACGCGACGAGA
>CAYOAW010000009.1:10975-12644 GCA_964402095.1 uncultured Eubacteriales bacterium | reverse complement strand
AACCATCCGGTATTGCCGAATCTGGGGTCGCTGTATGTCCACTCGCCGGTTTTGGTATCAAGACACATCGCCTTCAGCCTTGTGAAAAGACTGTTCAAAAATGTGTTACCACTTGAAAAGATATAGTCAAGAAGAGCGTTGTAAAAAGCCAAATAGGATATATTGTGCTCGTGCCGCAAATATTGGGCGAAACATCTTAAAAGGCCGATATGGTGAAAGCACTGCAGGCAGGTGCAAAAAGTCATTGCTTTTGCCATCATTTCGCGGCTCATTGCAGCTGTTTCTACAACAATATCAATCATTTCTTGTATTTCGCCGGGTTGAGGCGGCAGAAAGCGTATATAATTAATCGGCATTCGGGCAATTTTTATACCGAACTTTTCCTGATACTCTTTTTGACCCATTAGCGAGTTGCAGTAAACCTGGCATGCATATACGGTGCAGTTGCTGTGCTGCCCGGCCTCAATCAGCTCACAAAGCCCTTGGCAGAAACTTTCGTAAGTTTCACCGGGCAAACCCAAAATCATTTCCGTATAGGTCGGGATACCCGCTTCGTTATAGCGTTGAAGCAGCTTGGAAAAATTTTCAACGGTGAAATTTTTCCGGTTGACATTGTCCAAAGCAACTGCATTCATGGACTGATACGCGAGCGTTGCCGCTTTGTTGGCTTTGTTTTCGTATAAGAGTTTGGATATTTCAAAAACAATTTCGTTGCTGTTTTTGGCGTAGCAACCATTGAAAATAAAGGGATATCCGGTTCGATTTTTAACCTCGACAATATATTTCGCGATTTCCAAATCTCTATCCATGATGCCGAAATTAGCATCGGCGCAAAATATGTATTCCGCTTTTTTATCAGCCAGCCAATCGATTTCCTTTTTAACTCTTGCCATCGGGAAAGATCGTATCTTTTCACTGAAGCACCAGTCGCAGTAAGCGCAGCGGTAAGGGCAGCCTCTGTTGGTCTCAATAATATAGCAAAATTCTTCCGGTGGCATGCCAAGAATATATTTGTCGAACAAACCGGATAAATACGGGGAAGGATAGTCTTCAACGCTGTCATAAGTGACTGTGTGCGTCCGGTATAATTCGCCGCTCTGCTTTTTGAAAGATATATTGGGTACAGTCTCGAAAGACGCGCTTGAAGACAAGGCTTTCAGTGCCGCAAGGAAAGACTCCTCGCTTTCGCCGTGGAAGAGGACATCGACATAAGCACATTCTTCCAAAACCGTAAAATTATCAGGAATATTATGACCGCCGAAAAAAATCAGACATTCCGGATATTTCTCCTTGACCAGTTTTGCCAGCGCTTTGCTGTATTCAAAGTTCCAAATAGAACAGGAAAAGGAGACAATATAAGGCTGTCGGATGCTTTCAAAGGCTTCGCTCACCCCTTCATGGCGGAATAAAAACGCTGCCAGTTCATATTCTTTGCCAATATACTCGTCCTGCCATGCATACGCGGCAAGGCATCCGGACGCATAGGGTAAATAAACGGATTTATCATAAGCCATTCCGGCTTGGACAAAATAAACTGGTTTTTTCATTGCTGCTCCCTTAACCGGCGATTTTAACCGGGCAGGTATTCGACCTCGGCTTCGCCTTTGTTGTTGGTTCGTAAAGTTGCGCCCCTGCGTCTTCCGTACCAAACAACTTCCCTTGCATAATC
>CAYOAW010000009.1:6495-10875 GCA_964402095.1 uncultured Eubacteriales bacterium | reverse complement strand
ATCTCTTCTTTTTTGTCCGCGCTGTGTATATGATTAAAGGGAACCCTGGCTACTTGTATGCCGTGTTTTTTTATATATTCCTCCTGAGCCATCTCTGAATTGACAAGCATTTCGCAATGATAAACGCTGATTGAATTATGCTGGCCTGCTTCCAAAAGCTCACATAAGCCGTTGCAGAAACTTTCATAGGTTTCTCCCGGTAAACCAAGAATAAGCTCGGAATAAGAGGGGATGCCCGCTTCGTTATATTTTGAAAGAAGGTTGGCGAATTTGTCCAAGGTCAGATTTTTGCGGTTCACATTGTCAAGAGCATCGTCGCTTAATGTTTGATAGGCGAGTGTCGCGCCTTTGTCCATTTCCACACTGTTTAATTTTTTGCTGATTTGAAAAACATTTTCATCACTGTTTTTTGCGTAGCAGGGTCGAAAAACCTTTGGATAACCGGTTTTTATTTTTGTTTTAACCAGATAATCAACAATTTCCATGTCCCGTTGAAACATCCCGAAGTTCGAGTCCGCGCAAAAGCAATACTCTATTTTATTCTTTGAAAGCCAGGCGATTTCGGATTTAATTCTTTCCATTGGAAAAAAGCGGACCGCTTTGCCCGCGCACCAGTCACAATAAGAGCAGCTATATGGGCAGCCCCTGTTGGTTTCCAGCACTGCGAGAAAATCCGCTTCGGGATTTTCGACGATTAAATTGTCAAAAGTACCGGATAAATAAGGGGAAGGGTAGCTTTTGATTTCAGAATAAAGAACTTTTTCCGTTTCAATTGTATTGCCGTTGCTGCCTCTGAAAGACAGATTGGGCACTTGGTTCAATGAACCCGAAGGCAAAGCCTTCAGCAGATCTAAAAACGGTTCCTCTCCTTCACCGTGGATAAGAATCTCAACCGCAGGCAGTTCTGAAAGAAGAGCTCCGCCTTCCGGGATGTTATGCCCGCCGAAAACAATCAGGCAATTGGGATATTTTTCCTTGATTTTCCGTGCAAACGCTTTGTTGTATTCGAAATTCCATACGCAGCATGAAAAAGCGACGAGGTAAGGATCTTTAAGGCGAAAAACTGCCATATCCAGACTTTCGCGTTTATATAGCAGTTCCTCTAAATTGTATTCGTTCCGAACGAATTCATCCTGCCAAGCATAGGCCGCAATTGCTCCGACCGCGTATGGCAAATAAAGAGAACGGTCAAAAGAAAAGCCGACCTGTACAAAATAGATATTTTTAATGCTCATATTACTTATCCTTTACGGTTACACAGGATGTATAGATATTTTTACTTTCCTTCCTGCCGTACCAAACAACACGGCGGGCATAGTCTTCCCACTCGGAAATGTTTTCATTATCCGTAATTTCAATGATGTTTTTGTGCTTGACAAGCTCAATATTGCCGGCTTTAAACCTGTTCATAAAATAATCATGAAAATTATAATTAATGGTGTATTCCACTTTTTTTCGGCCCGGTCTTTTTATAATATTGCGCTGATAGAGCAGTAAATCATCCAGTATTTCCGCGGGTATATCAAACGAGTCCAAAAACTCTCTGATTTCATTATAAAACCTGTCGATTTCGCAGACAATCTCCAAAAACGCAAATTCCTCAAAAGGCCAGCCGATATCTCCGAATTTATCATCATAGCACAAAAGCCCTCCGGTACCATCAATGACAGATTTCAGCCTAAGCCTTATTTCGGCAAAAACCTTTCCGCTGACGGTATCCGGATGATTGTCATTGAAGGACAGAAGGCGTTCGTAGAAGTCAATATATTCTATTTTTTGCATATCAAACAGATAAATGGCAAAAAACTGGAGAAGGTTCATATGGTGAAAACATTGGACTGTGTAGGAAAGCAAATTTGTTTCAATCCACATGGGATGATCCATAGAGAATGTTTTTGTAACAATCTGTGAATATTCGGGGATTTCTTTACCTTTTGGTGATTGCATATGCGGTTCATTCAACGGTATTTTTGTTGTGCCGATTTCAAATTTATCAATATATGTACGATTGCCCATTTCTGAACAAGGCAGCCATTCGCAATTGTGCACATAAATCGAATGGTGCTGACCTGCTTTGATGAGTGTATTCATTCCGTCAGCGAAACTTCTGTAAGTTTCACCGGGTAAACCCAAAATCAGTTCGGTATAGGTCGGAATGTTGGCAGCATTATACCGATTCATCAGTTGAGTATAATATTTTACGCTGACATTGGTTCTGCCGACATTTTTGGACGCAACAGGAGACAGAGTTTGAAAGGCTAATGTTACGCCTTTATTCATATCGTTTTCATCAAGTTTCTTGCCGATGTTAAAAATTCTTTCACTGTTATTTTTGGCATAGGAGGTTTGAAATTTTTTAGGGAAACCAGTAGTCCTTTTCAATTCAACCAGTCTGTCGATAATCTCTTCGTCTCGTGCGAGAATTCCGAAATTCGCATCGGCGCATCCGAAGAATTCGATTTTATGTTTACAGGCCCACTCAAACTCACGGAGAATCCTTTCCATTGGGAAAAGTCTGATTTTTGTCCTCAGGCTTCCCCAGTCGCAGTAAGCACAATTATAGGCGCAGCCCCTGTTGGTTTCAAACATCAATTCAAAACTGAACTCCGGATAGTCTGTGAAAAAGCTGTCAAAATACCCTTCAAGATAAGGGGAAGGGTAATTGCAGCTTGAATACTCTTTGAATGGTGTATTGATAAAAGCTCCGTTTTTTCTGAATGAAATATTGGGAATTTCATCAAGAGGACTGTTGTCAATAAAAGACATCAGTATTTGCGAAAAAGGCTCTTCACCTTCGCCGTGAATTAAAATGTCAATAAAATTATATTCACGCAGAAGTTCTTCCCCCGGAGGAACATGATGGCCTCCGAAGAGAATAACGCAATCCGGATATTTTTCTTTAAATCTTTTTGCCAAAGCTTTATTATACTCAAAGTTCCATACATAGGTTGAAAAACCGATGACGAACGGATTGTCCGCTTCCCGGACTGTCTTTTCAATACTTTCACGTTGAAATTGTATTTTTTTTAATGAGTAGTGAGATTTTATATCTTCATTTATAAACGCATAGGCGATAATAGTGCCTGCTGCATACGGAAGATGAGCCGAACTGCCGTAAAGGTAGTTCGGTTGTATCATATAGATGTTTTTTATACTCATCGACCAGTCTTCTTCCATTGCTTAGCTTTTTATTGATGCTCTGCTCGCAAACCTGACTTTTAACACAGTTCCGGTATATTTCAATTTTTTTAAAAAAGAGTTTTGCGATTTACCTTGCTGCCGGACACGCCAAACAGCAGGAACCTCGATCATCTCATAACCAAGCCTCAGCATTTTTAAATTTGTCTCCATCCCGATGGAAAACCCGGCAGAATCCCACTTTATCGAAAGCGTCTTATCAACCGGAGCAAATCTGTAACCATATGTTAAGTCTTTCACACTTGTAAAAAAAAGAATCTGAAGCATCTTGTTAAAAAGATAATTCAACGCTTGATTAATATGACCATAACCGGAAAAACCGCCGCCTTTTACCCAGCGGGAAGCTAAAATCACTGCGTCAGGATGTTCTTTAGCAATTTGTATCATATCCTTTATAACATTGGGGTCCGTATCTAAATCCGCAGCTATATTAACGACATGGCTGCCCTTAACCTGTTGCATCGACTCATGAAGAGCTGCCCCCAACCCTGGGCGAACTTGATAATAGAGCCTGACAGGAACCTCACTCTTCATGTCAATTAAGCTGTTGATAACACAAAGGCATTCGGCTGTTGTCCGTTCGCACACAACAACAAATATTTCTTCTAAATCTTTGGAATCGCAGGTTTTAAGAACAATTTCAATGCTTTCCCTCAAAGAATCGGTTTCGTCTATTGCGGGGATAACGACCGAAACGGATGAGAACTTTTCCAAAAAAATTTTCCTTTCCAAATAAAAAGGCAACCTTATATTTTTAATGATTTAAAAATATGATTTTTATAATTATAACATTAGTAAACTTGGTTTGCAAGAAAAAAAGTTTGGTGTCTCATAATGTGCTACTTTCCTATTGAAGAGTATGTTAGGCATTTTATAATTAATACGGAAGGACCGGCTGCCGTATTTAAAGAAATTTAATTTGTATGCAAATAAGAGGCATAAAATAGCAGCAAATAGGGATAGCTTGTATTTCAGTTTTGATACTACGCAAAAAATATTTTATCTGATTTACTGGGAAAATGCGGCATTGTTAATCTGGGGCCAAGTATTCTTGTGAGCGCGGAGCAATAAATATAAAATTCATTAGCGTCAGGAATGATTTCATTTTCTCAAATTATGTATGCTTTATTTGTGGTATTTAAAAAATACTCGTTTGAAGATGTCATAATTTCAGAAATTCTG
>CAYOAW010000009.1:0-6395 GCA_964402095.1 uncultured Eubacteriales bacterium | reverse complement strand
CAAATATATTTATTAGGAATTCAAAATTCATTTAGTTTTATAATCTAGCGAAGAATCAGAAGCTTACTTCTTGATTATTGCCAGATTTATGTTTAATTTATTATATAATTATTTTTTGGAAAAATGATTCAAAATTTTAGCATCAGTCAAATTTGAGCGGCAAATCATATTTTTTACGAATTCCCGGAAACATAAAAGTATACCATAATATTTTTGTTCCCAGAAACGACAAAAAATAAACCATTTTAACGCAATGTTTCAAGCCGAATTTAAACAAACATTTTTTGAATATGTTTGCAATTTCTGCAAACATGCCGCCACTGTACTTTTTAGGGTAGTTTTTTTTCGATATAAGCGAAATAAACATAAAATAATAATATATAACTTTCAAATCAATCGTTTTTATTAATGAATAATTATCACTTAGTTTGGTGCACATACTTATAGATATTTCCTTAAGACTTTCAGGCTCTTTTATTCTGCCTAAGTTAACCAAAACATTATAGCTTTGTGAACAAAACACTGGTGAAAAAAAATTATAGCCAATTTTTGCTATTGGGAAAATATTTTTAATTAAGGAAATAGTCTCTTTTATATTATCTTCAGTTTCATCCTGAAATCCGAATATAAAAGATGCATATGGCATAATTCCTGCTTTATGGCAATCTACAATGCAAACTTCAGCATTGGAAATATCAGTGTTTTTTTTCATATTTTTAATTACTTCTGCCGAGGCGCTTTCAACACCAAAAAAAATCCAGCGGCAGCCGCATTTGTACATGTAGTCATAATCTTCCGATGAATACATGTTTATCCTTAACATGCACCCCCATTTTATATCTTCGCCCAATTTTGACAGGCTGTCACATTTTTGGTAGAGTTCTTTTTTATTTACGGCAAAAAGTTCCTTCATAAAGAAAAAACCGTCAAAGCCATATTTGAAAGAAAGAGAATGAACTTCAGATATTACATCGTCCATATTTCTTGAGCGTAACTTGCATTTGTTATAGAATTTATTAGCGCAAAACATACATTGATAAGGACATCCTTTTCCGTCAAACATATAAATCATACTTTTAGAATTATAAAAAGGAAAGCTATAGTTTGATGGTTTAATCAGTGAATAATCTAAAACAGGCAGATCTCTTAAATCGATAAGGGGAGCCATGGGATTTACCACAATTTCACCCCTATTGTTTTTATATGCCAGCCCTGATATATCTGAAGCAGTCTGTTTTTTGGACATTGCATTTAACAAGTCCCTCCAGGTATATTCTCCTTCGCCAATTGATACAAAATCAACAAAATCCTCTTTTAGTATGATTTCTGGAAAAGCTATTGGCCCATATCCGCCCCAAACAATCGGAATATTTTTTTTATGAACCAATTTTGAAATTTTAATTGCATCATCCATAACACAACATGATATGAATGAGATCCCAACAATATTAGGTTTAAATGACTTAAGAAGTTTTTTGAAATTAGAGAACTTGAGTGTGCGATCTTCAATTTTAACATTATGTCCTAAGGATTTAATATATGATGCGATAGACAATACACCGTTATTTCCAAAATATGGAATACTGTGTAATTCTTTATCATGTGGAATCACAAATAAAACATTCACCGTATACAACCTCCAAAACATATCAATAATGGCGGATAGAATACTCGTTATTTTATTATAAATGATTTTAATTAATAATACACTTATATAATTAATTTGTCAAATTATTTTATAAAATTCCATAAAACATTGAATAACCGAATTGTTTTAATGTTTTCTGAGGGATACTTATATTATGCCATTTGTTATTATTAGAATAATAAACATTGTTAACAATCTTGCACAGTACCCTATAAATAAAAATAACAATTGAATAATCTTAATAATAAATGTATAATTAAAAAAGCTTATCTATCAAGCACTGCTTATAGTGGGGATGGGGGCATAGGGATTTGAAAAAAGGTGTCTCGGGATTGTTTGAAAAATATAACAATCTTGCGAAAAAAAACTGTTTTTTCAGGCTGTTGGACAAGGTTAAATACGAGTTGCCTGTTCTGGTGGTTCTACTTATTTTTTATTTTTTAAATGATTATGACAGCACGAATGACCCCTATACAATTCTCCATATTTTCGATTACAGAATTGGATTTGCTCCACGGTTGTTCATCGGATCGATTATGTCACTGTTTACAGATTATAAAACACTTGCTTTCATGAATCGATTTTTCGATATTTTTTGCCTTTTATCGATAATTCTTTTTACTTTTGCCGCAGGACGTGTAATCCGCAAATCGGATGATAAAACAAAAAGCACTGCGATTGTTTTTGTGATTCTTTTTCTCGCTGTCCCTTATTCGCGCACAGTCCTCTACCCCCGTCTTATTTCCCTCGACCGTTTTTTGGTTGTTTTTACACTTTTAGCTTTTATTGCAATAAGCAAAAAGGGCTTCAAGTGGCTTGTTCCACTGTTGATACTTATGAGTCTCGCCACATATCAGGGATATGCTTTCACTTATATGCCGGCGGTTGCTATTTTGTTGCTTTACGAGGTGTATAGGAACAAAAACACAAAAGAGAGCATTGCACTTTGTGTTGTGAGTTTTGTATTTATGGCAGCATTTTCCGCATATTTTTTCCTTATGAAAGGGGTAGACTACAGCGTCAATGAATTGATTGCCTATGCCGCGGATAAGACGGATATGAGAGAACGTGTCGGTGAGTTTGATTTTAGTTGGGTATTACAATTGCTTTCTCTGCCGCCTAAGGGTATATGGAACTTAAGTGTTCAGGGCGGAGTTTTGGATAATCTCAGCACCGAGGTCTCTGGAATGTTGCACCTTTTGCCTTTGCTTGTTATATTCCTCATGATTTGGATAGAATCAATAAAAAAAAGCAAAGGTAAATTTGAAAGATTTATTTACTTTCTCTGCGCGACAGCTCCACTGTTTAGGTTGCCGATGCTTGTTCTTTCCCAAAACTATTTCAGAAGCAGAGTTTCCGTTGTCATCATACAGTTTTTCCTTTTGCTCTATTTATTACACATCGGAAATCCTGTAGTAACAGCATCTGCAAGAAAAATCGGAGATTTTTTCAATAAAAATTATTGGCTGTTTACGGCACTTATTGTTTACTTCCTGTTTTTTGTAAAGCTGCGATAAAAAGAATGAACAACTTTTATAACGGCTGGCATGGAACTTTCACATTTTGACTTAAATAAGGAAAATATAACAATGAATCCTTACAGTAAATACTATTCATTTCTATTAAATATTTATAGATTGTTTAGTGAGTTTTGCCGTAAAAAATGAATCGGGTTGTGATCTTTTGAATAAAAAAACCGAAATCGAAAAAAAACAGACAAATATAATATGGTTTCTCGGACTTTCTATATTTTTCTTTATTATATATTTCTTGATGAATAATAAAACGGCATACCTGAATGATGATTATACTTACCGTTTGGTATTTGAATACTGGCGCATATCAGAAAATCCCTTAAAAGTTTCTTCCTTAGCTGATATTTATAGTGGTATGATTAACCATTATATGGTTTGGGGTGGCAGGATCCCTGTTCACACAATGATTCAGCTTTTACTATGGCTTGTTGATAAAAAAATATTTAATATAATCAACTCTCTTATGGTAGTTCTCTTAGGCATACTTATGTATTTTCATGTTAATTTCGGCAAAAAACGCAACCTTTTTTTGTATGTATTAATATTTACTATGATCTGGTTTTTTATGCCCCAACCGGAATTGACCATGCTTAACTTAACAAATTCTGTCAACAATATGTGGACGTGTATATATGTATTGATTATTTTGATTCCTTACAGAATTTTACTTATCAGTGATAAAGAAATTCGACATAAAATTATTTCAGCAATATGTATAACCCCTCTTTGCTTTTTAGCAGGATGGTCCAGCGAACCGAGCGGAGCGGCGGCAGGCACAATGGCCGTGCTGGTGATAGTCTACCTGTTAAAGAACAGAAAAAGACCTCCCTTGTGGGCATACACCGGGGTTGTTTCCCTTGCGGCAGGTTGGGTATTTATGACATTTGCACCGGGTTACCGCGTAAAAGCGGATAAATATTATGGCGTGCATAATGTTTTAAAAAATGCTGTTGTTAATTTTGATAAAATAGAAGGAACGTTAATTAGTACAACTTTTAAATCACTTTGGGTGTTAATATTATTTGTATTAATCTCGGCGACAATTTTATATACGATACGAAAAAGACAGTATATAAATACTCGTCTGAAAAAGTCGGTTGTCCGCAAAAAAATATTTGCAGGATTTGCTTTTATACCTGAGGCATTATATATTATTTCAGCGTTTGTGTCCGTCTTTATTTATATCATTGCTCCTGAATTTTTGCCAAGATACCTATTTCCGGCCGCAACATTTCTGATAATATCAACAGGTATTTTAAATACAAAAATCTTTGATGAAGTCGATTGTAAAGAAAAAACTGCAGGACTTGTAATAGTACTTTTAATTTCGCTGTGTTTGATTTCAACCGCAACTGATGCAGTATATGAATATGATATCGTTTCTTATAACTACGAATTAACCACAACTATTGAAAAGGATATCAAATCACAAGTTGAACAAGAGAAAAAAGATATTGTTATCAAAGGTAAGTACCGTTTTCTTTCAACCGGGCGCTACAATATATATCAATACAGTCGGTTTGGCTATGAGGTTTATTGGGGAGGGCTTGATCCCGAATATGAAATGAACCGAATGTTTGCAGCTAATTTTGGGGCGGATACTTATATCAACCAAGCTGATATGAGCTTTATTAAATCAAAATAATATTCCATGAACCACAGAGTTTTTACGGGCGGTATAGCTTGATTATAAAAAGTTCATTTTACATAGGAGGACCTATTATTGAAAGTATTATTTATTAACCCTGCAGTATCAATTGCATCAAGGATTCCTTCCTGCCCTCTTGGTCTCTTGTCAGTAGCAAGCTATGCGAAGTCGAAAGGTCACATCGTTAAAATAGCTGACCTGACAGTAAAAAAGGAAAGTATTGTGAAGCTCATTAAGAGTTTTGATCCCGATGTTGTCGCGATTACTGTAATTTCTTCAAAAGCGAGCAAATCAGTTGTCAATGTCTCAAAGATTGCAAAAAAATATAATAAGACCGTTGTTTGGGGCGGCCATGAAATAAGCCTTCTTCCGGAACTTGGCTTCAAAGAAAACTGTGTTGATTTTATTGTCATCGGCGAGGGCGAAATAACATTCTGCGAACTTCTTGATACAATAAAAAACGGTGGTTCATATTACGATGTTGACGGTCTTGCGTTCACTGATAAAGATGAAGTTCATATTAACAAATTTCGTGAATTCGCGGACCTTTCGACATTTCCTGTTTCCGACTGGTCACTTGTTGAACCCAAGAGATACCTTCAGCCATTTTTCAATTGCAAAAAAATGGTATATATCTATGCATCAAAAGGCTGCCCTGCCAAATGTACTTTCTGTTACAATGCGAAATATCACCATAGTAAGCATAGGACACGGCCTCCGGAACACTTCATTAATGAAATTGAATATCTTATAAAAAATTACGGTGTAGACGGTATTTATTTTTCCGATGAGTTTTGGTGCCCGAACAAAGAAGACAGACAAAGGTTTTTCAGCTTAGTTAAGGAAAAAAAGCTGGAATTCGTTTGGGGATGTATGACTCGAATAGGAGCATTCAACAAAGAGGATTTGCAGCAAATGTATGATTCCGGATGTCGGTGGATACTTTTTGGAATAGAAAGCGGTTGCAAGGAGCGGATAAAGTTAATAAAAAAGGGAATTGATCTCGACAAAGCAAAAGAAACAATGGAAAACTGCAAAGAAATCGGAATAACAAGCCAAAGTTCTTTGGTTCTTGGTTATCCGGATGAAACGGTTGAAGAGTTGAAAGAAACCGTTGATTTCGCTTTTTATTTAGGTGCAAATCTCTGCACATTGACAATATTATTTTTGGATCCAGGATCTGAAATTTTCGAAAATGCAGTAGCAAATGGACTTTACAGACAACCAAAGTCTTTAAAAGAATGGGGAGATTTCGACCTTCCGAACGATGTGACTGTCAATCTTACGAAAGTTCCCGATATTGATCTTCTGGTTATCCATTACCGTATGCAGTGGCTTGAGTTTTGGATGAAAGATTCAGTAAAAAACGATTCATTCGGAATTGTTAAAAAAATGGTGGGAGACATGATGAAGAGAATGATAAAATACGGACCGATTAATTTCTTCCCTGCCGTTTATTTCTCGTTAAAACAGTTTATAACTGTTTGCTGGTATGCAAATCTCTACCCAAAAGTTCTTAAAAAATATGGGATGTACAAAAGAAAATACCCGGATGACCCTAAAA